>NZ_JADOGI010000323.1 GCF_015645445.1 Nonomuraea cypriaca | reverse complement strand
CCGGGTGGCCGTGCTCGCCCCGAACGGTCACCTTCTGCTGGAGTCGACCTTCGGCGTGCCGGCCGCCGGCGCGGTCATGGTCCCGATGAACATCCGGTTGTCCGCGGGGGAGCTGGCGTACATCATCGACCACGCCGAGGTGTCCGTGCTCCTGCACGACGAGGAGCTCGGCGCGCTCGCCCGCGAGGCGGCCGCGGCGAGCCGGTCGCGCCCGCGCCTGGTGTCCTCCGGCGGCTACGAGGCGTTGCTGGCCGGCGCGGACCCCCTGCTGGTCCGGGTGGAGGACGAGCTGTCACCGCTGTCGATCAACTACACGAGCGGGACGACGGGACGCCCGAAAGGGGTCGTGTACCACCACCGTGGCGCCTACCTCCAGGCCCTCGCCATGGCGCTGCACACCCGGCTCGACGCGGCCAGCGGCTACCTGTGGACCCTGCCGATGTTCCACTGCAACGGGTGGTGCTTCCCCTGGGCGGTGACCCTGGCGGGCGGCCGGCACATCTGCCTGCGCAAGGTCGAGCCCGCACAGGCGTGGCGGCTGATTCGCGCCCACCGCGTCACGCACCTGTGCGGCGCGCCGACGGTGCTCACCTCGTTGCTGGCCCATCGCGACGCGCCGCCCGCCGCCCTGGACCCGCGGCTGCTCGCCTGCGTGGGTGGCGCGCCGCCGAGCCCGGCGCTGCTCGGCCGGGCGCTGCGGGCGGGCATCGACGTGATCCACCTGTACGGGCTCACCGAGACGTACGGACCCGCGGCGATCTGCCAGCCGCAACCCGAGTGGAGCGCACTGGGCGCCGGCGAACTGGCCGGGCTGACCGCGCGGCAGGGGGTGGGCAACGTGATCGCCCAGCGGATCCGCGTCGTGGACGCGAACGGCGACGACGTGCCGGCCGACGCCGTCACGGTCGGCGAGATCGCGGTGCGCGGCAACGACGTCATGGTGGGCTACCACCGCGATCCCGAGGCCACTGAGAAGGCGGCGCCCGGTGGCTGGTTCCGTACCGGTGACCTGGCGGTGTGGCACCCGGACGGCTACGTGCAGATCGTGGACCGGGCGAAGGACGTGATCATCTCCGGCGGTGAGAACATCGCCTCCGTCGAGGTCGAGAACGCGCTCGTGAGTCACCCCGCGGTCCAGGAGGCCGCGGTCGTCGCCCGCCCCGACCCGCACTGGGGTGAGGTGCCCGTCGCCTACGTGGCGCTCACCGCCGGGGCCATCGCCACAGAGGACGAGCTCATCGAGCACGTCAGGGGCCGGCTGGCGCACTTCAAGGCGCCCAAGGCGGTGTCCTTCCGCGAGCTGCCGAAGACCTCGACGGGCAAGATCCAGAAGACCGTGCTCAGGGAATGGGCGGCCGGCGACTGACCTCACGCGGACGGCTCGCCGGGACGATACGTGCTGCTGGACCGGGACGTTCCCGATGTGATGTCCGCGCGGAATAGGTAAGTTTCCCGGCATGTCCCGGCCCGGCGGGTGTCATGGGCGCGCATGCCTTCCGCAAGTCACCTCCTCATATCGGCGTTCGCTCAGCGGCCCGCGCTATGAAAAGCCTGATGGGAGCATCAGAAGCGGTTCGTTCGCGGCTCCGGGCTGCTCCGTGGCGGGCGCTGTTGGCGCTGGTGGCCGCCTGCTACGGGATGGTCCAGCTGATCGTCGTCACCCCCGGCATGGGGCTCGGATGGGACGAGGTCGTCTACGTCAGCCAGGTCGATCCGCGCGGGCCCGCGACCGAGTTCATCGCGCCCCGCGCCCGGGGGATCACGTTGCTCGTCGCCCCGTTGACGCTGGTCACCTCCTCGACCGAGGCGCTTCGGGTCTGCCTGAGCCTGCTGTCGGCGCTCGGGCTGTACGCGTCGTTCCGCACCTGGCTGCGGGTCCGCTCCGGAGCGGTGGTGCCGCTGGCCGCCCTGCTGTTCGCGTCCCTGTGGCTGTCGGTGTTCTACGGCAACGCGGCCATGCCGAACCTGTGGGTGGCGTTCTGCGCGGTCGCCGCCGCCGGTTTTTTCCTGCGCTGCACCCGGCACGACGGCGGGCCTGGCCCGGTGGCCGGGCTGGCGGTGAGCGTGGCCGTGGCCGGCCTGCTGCGCCCGCCGGACAGCATCTGGCTCGTCCTCCCGCTCGCCGTGGCCCTGCTCGTCCCAGGAAACCGGCTGATCAAGGCTGAGTCGCGCGCCCGGATCAGGGCCGGGGCCGCCCTGGCCGCCGGGCTGGTCGCAGGCTGGGCCGACTGGATCGCCGAGGCGTACGTGCGCTTCGGCGGCCTGGCCGCCCGCTGGCGGGCCGCCGGGGTGGCGAACGAGACCGGCGCGCACTTCTCGCTGTCCGAGCACGCGCGGGCGCTCAACGGGCCGCTGCTCTGCCGGCCACCCGCCCACTGCGGGCCCATCGAGCCGATCTGGCTGCTCTGGTGGAGCACGATCCCCGCCCTCGTCCTGCTCGGCCTGTACGCGGCCCGCCGCTGGGACCGCCTGGCCGAGTGCCTGATCCCGGCCGTCGCCGGACTGTCGATGGCCGTCCCGTACCTCTTCCTGGTCGGGTACGCGGCGCCGCGCTTCCTGCTGCCCGCGTACGCGCTGCTGGCCTTCCCGATCGCGCACGGAGCGCTGTGGCTGCCGGCGGCGGCACGGCGGCCTCTGCCGCGCGGCGCCGGGTCCGGGCTGTTCGCCGCCGGTCTCCTCGCCCAGTTCGCCCTGCAGGGGCTGACGCTCGACAAGGTGACGGGCGTCCGGCTGGCCACGCGCGGGGCCGACGCGGAGGTCGCCGGGGCGCTCACCGCCCTCGGCGTACGCCGGCCCTGCCTGGTGTACGGCGAGCACGCCGTGACGATCGCCCACCGGATCGGGTGCGAGTCCCACACGGTCCTGCGCTGGCCGGAGCGGAGCGAGACGCCGGCCGAGGTACGCGCCGCCCAGAGCGCCGGCAAACATGTGGTCGCCGTGGACGAGGGCCGTTCGATCCCGGCGCCGTTCCTCCAGGATTGGGGGAGGGGGCACCTGCGGGAAGCGCGTCCTGGCAGGTGGCACGCCTACCTTCCCCGTTGAGCCGCGCCGCAGCAATTCGCCGGAACTTGTCCAGTTAGTAACCATATGTACGACTGTGTCGGGAATGCGTACTCAAGCGGGGCGGCCCGCCGGGACGTGAGCATGTCAGGGGGAAGAGTTAGCCTGGGGCCGGTGTCGTCCCGGCTCGCCAAGCACCGGGGTCGGCACCGGGATTCGGCACCGGTCCCGAAGGCTTGGACGTCCCAGCGCTCGACCGGAGGGAAACGATCGTGGGGTCTTTCGCGGGGGGAGGGCTGCCCTCGGATGACGTGGTCGTCGCCGCCTTGCGCGCGGGTGACGAGGCGATGTTCGCGGCGCTGCTCGACACCTGGTCCCGGGGCATGCTCCGGGTGGCCAGGAGCTACGTGTCCACCGACCACTCCGCGGAGGAGGTCGTCCAGGACACGTGGCTGGCGGTGATCGACGGGATCGGCGGCTTCGAGCGGCGCTCGTCGGTCAAGACGTGGATCTTCCGCATCCTGGTCAACACGGCGAAGAAGCGCGGCGTGCGCGAGAGTCGCACGCTGCCATGGAGCGCCTTCGAGCGGGACGGCGGCCCGGCCGCCGGCCCCGGCGACACGCCCGACGGCTGGAAGGAGCCGCCCGCGGCGTGGGTGACGCCCGAGGGCGCGGCGCTGGCCTCGGAGGTGCGAGGGCTCATCGCCGAGGCCCTGGGCAGGTTGCCGCCGCGGCAGCGGATCGTGATCGCCCTGCGCGACGTGGAGGGCTGCAGCTCCGACGAGGTGTGCGAGATCCTGGAGATCTCCGCGGCCAACCAGCGGGTCCTGCTGCACCGCGCCCGCGCGGCGGTGCGCGACCGGCTCGCTGACTACTTCGAGTCGGTGAAACAGCCGGACTGACGCGTGGGGGCTCCCTCCGGGGATCCGAAGCCGCCAGAATGGCTCGCGGGCTCCTTCGGCCCGGGAGGCGGCACAATAAGTGAAACGGTTCATCCAGAGACAAGGGCGGTCAACCTCGTGAAGCGGTTCACCTGCGGCGAACTGGTGGGACTCATCACCGCCTACCTCGATGACGTCCTCGACCAGCACGAGCGCGCCGGTATAGAGGCGCATCTGTCCGGCTGCGAGGCTTGTGAGCGCTACGTCGAGCAGTTCCGCGCGACCATCGCGGCCCTCGGCGACCCGCCGCCGGAGAAGCTGCCCCCCGACGTGCGCGACCGGCTCATGTCCGCCTTCCGCACCCGCCACGGCGCATAACGCGCACAGCGCCACGGCGCACACCGCTATCGGTCAGGACGTCAGGAAACTCTCCCACAGCGCGTTGAGCACCGGCGCCGGCACGACGCCGTGCCGCAGGCAGCCGAGCACCGCGATCGTCGCACGAATCTGACCCAGACACCCCGAGCACGCCGGGCACGCGCCCAGATGGTCCGCGACCCGCCGTCGCCGGCCAGCCGGAAGCGCCTCTTCGAGATAGTCCGTGAGCGACTCCAGCACGTCATCGCACCCGAGGCCGGTCCCTGCTCGCTCCATGTCACCTAGTGCCGGTCACGCCCCATCCGTTACACCAAAAAATCCCCTGTAACGATCGCGCGGCTCGCGGGTCTGTAGATCTGGACTCCGCTGCCCGCGGCTGCCCGTGCGGACCGCCGCAGGTGGCCGCCGTGGGTCGCGAAGTCCGCCAACTGCGGCGAGCCGCCGCACGTGGCCCGCCGCCGGCGCGAAGTCCGCGTCCTCGTGACGGTCCGCGGGAGGCGGCCCTTCGCAGAACCGAGCGCCGGCGAAGGGGAGACGATGATCGGGCTGACGGCCGAGGGCACGCCGCTGCGGGACGCCTCGGATGTGGCGGCCTTCGCGCGCCGCTGCCTCCACCCCGCGCCGGGCGACCGCGTGGGCGTCGAGCTGGAGTTCCTGGTCTTCGACCGTACGGAGACCGCCGCGCACGTGCCGGTGGCCAGGGTCGAACGGGCCCTGCCGGCGCTGCCCGGCGGCAGCCGGGTCACGTTCGAGCCCGGCGGCCAGCTCGAACTGTCCGGACCGCCCGGGCCGCTGCCCGGCACGCTGGCCCGCCTCGCCGCCGACGTGAGCGCCGTACGCGACGCCCTGCGCGCTGCCGGGCTCGTACTGGCCGGGGTAGGGCTCGACCCGCTACGCCCAGCCCGCCGCCAGCTCCGCCAGCCCAGGTACGACGCGATGGCGGAGTTCCTCGGCGTGCCGTACGGGCCGCTGATGATGTGCTCGACCGCGTCGATCCAGGTCAACCTGGACCTGGGCGAACGGCCCGCGCTCCGCTGGCGACGGGCGCACGCGCTCGGCCCTGTGCTGCTCGCCGCCTTCGCCAACTCGCCACTGAGCGGCGGCGGCGCGCCGAGCGGCTGGATGTCGGGCCGCCAGGCCGTCTGGGACCGGCTCGACCGCACCAGGACCGCGCCCGTGCCCGCTGCGGGCCCCGCCGATAATCCCGCCGATGCTTGGGCCGAGTACCTGCTGGACGCGCGGCTCATGCTCGTACGCGAGGGCCAGGAGCGCTATCGCGCGGTCCTGGACGGCTCGACGTTCCGCGACTGGCTGGACGCCGGCCACGGGCGCCGGCCCACCGCCGAGGACCTGGCCTATCACGCGACGACGGTCTTCCCCCCGGTACGCCCCCGTGGCTGGCTGGAGATCCGGTACCTCGACGCCCAGCACCCGGCGGCCTGGCCGGCGTGCGTGGCGGTGACGTACGCGCTGGTCGTCGACGACCGCGCGGCCGAAGCCGCGGTGGCCGCGGTGGAGCGGCTGGGGCCGTACCCGGAGTGGGAGGTGGCGGCGCGGTGCGGGCTGTCCGACCCGCGCCTGCGCGAGGCCGCCGAGGCGTGCTTCCGCGCTGCGCTGGAGGCTCTGCCCCGCCTGGGCGCGGGCCCCGGCCTGGCCGGCGAGGTGGCCGCGTTCGCCGACCGGCACGTGACGACAGGCCGCTCGCCGGCGGCCGACCTGATGGATCCGACGCCGGGACGGCCCGTCCCGGCCTGGCTGAACGGACGACCATGAACGACATCAAGGAACGGATCGCCGCCGAGCTCATCGCGGTGCGCGACCGGTCGCTGACCTATACGGAGGCGGAGGACGACCTGCTGGTGCGCCAGCACTCGCCGCTGATGTCGCCCCTCGTGTGGGACCTGGCCCACGTGGGCAACTACGAGGAGTTGTGGGTGCTGCGGGAGGCCGGCGGCATCACGCCGCTCCGCCCCGAGATCGACGACATCTACGACGCGTTCAAGACCCCGCGCAAGGACCGCCCCACCCTGCCGTTCCTGGGCCCGGCCGAGGCCCGCCGCTACATCGAGGGCGTACGCGGGCGGGTGCTCGACGTCCTCGACGCGGTGAACCTGGAGGACGCCGGAGAACATGCGCCGCTGCACCGCGACGGCTTCGTCTTCGGCCTGGTGATCCAGCACGAGCACCAGCACGACGAGACCATGCTCGCCACGCTGCAGCTGTCCGGGCAGCCCGGCCTGGTCCGCGACGGCGACCTGCCCCAGGGCCGCGCCGACGGCCCCGAGGAGGTGTACGTGCCCGCGGGAACGTTCCTCATGGGCACCGGCACCCTGCCATGGGCCTACGACAACGAGCGGCCCGCCCACCGCGTGGACCTGCCCGGGTACTGGATCGACCGGCTGCCCGTCGGCAACCGCGCGTACGCGGCGTTCATCGAGGACGGCGGCTACGACGACCCGCGCTGGTGGACGCCGGAGGGCTGGGGGTGGCGGCGGAACAGCGGCGTCTCCGCCCCCCTGTTCTGGACCAGGGAGGGCGGCGCCTGGTGGCGTACCCGCTTCGGCCGCTCCGAGCCCGTCCCGATGGACGAGCCGGTCCAGCACGTGTCCTGGTACGAGGCCGACGCCTACGCCCGCTGGGCGGGCAAGCGGCTGCCCACCGAGGCCGAGTGGGAGAAGGCCTGCGGCTGGGACCCGGCGGCCGAGCAGGCCCGCCGCTACCCGTGGGGCGAGCGGAACCCGGGACCCGACCTGGCCAACCTCGGCCACCGCGCCGCCCACCCCGCGCCGCTGGGCGCCTACCCGGCAGGGGCCAGCGCGTACGGGGCCGAGCAGATGGTCGGCGACGTGTGGGAGTGGACCGGTTCGTGGTTCCAGCCCTACCCCGGCTTCCGCAGTTTCCCGTACAAGGAGTACAGCGAGGTGTTCTTCGGCCGGGAGTACCGCGTGCTGCGCGGCGGCTCGTGGGCGGCCGACCCGGCGGCGGTCAGGACCACGTTCAGGAACTGGGACTACCCGATCCGCAGGCAGATCTTCACCGGGTTCCGCTGCGCGCGTTCGGAGCTGGTCTGAGATGTGCAGGCACGCGGCCTGGCTGGGCGCCGCCCGCCCGCTCACCTCGCTCATCCACGAGCCCGAGCACGGCCTGCTCAAGCAGTCATACGCGCCGCGGCGGCAGCGCCAGGGCCTGATCAACGCCGACGGCTACGGCATGGGCTGGTACGACCAGGCCCGCGCCGAGCCGGTGCGCTACCGCCGTACCGTGCCCATGTGGGCCGACGCGAACCTGTCCGCGCTCGCGCAGGTCGCGCGCTCCACCTGCCTGCTGGCGGCGGTGCGCTCGGCCACCGTCGGCATGCCGATCGAGGAGAGCGCCACCGCGCCCTTCACCGACCGCGGCTGGCTGCTCAGCCACAACGGGCGCGTCACCAGGGACGCGCTGCGCGGGCTCGCCGGCGACCTCGCCGACCGGGCGGAGAGCGCGTGCGACGCGGCCTGGCTCGCCGCCGCCGTGTTCCTGCGCGGACGCGCCGGGGCCGCGCTGGGCGAGGCGCTGGCCGAGGTCGTCGCCGCCGCGGGGGAGAAGGACCCCGCCGCCCGCCTGAACCTGCTCGCCTGCGACGGCGCGTCCATCGCCGCGACCGTCTGGGGCGACACGCTTTTCCACCGCCGGCTGGACGACGGCGTGCTCGTGGCCAGCGAACCGCTCGACGACCTGCCCGGATGGCAGGCCGTGCCCGAGCGCAGCCTGCTGACCGTCACCGGCGACGCCGTGTCCGTCCAGCCGATCTGATCTCATACTTGAGGAGTCCCCGTGCCCGTAAGCCAGCCGACCGTGCAGGTGACCAACCACCTTGACCCCGACCAGTTGCGCCAGGCCCTCGAAGAGGACGTCAGGGCCGGGCTGACGGCGTCGCGCAAGTGGTTGCCGCCCAAGTGGTTCTACGACGCCGCGGGGAGCGAGTTGTTCTCCCGCATCACCCGGTTGCCCGAGTACTATCCGACCCGGCGCGAGCTGGCCATCCTGCGTGCCAGGTCCGCGGACATCGCCGCGGTCAGCGGCGCGGACACGCTGGTCGAGCTGGGCTCCGGCACGAGCGAGAAGACCGTGCTGCTGCTGGACGCGCTCGCCGAGGGCGGGAGGCTGCGTACGTACACGCCGGTGGACGTTGACGCGGTCACCCTGGAGGCGGCGGCGCGGCGGCTGGCCGGGCGCTACCCCGGGCTGGCGGTGCGGGCGGTGTGCGCGGACTTCGAGCACCAGCTGGGGTTGCTGCCGCGTGCCGGGCGGCGGATGGTGGCCTTCCTCGGTGGCACGATCGGCAACCTCGAACCCGCCGCCCGCGAGGTCTTCATCAAGGGCGTGCGGGCCACGCTGCGGCCGGGGGACACGTTCCTGCTCGGGGCCGACCTGGTGAAGGACCCCGGGCGGCTGGTGGCGGCGTACGACGACGCGGCCGGGGTGACGGCCGCCTTCAACAGGAACGTGCTGCGGGTGATCAACAGGGAGCTGGCGGCGGACTTCGAGCCGGAGGCGTTCACGCACGTGGCGCTGTACGACGCGCGCCGCGAGTGGATCGAGATGCGGCTGCGCGCGGACCGGGACATGCGGGTGTGGATCGACCAGCTCGGGCTGGCCGTGGACTTCACCGCTGGGGAGGAGACGCGTACCGAGATCAGCGCCAAGTTCCACCCGGAGGGGCTGCGGCGGGAGCTCGCCGGCGCCGGGTTCGAGGTGCGCCGCCTCTACACCGATCCCGCCGGTGACTTCAGCCTGGTCCTGGCCGGCGTGTGACCCGAACCGAGGACGTCGGGCGGGCGTGGCGTTCCGCCCGGGGTGTCGCGCCGCCCGGGCATCTCGACGCGGCCGGCTGCAACGTTCCGAGCGACCGGGTGCTCGACGCGGTCGTGGCGCACCTGCGGCTGGAACGCGAGCGCGGCGGCTACGGAGCCGTCCCCGATCTCACCGGGCCGAGGTCCGCCCTGGCCGTGCTGGCCGGCGCGGCTCCCGGTGACGTGGCGTTCCTGGAGAGCGGGACGGCGGCGATGGCGGCGCTGCTCGGCGGGTGGCGGCTCGCACCGGGCAGCCGCGTCGGCTACGCCCGCACCGAGTACGGCAGCACCCTGATGCTGCTGCGCCGCCTGGCCGCCTCGCGTGGCTGGCGGCTGGTCGAGCTGCCGGTGGACGGCGACGCGCGCATCGACCCCGAGGGCGTGCGCGCCCGGCTGGCGGCGGGGCTGGACCTGGTGATCGTCTCCCACATCGGCTCGCATCGCGGCGTCGTGCAGCCGGCGGCGGAGATCGGGGCGTTGTGCCGCGCGGCGCGGGTCCCGTTCGTGCTGGACGTCTGCCAGTCGCTCGGGCACGTGGACGTACGCGGGACAGGCGCGACCGCGTACGTGGGCACCTCACGCAAGTGGCTGGCCGGCCCGCGCGGCGTCGGCTTCCTGATCACCCCCGGCCTCACCCCCGCCATGGACG
>NZ_JADOGI010000322.1 GCF_015645445.1 Nonomuraea cypriaca | reverse complement strand
GGGCTGGTGATGGGCGTGCCGGTGCCGGTGTGCGCGAGGCGGCGGAGCGCGTCCAGGAGGCCGAGGGTCTGCGCGGCGGCGTCGAGGCGGGGCAGGCCGGCGAGGAGGGCGTGGACCTCGGGCGGGGCCGGAGTGAAGCGCAGGCCGCGGGCGGAGCGGGAGAGCAGGGCGGCGATCGTACGGAACTGGGGGAGGGCGAAGAAGTCCGCGCCGAGGAAGTCGTGGCGAAACTGCACCACCGCCGCCTCGGCCATCCCGTCGTACGGCTGCGAGGTGAACGTGTGCGGCAGGTCCGGGCCGAGGAGGACCAGGTCGCCGGGGCGGTAGTGCTCGACGGTGGTACCCACGTAGCGGGTTCCGGTGCCCTCGGTGATGAGCGTGAGCTCGTACTCGCGGTGGTAGTGCCAGGCGAAGTCGTACGCCTCCTGGCGGCGGATGAAGCTGCTGAGCGTGGTGCCGTCGGGGATCCCTGGCTGCTCGTAACGCGGCTTCACGGCCCGCATCCTAGCCTGAGCCCGGCCGTAGGCAGAGTGTCAATTGAGTACCAGAAGTGGGCAACGATGGCGTGGCCAACGACCGGACCCTGCCGGGAACATGAAACACATGACCGCAACGACCATCCAGGCAGCGGGGTCCGAGCTCGACGTCCCGTACGAGGGCCTGCGCGAGACCGCGACCGCCGACTTCGCCCGCGACGGATTCATCCACCTGTCCGGCGTGCTCTCCCCGGAGACGATCGCCGCGTACGAGCCGACGATCACCTCCGAGGTCATCCGGCTCAACACCCAGCACCTGCCGCTCGCGGAGCGCGACACCTACGGCAAGGCGTTCTTGCAGGTGACGAACCTGTGGCAGCACAACGACAAGGTACGCGAGCTGGTCTTCTCCAGCCGCCTCGCCGGCATCGCCGCGAAGCTCCTCGGCGTGCACGCGGTCCGCCTCTACCACGACCAGGCCCTCTACAAGGAGCCCAGCGGCGGCATCACCCCCTGGCACGCCGACCAGTACTACTGGCCGCTGTCCTCCGACCGCTGCCTGACGATCTGGCTGCCGCTGCAGGAGACCCCGCTGGAGATGGGCCCACTGGCCTTCGCCCGCGGCAGCCACAACTTCTCCTACGGCCGCGACCTGCCGATCTCCGACGATTCGGAGGCGAAGCTGAAGCAGGTGGTGGCCGACCAGCGCTTCGAGGACGTCGTGGATCCATTCGCCCTCGGCGACGCCAGCTTCCACCGCGGCTGGACCTTCCACCACGCCGGGCCGAACCGCGGCACGGTGCCGCGCCGCGTCATAACGGTGATCTACATGGACGCCGACATCCGGGTGGCGGAGCCGACCAACGACAACCAGGCCGCCGACCGCGACTGGATGCCCGGCACGGAGATCGGCCAGGTCCCGGACACGCCGGTGAACCCGGTCCTGTACGGCGGCCGCGCGGCCTGACGGCCCCGGCACGAGGCGCCCGGTCCGGTGAGTGACGGACCGGGCGCCTTCGCCTGCGCGGCGGTCGTGCTGCGGTTCGAGGACTGGTCGGCGACCTGGAGCGGGCCAGGGGGCAGGCAGCCGGCGGCACGGCACCTGCCCCCGCACGGTTACGGGGTGACGCGCACGGTCAGCCCGGCGGGCGCTTGGACGTCCGCCGTACCGTCTGCCGCGACAGTGATCTCCAGCGGCCCCCCGGCGATTTCGAGCCCTGAGGCGCGCAGCGGCCGCAGATCCGCCGACACCTGGGAGGCCACCGTCAGCGTGCCGTTCGGGACGTCGGCGCTCAAGCCAAGCAGGGACTGCAGCACCAGCACCGAGGACGTGGCGGCCCATGCCTGCGGGCGGCAGGCCGCCGGATACGGGACCGGGCGGCGGCCCGCGTCCGTGCCATAGCCGCCGAAGAGCTCCGGCAGCCGGGCGTCGAAGGCGCCCGCGGCGCGGATCAGCCCCGCGGCCAGCGACGTCGCGGCCTCGGAGAAGCCGGCCCTGGTCAGCCCGAACACGGCGATCGCGGTGTCGTGCGGCCAGACGGAACCGATGTGGTAGCCGAGCGGGTTGAAGCCGCCGGAGTCGCTGCTCAGCGTGCGCAGGCCGAAGCCGGAGTCCAGGTCGGGCCCGGCGAGGCGCTTGGCGAGCAGGGCGCTCTCCTCGTAGTCGAGCAGGCCGGTGCCGAGCAGGTGGCCGAAGCCGGAGGTGACCGCGTCCGCGGGGCGCTTGTCGCGGTCCAGGGCGACGGCCGGGTACGGGCCGCGGTCGTCCTCGACCCAGAAGGCCGTGTGGAAGCGGGACTTCAGCCGTGCGGCCCACTCCTCCCAGCGGTCCGCGCCCGGCCGATCGAAGGCGCGCAGCAGGGCGGCGCCGCTGTGGGCGGCCTCGTAGGCGTACGCCTGCACTTCGCACAGCGCGATCGGCGGCTCGGCGAGGCGGCCGTCGCGGAAGCGGATGGAGTCGCCGGAGTCCTTCCAGCCCTGGTTGGCCAGGCCGCGGCCGCTTTCGTCGATGTACTCCAGGAAGCCGTCGCCGTCGGCGTCGCCGTGGTCGCTCATCCAGGCGAGCGCGGACTCGGCGTGCGGAAGCAGCGCCTCGACCTCGGCCGGGTCCAGGCCCCAGCGCCAGGCGTCGTGGAGCAGGGTGATCCACAGGGGGGTGGCGTCGACCGTTCCGTAGTAGACCGGCGGGAGGGCCGGGGAGTGCCCGGGCAGGCGTAGCCCGGCGCGGCGCACCTCGTGCAGGATCTTGCCCGGCTGCTCCTGGGTGCGTACGTCTGTCTTCTTGCCCTGGCGGCGGGCGAGGACGCGCAGGGTGCTCGCCGCCAGGTCCGTGCCCAGCGGCAGCAGCATCCGCGCGGCCCAGAGCGAGTCGCGGCCGAAGAGGGTGGCGAACCACGGTGCGCCGGCGGCGAGGAAGACGTCCTCGCGCTGGTCGGGGTCGGCGAGCAGGAGGCGCCGTAGGTCGGCGTGAGACTGGTGCAGCCAGTCGTCGAAGCGGCGGTCAGCGCTCCGCAGTCGCGGGGTGCGCCACGGGGTGCCCTCGGTGGCCGGGGCGGGGAACGGCTCGCCCTCGGCGTCCTCGGCCGTGCACACCAGCTCGGCCTTCCAGTCCTCGCCGGGGGCCAGCGCGATGTCGTAATGAAGCCGTCCCTGCCGGGCGCCGGCCTCGATGCCGGTCGGCGCGGGGCTGCTCGCAAGCCGTACGGTCACCGCGTCGCCGGCCCACACCAGCGCGGAGCCGGTCACCTCCACCTCGGCCGCGACAGAAGCCACCGGGACGCCGGACTTGACCTGCTCCATCGTCGCCAGGTCGGTGCCGGCGGCCACGGAGAGCCGGATCAGCGCCGGTACCCGGCCGGAGTTGAGCACCCGCAGCGACTCCGTCAGCCGCCCGGGCGCGGTGGTGCGCCGCCGCTCCAGCACCACCGCGGGGTCGGCCGTCGTCTCAGCCACGCCGCGCAGCACTGTACGGAACAGGGCCCGGTCCGCGCCCTCCAGGCCGCCGGCGACCGGGGCGGAGAGCACCCGGTCGGCGGAGATCTCCAGGCGGGCGAGAGCCCGGCGTTCACCGTGGTAGAAGCCGTCCGCGCCGTGGCTCAGCTGCCCGTCGGGGCGGGAGGCGGTGAAGCTCGGCGCGTGCATTGTGATGCAGCTGTCGTGCAGGAAGGGCTGCAGCCCTGCCTCGGCGCCCGGCTCCTGGCCGGTTTCCTCCGGGGTCTTGACATCCATGTTGTGCAGGGACCAATCTCTGAGTCATTAGAGCGTTTCAAGGACTGTATGGGCAGTTCAAGGCGGGTCACAATCCCTTGGATCGCTAAAACTCACTGATTTTCGACCGAGAGATGCTCAGGAGGCGCTGCGATGGCGCAGGTACCGGGTCAGCGTGCCGTGGCGGCCGGAAATGTGACGCTTGCCATGGTCGCCCGCCGCGCCGGGGTCTCTCCGCAGACGGTCTCCAATGCCATCAACTCCCCCGACCTGCTGCGCCCGGACACGCTGGCACGGGTGAAGCAGGCGATCGACGTGCTCGGCTACCGTCCGCACCGCGCCGCCCAGACGCTGCGCACTCGCTCCAGCAAGCTCATCGGCTACGGCATCCCGCCGGTCCCGCCGGGCACCACGACCCCGGTCATGGACCGTTTCCTGCACGCCCTTTCGCAGACCGCGGACGCATCCGGCCACCGCATCCTGCTCTTCGCCGCCCCCAGTGGCCCGAAGCTGCTGGAGTCCTACCAGGAGCTGCTGGACACCTACAGCGTCGACGGCTTCGTGCTCAGCGGCACCGCCCTGGGCGACCCGCGGCAGGCCTGGCTCGCCCAGCACGATGTCCCATTCGTGGCCTTCGGCCGAATCTGGTCCGGCCGCCAGGTTGGGGACTGGGTGGACGTGGACGGCGCCGCCGGCACCGACGCCGCGGTGGAGCACCTCGCCGGCCAGGGCCACCGGAAGATCGCCTTCCTGGGCTGGCCGCGTGGCTCCGGCGTCGGCGACGACCGCGCCGCCGGCTGGAAGCGGGCCCTGCAGCGCCACGGCCTGCCGGTGCGCGGCCGCCGCGCCGAGAGCATCGACGACATCGAGCAGGCGCGCGCCGCCGCCGGTCCGCTGCTCGACGCGGGCGCGACCGCCGTGGTCACCGCGAGCGACACCCTGGCCGTCGGCTGCTATCGGGCGCTCGCCGACCGCGGGCTGTCCCCGGGCGCGGACGTCGCCGTCATCGGCTTCGACGACACCCCCGCCGCCGCCCTGCTCACCCCGTCGCTGACCAGCGTGGCCCAGCCGCTCGACGCCGCCGGGCGTGAATGCGTACGGCTGCTGCTCGCCCGGCTCCGCGAGCCCGACCGGGAGCCGGAGCGTCCGCTGCTCACCCCCCAACTCGTCGTCCGGACCTCCACGTCCGGGCGCGACACCGCAACCGACGCCCCAACCGACGCCGCACCCGACACTGCCCCCACTCCCTGGATCCCCTGAGCCACACCATGGAGACCCCATGAAGAAGCGCACCTCCACAGCCGCCCTCGCCGGCTGCGTCAGCCTCCTCGCCGTCACCGGCTGCTCCTCCGGCTTCGGCGGCGGCGACACCGCCCAGGAGGACGGCGGCAAGCAGAACCTGACCGTCCTCATCGCCTCCTCCGGCACGGCGGAGACCCAGGCCGTGGAGAAGGCCACCGCCGGGTACGAGAAGAAGTCGGGGAACGAGGTCACGGTCCAGACCGCCAAGGACATGAACCAGCAGCTCGGGCAGGCATTCGCCGGCGGCAGTCCGCCCGACGTCTTCTACGTCAACTCCGACCAGTTCGCCAACTACGCCTCCGGCGGCTCGCTCTACCCGTACGGCGACGAGATCGAGAACGTGGAGGACTTCCCCGAGACGCTGCGCCGGTCCTTCACGTACGACGGCAAGCTCACCTGCGTGCCCAAGGACGCCGCGGCGCTCGCCCTCGCGATCAACACGAAGCTCTGGCAGGACGCCGGGCTCACCGAGAAGGACTACCCCAAGAGCTGGGACGAGCTGGAGAGCGTGGCGAAGAAGCTCACCAAGGGCACGGTGACCGGCCTCGTGACCAGCGAGGAGTACCAGCGTCTCGGCGCCTTCATGAAGGAGGCCGGCGGCTGGATCACCAACGCGGACCAGACGAAGATGACCGCCGACTCGCAGCAGAACACCGAGGCCCTCGCCTTCGTCAAGAAGGGGCTTCAGAACGGCTGGTGGAAGTGGGCCAAGGACGTCGACTCGCTCAACGCCGGGGAGGCCTTCGGCCAGGGCAAGGCCGCCATGACCATCGAGGGCAGCTGGCTGGCCGGGCAGCTCCAGCACGACTTCCCCACTACCGACTACAAGGTCGTGGGCATGCCCGAGGGCCCTGCGGGCAAGGGCAACCTCGCCTTCACCACCTGCTGGGGCGTCGCGCAGAAGTCCACGCACCGGGCCGCGGCCGTGGATCTCGTCCAGCACCTGGCGGCGACGGAGCAGCAGGCCGCCATGGGGGAGGGCTTCGGCGCGATCCCGGCCAGGGAGTCGGCGGCCGACGAGTACTTCGGCAAGCACCCCGACCGCGAGCCCTGGACCCCGATCGGCGAGGGCATCCAGGGGCCGGTGACCATCAAGGGCATGGACAAGGTGCTCAGCCAGTTCAACAGCGACCTGCTGTCGCTGAAGACCGCTGACCCGAAGAAGATCCTCTCGGACCTGCAGCGCAATGGTGAGCCGGTGATCCAAGAGAGCACCGAGTGAGCCGCAGGACCGGCGTCCGGGGCCGCGAAGGGGTCTGGGGCTGGCTGTTCGTCAGCCCCATGGTCCTCGTTCTCGGACTGTTCCTGGCGCTGCCGATCTTCATGGCGCTGTGGGTGTCGCTGCTGGACTGGAACGGCCAGTCCAACCCGTTCACCGGCGGCGAGGCGGAGTTCGTCGGCCTGGACAACTACCGGGACCTGCTCACCCAGGACGGCTTGGACCGCACCCTGTTCGCGACCTCGATGCGGAACAACGCCTTCTACGTCCTGCTCACCGTGCCGCTGGCCACAGCGGCGGGACTCGGCCTAGCGATGATCGTGAACCAGCGGCTGCTGAAGGCCCGCGGCGCGCTGCGCACCGGCTTCTACTTCCCGTCCGTCACGTCGTCGATCGCCGTCTCCACGGTCTTTCTCTTCCTCTTCCAGGGCAGCGGGGCGATCAACAGCCTGCTGTCCTGGGTCGGCGTCAAGGGCCCGAACTGGCTGAACGACCCCCGGGGCGTGGTGTGGGCGGTGCTCGGCGGGCTCGGCCTGGTCGACCCCGACCACCCGAGCGCCTTCCTGGCCGCCCACGACTTTCTCGGGCTGCCGTTCAGCGAGTGGCTCGCAGGCCCGTCGGTGGCGCTGCTCACGATGATCTTCATGGCCACGTGGACCACTTCCGGGACATTCATGCTGATCTTCCTGGCGGCACTGCAGAACATCCCGCGCGAGCTGGAGGAGGCCGCGGCCCTCGACGGCGTCAACCGGCGGCAGTTGCTGCGACACGTCACGCTGCCGGCCATCCGGCCGGTGCTGTTCCTGGTCCTCACCCTGGCCCTGATCGGCAGCTGGCAGGTCTTCGACATGGTGTACGTGATGGGGCAGGGCTCCCCCGCCAACACCACGCTCACCCCGGCCTACCTGTCGTACAAGTCCGCCTTCGACAACGCCGAATTCGGGCAGGGCGCGGCCATCGCCTTCATCCTCTTCGCGCTGATCCTGGTCTTCGTGGGGCTGCAACGGTGGCTGCTGCGCGAACGCACGCCGAAGGAGGCGAAGCACGCATGACAACCACCGAAGCCATTCCCCCGCCCCCGGGGCCCGCCGCCGACGGCGGGCGGCGGCCGGTGCCGCGCCGCCGGTCGCGGCCGGGACCGGCCGAACAACCGGTGCTGAAGCGCTTCCCGCGCCCGGCTCGCATCGCGGGCTACGCGCTGGTCATCGGCCTGGCGCTGCTCTACCTGCTGCCGTTCGTCCTGCAGGTGGCCAACAGCTTCAAGACCGAACCGGACGCCTCCGCCAACCCGCTCGCGCTGTGGCCGGCGACTCCGACGACCGCCGCGTACGAACGGCTCTTCGGGCTGAGCGAGTCAGCGGAAAGCGTGCCGTTCCTGCGCTGGCTGTCGAACTCCTTCTTCGTCACGGTCCTCGTCACGGCCGGCCGGGTGCTCTTCGACTCGATGGCCGGCTATGCACTGGCCCGGCTGCGCTTCCGCGGCCGCGCGCTGCTGACCGCCTGCGTGATCGGCGTGATGGCGGTGCCCGGCATCGTGCTGCTGATCCCGAAGTTCCTGGTGCTCAACACCTTCGGCATGTTCGACACGTACTCCGGCATGGTCCTGCCGCTGATGGTGGACGCCGCCGGGATCTTCATCATGAAGCAGTTCTTCGAGACGCTCCCGCGCGAGGTAGAGGAGGCGGCGCAGATCGACGGCGCCGGGGTGCTGCGGATCTTCTGGTCGGTGGTGCTGCCCATGGCCAGGCCCGCGCTGATCACGCTGACGATCCTGTCCTTCCAGGGCTCGTGGAACGAGTTCACGCACTTCCTGGTCTCCACCCAGTCCGAGCAGTACGAGACCCTCACCACCGGGCTTGCCCGGTTCGTCTCGGGTGGGCTGGGCGGCGGCAACCAGTTCCCGCTGAAGCTGGCGGCGGCCGCGCTGTCGACGATCCCGGTCGCGGTGCTCTTCTTCTGCTTCCAGCGCTACTTCATCCGCGGCGCGAACGCGGGCTCCGTCAAGGACTGACCCTCCGCAGCGAAACCGGCCGGGGCCCGACCGGCGTGACACGGGCGAGCCCCCGCCTCTGTACGCCGCCTCAGGTTCCTGCCAGTGAGAAGGAATACACCGTGAAACTCCGCACCACCGCGCCCCGGCTCGCAGCCGCGCCGCTGCTCGCCCTCGGCCTGGCCGCCTTCCCCGCGGACCGTAACGCTCCAGAATGGCTGCATAGCTCCTGACCTGGAACGACGCTCCCCCGCACCAATACGACACCATCGGTCCTTGTGCTCGTACGACTGCTCTACCTGATCGCCACGCGGATCTTCGCGTGGCTCGTCCTGCTGTATCGTTCCTCCGCGGCCAAAAACGCAGAAATATTGATCTTGCGGCACGAGGTAGCGGTGCTGCGCGTAGCGGTGCTGCGCCGCCAAGACACCGCGCCAAAGCCCACCTGGCCGGACCGCGCCCTACTCGCCGCCCTCGCCCGACTACTCCCCCGTGTACTGCACAACCACCGGATCGTCTCCCCACGCACCCTCCTTGTCTGGCACCGGCAGCTCATCAAGAAAAAGTGGACACAGCCGCCCTCCGCAGGACGCCCTCCAGTTCCAGAGGAACTGCGCGCTGGCCTTCCCCCCATAGCGTGGAGACCGAACCGGAAGAGGTTTGGTCGTGGCAGGCATCCAAAGACGTCGCTTTGATCCCGAGTTCCGGGCGGGAGCGGTGCGTATCGTCAAGGAGACCGGCAAGCCCATCGCGCGGGATCTTGGTATCAACGCATACACGCTGCACAACTGGGTGCAGATGGACCGGCACACCGAAGAACAGAACGGCAGCAGCGGCAACGGAGGCGGGAAGCTGAAGGAGTCCGAGCAGGAGGAGCTGACCCGGCTGCGGCGTGAGAAGGCCGAGCTGAGCAGGCGGCACGCCGAGGAGAAGGCGGCCTGGACGAAGGACCGCGCCGAGTTGGAGGACGAGCGTGATGTCCTCAAGCGATCGGTGGTCTTGTGGGTTCGAGAGGCGATGGGCCGATGAGCGTGGCGGCCTTCATCAGCTCCCAGAAGACCGAGCACGGCATCAGCCACACCATCACCTGCCGGGCGTTGGGGGTGTCGCAGTCATGGTTTTACAAATGGAAGGATCGCGCGCCGACGGCCCGGCAGCGGCGACGCGTCGACCTGGAGGAGACGATCGGCAGGCGCTTCGCCGCCTCTGGCGGCACCTATGGCAGCCCGAGGATCACCCAGGACCTACGGGAAGAGGGGTGGAGGGTGTCGGAGAACACGGTGGCCAAACGCATGGCCGAGCTCGGCCTGGCCGGCCGCAAGCCCAAGAAGCCGCGCTCGCTGACCCGCCAGGGCAAGCGGCCCGTCGCTCCGGACCTGGTCGGGCGTAAGTTCACCGCGGTCGCTCCGGACGTGCTGTGGGTGGGCGACGGCACGATGATCGCCACTGATGAGGGGCCGCTCTACCTATCAGTTACGTGGAATCAACTCCCCGTGCGTGTCCCTTCCAATGAGCTGATCTTGATTCGGTAGCCTCGCTGTCAGTCGAGGGGCGGGGGTCCTGGACGTGGCGGTGGTGCTGGAGGACAAGTGG
>NZ_JADOGI010000321.1 GCF_015645445.1 Nonomuraea cypriaca | reverse complement strand
CTGACCCCGCCGCGCACTGACCCGCCGCATCCTGACCCCCCGCATTCTGACCCCGCACGACGCCCTGACCTCCCGCACGACGTTCCCCCGCACGACACGTTCTGATCACCGCACGACGCTCTGATCCCCCACGACAAGGAGACCGCAGTGACCTTTTCGCCCTCCACCACCGTCATCACCGGCGGGAAGGTCCTCACCATGGACGCCGCCAACCCGGTCGCGGAGGCCGTGGCCGTGCGGGACGGCCGGGTCCTGGCCGTGGGCCGCGACCCGGACGTGCTGGCCGCGGCCGGTCCAGGCGCCGAGGTCGTCGACGCGGGCGGGCGCAGCGTGCTGCCCGGCTTCATCGACCCGCACAACCACCTGCTGTCCACCGCCGAGACGCTGGTGGCGGTGGACGCGCGGTATCCGGCAGTGGGCGGCGCCGCCGACCTGGTCGCCGCGATCGCCGCGGAGGCCGCGAGGACCCCGGCAGGCCAGTGGATCCGGGCGTACGGGATGGACGACGCGAAGTTCCCCGGCGGCCGGCCCACCCGGCGGCAGCTCGACGAGGCCACCACCGAGCACCCGGTGATCGTCTACCACGTGTCCGGGCACCAGGCGGTGGTCAACTCGGCCGCGCTGTCCTGGCGCGGCATCGGCGACGGTGTGGCGGACCCGGCGGGCGGTGCGTTCGTCCGCGACGAGGGCGGCAGCCTCACCGGCATGGTGCTGGACTCGGCGATGGAGCTGCTCCTGCCGGTCGCCGTGGACATCGGCTGCCACGGCCCGAACTTCCACGTCGACCTCCCCCTGGAGCAGTTGCGGTCGTGGCTGGAGCTGGCCGGGGAGACGTACCTGCGGGCCGGGGTGACCACCGTGTGCGACCCGCAGGTCTCGCGCCGAGAGCTGCTCGTCTACCGCTCCGCCTGGGACGCGGGCACGCTGCCGGTGCGCACGGTCGTCATGCCGTTGTCGCACATGCTGGACGAGCTGACCTCGATCGGCCTGGCCGGGCCTTTCGGGGACGACCGGCTGCGGTTCGGGGCGATGAAGTTCTACTGTGACGGCACGCTGCTCGGCGGGACCGCGATGTTCGACGAGCCGTACGGCGAGGGCTTCACGGGGTCGCTCTACCACCAGCCAGGAGAGCTGGTGGATCTCGTGCGCCGGGCCGCGGCCGCGGGCTGGCAGGTCGGCATCCACACCCAGGGCGACCGGGCGATGGGCTACTCGCTCGAAGCGATCAAGGCGGCCGTGGCGGTCTCCGGGGACGACGCCAGGCCCCGGATCGAGCACTGCGGCCATCCGACGCCCGCCCAGGTCAGGGAGTTCGCCACGCTCGGCGTGATCCCGGTCAACCAGCCGAACTTCCTCCACGACAGCGGCGGCGACTTCGTGCGCAGGCTCGGGGAGCGGCGGGCGCACCGGTTGCAGCCGATGCGCGAGGAGCTGGACGCCGGGCTGCGGCCCGTCCTGTCGAGCGACTCGTTCGTCTCGTCGCTGCGGCCGATGGAGACCGTCGCGAACGCGGTGCGCCGCCGTACCAGGGAGGGCCTGCCGATCGGGGCCGAGCAGGCGATCACGCTGGCGGAGGCGCTGCGGGCGCACACGATCGACGCGGCGCACGCCCTGCGCATGGAGGACAGGATCGGGTCGCTGGCGCCCGGCAAGCTGGCCGACGTGGCGGTGCTCGACGCCGATGTCGAGAGCCTGCCCGCGCGGGACCTGTCCGGGGTCGACGCGTGGCTGACGATGCTGAACGGGCGGATCGTGTACCGCGCCGCGAGCTGAGGACCGGGGCGGCTACGCGCGGATCACCGGGTTGCGCAGAGTGCCGACGCCGGGGATACGGCACTCCGCGACGTCCCCGTGGCTCAGCACGACCGCGCCCGGCGTGCCGGTGCAGATGACGTCGCCGGGGAAGAGCGGCATGACCTTGCTGTGGAAGCTGACCAGGAACGCCGGGTCGTAGCGCATGTTGCCGACGGTGTTGCTCCTGCGCACCTCGCCGTTGAGCACCGTGGAGACCTCGACGGCGGCCAGGTCGCCCACGGCCTCGATCACCTCGGCCAGCTCCACGATCTCCGGGCCGAAGGACAGGAACCCGGGGAAGTTCTTGGACCGGGTGAGGAAGCGCGGGTTGCGGGCCAGGATGTCCTCGGCGGTCTGGTCCAGCAGCGTGGTCACGCCGAAGACGTGGTCCAGCGCATCCTCCGGCTCCACGTCGCGGCACGGGCGGCCGATCACCAGGCCCAGCTCGGCCTCGGCGGTGACGCGCTCGCTCTGCCTGGGCAACGGGATGGGGTCCCCGGGGCCGATGATGGTGTGGTCTCCTTTCATGAACGACGCCGGCTCCTCCGGCACGGTCTCGGTGAGGTCGGCCGCGTGGGCGACGTAGTTGAGCCCGATCCCCCAGATCTTCCTGGGCCGCCGGTACGGCGCGGTGAAGGTGACCGCCTCGGCCGGGCGGAACGCGGTGTCCGGCGCGTCCGCCGCGAGGCGGGGCAGGCGGTCGGGCGCGTCGGTGCCGAGCAGGGCCATGAGGTCGCCGGTGTGGCCGGGCAGCAGGGCGGCCAGTTCGGCCACGCCGCGTTTGGGGTCCACCAGGACCGGGATCTCGCCGCGCTCGTCGCGTACGGTGGCAAGGCGCATGTTGTCTCCTACCTCTCCGGCGGGCTCTCCAGTGCCCGGTCCACGATATGCTCGCCGCTGCCGTCCTCCCCGGCTCCCTGCCCCGAGTCCGGCTCCGGGTCCTTTGGCGGCCTGCGGCGGGCGCGGGCGGTCCGTACGGCGAGCGGCAGCGCCAGCAGCAGGCCCAGCACGCAGAGCAGCGCGATCGAGGTCGGCCGCTGCACGAAGATGCCGAAGCCGCCACCGGAGATGATCAGCGTCTGGCGCAGGGTCTCCTCCGCCAGCGGGCCGAGGACCAGGGCGATCACGGTCGCCGCCGGCACCAGACCGAACCTGCGCATGAAGAACCCCAGCACGCCGCACGCGAGCATGATGCCGACCTCGACGATGCTGTTGTTGACGGCGTACGTGCCGAGCACGCACATGACGACCACGATCGGCGCCAGGACGTGGAACGGCACCCGCGCGATGGTCGCGAAGACCGGCACGCAGAACACGTTGAGCGCGAGCAGCACCGCGTTGCCGAGGTACATGCTGGCGATCAGCCCCCAGGCGAACTCCGGGTTCTGCTCCATCAGCAGCGGTCCCGGCTGCAGCCCCCACATCAGGAACCCGGCGAGCAGCACGGCGGTGGCCGACGAGCCAGGCAGGCCGAGCGTGAGCAGCGGCACCATCGCGCCGGACGTGGCGGCGTTGTTGGCCGCCTCGGGGCCGACGAGCCCCGGCATGGCGCCCTTGCCGAACCGCTCCGGCTTCTTGGAGACCGACTTCTCGACGCTGTACGACATCAGTGAGGCGACCGTGGCCCCCGCCCCGGGCGCGCAGCCGACGAAGAACCCGAGGATGGAGCCGCGTACCATGGACCAGCGCGACTCCACCCAGTCCTGCGCGGTGGGCCAGAACCGGCCGCCGCGGGCGCGTACGTCGAAGTAGCGCAGGCGTTCCAGGTGGCCGCCGTTGTAGAGCGTCCACAGCACCTCGCCCACGCCGAACAGGCCGATGGCGACGGGGATGAAGTCGATGCCGTTGATCAGCTCGGTCGAGCCGAACGTGTAGCGCTGCTCCCCTCCCCCGACGTCGATGCCCACCGTGGCCAGGCAGAACCCGAGCAGCGCGGAGACGGCGCCGAGCACCATGTTCCTGCCCACGATGACGATGAGCGCGAGCAGGCCGGCCATCACCACCAGGAACAGCTCCGGCGGGCCGAAGCTGGCCGCCACGGCCGCGGTGGCGGGCGCGGCGAGGCTCAGCAGCAGCGTGCCGACCGTGCCGGCGACGAACGACGCCAGCGCCGCCATGACCAGCGCGGGCCCCGCCCGGCCCTGTTTGGCCAGCGGGTAGCCGTCGAACGTGCTGGCCACGGTCGCGGACTCGCCGGGGGTGTTGATGAGCACGGACGTGATGGTCCCGCCGTACATCGCGCCGTAGTAGACGGCGGCCAGCATCACGATGGCGCCGCCCGGGTCCATGCCGAAGGTCAGCGGCAGCAGGATGGCCAGGCCGGCCGACGGGCCGAGGCCGGGCATCACGCCGACCACCATGCCCATCAGCACGCCCGCCCCGAGCAGGAGCAGGTTGACCGGGGACAGGGCGTGGCCGAGGCCGTTGAGCAGGTTGCCGAGAATGTCCATCGTGGCCTCCGTCAGGGCAGGGGTAGGACGCCCTGCGGCAGGCCGGTGTCAAGCCCGACCTCGAACAGCAGGTACAGGGCCAGCGGCACCAGCACGCTGAGAACCAGGTCGGCGACCACGGTGCGGCGGCCGAGCAGCCGCGACAGGACGAAGATGAACAGCGCGGCGGTGAGGACCGCGCCTAGCGGCAGGAACAGGATCAGCAACCCCGCCAGCGCGGCGCACGTCAGCGCGAGCAGCCTCGGGTGCCGCCCGTGCCCGGCTTCCTCCTCCGTACCGGCTTCACGGGCCGGGCGCAGCGAGCGGACGATCGCCACGCAGCACAGCGCCATGCCCGCGACGCCGATGAGGCGGGGGAAGAAGCCGGGGCCGATGCGGCCGGCCGTGGTCCGCCACTCCATGCCCATGGCGAGCTGCGTGTAGACCGCGAAGATCACCAGGATCACGGCGAGGAATGCGGTGAAGGACGTCGCCGCGAACCTGCCCGCGCGTGCCGTGGCCGGGGTGCCCGGTGTATCGACGGGCGTATCGGCGGGTGTGTTCGGCCTGGCGGCCGGGGTGCCCGGGGCGGTCATTTGATCGCTCCGTGCTCCCGCAGGACGGTTTCCAGCTCGCCGGCCGTCTGCTTCAGGTACGTGTGGAAGTCCTGGCCCCAGCGCAGGTCCTCGGTGAGCTGGTTGACGGTCAGATACTGCTTCCACTCAGGGCTCCGCACCACCTTCTTCATCGTCGCGATCCACCAGTCCTGGGCGTACTTGGGGGCGTCCGGGGCGAGGATCAGGCCGCGCGGCATCGACGGCAGGTCCCGGTAGCCGAGCGACTCCCCGGTGGGGATGTCCGGCAGCGACGCGAGCGGTTTGCCGCCGGTGAACATCAGGCCGTTCATCTTGCCCGCCCGCACCTGGCCGGCGATCTCGGCCGGGTTGGACATCGCGGCGTCCAGCGCGCCCGACAGCAGCGAGGTCTGCAACTGCCCCTCGTCGTTGAACGGCACGTAGTCGATCTGGTAGCCGGCCTGCCTGGCGAGCAGCGCGTGCAGGATGAAGTCGATGTTGACGGTGCCGATGCCGCCGACGGCGACCTTGCCCTTGGTCTTGGCGTGCTGCACCCACTGCTGCCAGGAGGTGATCCCGCTGGTGGAGTTCACCACGAACAGCGCGTTGTCGGTGGCGAGCAGGCCCACCGGGACGAAGTCGTCGTACGTCCATCCGGTGCTGGCCTGCAGCGGGGTGGTGATGAACGAGCCGGACGTGGTGGAGATGCCGTACGGGTCGCCGCGATGGCTGAACAGGTAGCCCCAGCCGGTCGCCCCGCTGCCGCCCTCGCGGTTCTCCACCCGGATGTCGCCCGGGTAGAGTTTCTGCTTGTTGAGCAGGTCGATCAGCTTGCGGGCCATGATGTCGTTGCCGCCGCCAGGACCGAACGCGATCGTCCAGTCCATGTCCTTGCTCGGGTAGTCCTCCGGCTTCTCGCCGCCGGTGGCGGCGTCGCCGCAGGCGGTGAGGGTCAGGGCGGTCACCACCGCCATGATGATCGTCGTGATGCGGCTTCTCGGTGCCGGCTTGTTTCGCACGTGGGCCTCCTTACTGCGGGTCACTCCTGTCCCCCGCGCCCCCGATGCTGGTTGTTGGCGTGCTCTGGTCCAGGCGGTGCCACGCTCCGGTGGCGTGCGCGGCCTGCCGCCCCGCGGTGTCGTACATGCGTGACTCCATGTGGACGAGGCGGCCGCCCGGGCGCAGGAACCTGGCCTCGCACCGGCAGTCGCCGATGATCGGCCGGAAGAAGCGCACCTGCAGGTCCACGGTGGTCGCGACCGACAGGTAGCGGCGGCACAGGTGTCCCATGGAGATGTCCATGGCGGTGGCGATGACGCCGCCGTGCAGCGAGCCCTGGGGGTTGGCCAGGTACGGCGCGTACGGCAGCTCCACCGCGCAGCACCGCTCGCCGTCGTCGTAGGTGATCGTCAGGTCCAGGAACCTGGCCAGGAAGAACGTGCCGAAACCTGGTTCGGTCCGGTCGAGCGCGGCCTTGACGTGGGCCAGCAGGCCGTCGCCGTCGATGCTCGGGTCCACCCGCTCCCCCCTCACTCGAAGGAGGGCGGACGCTTGGCCAGGAAGGCCCGTACGCCCTCGGCGTAGTCGTCGGTGTCGAAGGAGGAGTTGCGCAGCGCGGCGGTCTCCTCGTCGTCCTCGGTCTGGCCGTCCACGATCCGGCCGATGATCTCCTTGGCGGCCCTGACGCTGTACTGGGCACGGGTGGTGAGCAGTTCGGCGAACTCGTACGTGTGCCGCTCCAGCTCGTCCGTGGCGGTGACCTCGTCGACCAGGCCGGCGCGCAGCGCCAGCGCGGCGTCGAGCTGCGAGCCCGACATCAGCATCCACTTGGCCCTCGACGGCCCCACCAGGTCGACCAGCCGCTTGGTCGACTCCAGGCTGTAGACGAGCCCCAGCTTGGCCGGGGTGATGGCGAGCCGCGCGCGCTCGTCGGCGAACCTGATGTCGCAGGCCAGGGCCAGTCCGCAGCCGCCGCCGATGCAGTAGCCGTGCACCATCGCGATCGTCGGTTTGGCCAGCCCGGCCAGTGCCCGCTCGGTGGCGGCCACCCGCTCGTTGTAGGACCGCGCGCTCGTGGCGTCGCCGCGTACCTCCTGGAACTCGCTGATGTCGGCTCCCGAGGCGAACGCCCGGGTGCCCGCGCCCCGCACGACCAGCACCTTCACGGCCGGGTCCGCCGCGACGCCGTCGAGCACGCGCGGCAGCTCCTCGTACATGCCGAGGCGGATCGCGTTGTGGCTCTCCGGGCGGTTCAGCACCAGCGTGGCGACCGCCCCGGAGCGCTCCAGCAGTAGATCGTCGGACATGGGCTCACTCCTCGTGCAGGTTCGGGTGCTGGTCGAAGGCCACGCCGTCGGCGTACAGGCGCTCGATGTCCTGCTCGGCGCAGCCGAGCTCGCGCAGGACCTCTGTGGTGTGCTGGCCGAGCCACGGCGCGGGACCCTTGACCCGGTACGGCAGCGCGCCGAACTTGGCGGGCGGCGAGATCGTGCGCATCTGGCCGATGATCGGATGCGTCATCTCGCTGATCATCTCCCTGGCGGACGTGTGCGGGTCGCCGAGCGCCTGGTCGTAGGTGAGCACAGGACCGCCGGGCACGCCCGCCTTGTCCAGCGCCTCGATCCACTCCGCGGTGGTCCTGGTGGTGGTGATGGCCTCGATCTCCGTCTCCAGCTCGTCGATGACCGCCATCCGGTCGCCGAGGGTCAGGAAGCGGGGATCGTCCAGCCAGCCGGGCCGGTCCAGGACGTCGAGCACGAGCCGCCGCCACAGGCGGTCGTTGTTCGCGCCGATGGTCACGAACCCGTCCGCGGTCCGGTACGCCTGGTACGGCGTGGACCTGCGGTGACGGGTCCCGGTCGCCTGCGGCACCTCGCCGTCGGCGAAGTAGGCGCCCGACTCCCAGACCGTCCACGCCAGCGCCGCGTCCACCAGGGAGATGTCGATGTACTGGCCCTCGCCGGTGACGCGGCGGTTCAGCTCCGCGGCCAGGATGGAGTAGATGGCGGTCGAGCCGGCCGCGATGTCGGTGACCGCGATGCCGACCTTGGCCGGCCGCCCGCCCGGGTGCCCGGTCATCCGCATCAGGCCGGTGGCGCCCTGCGCCATGATGTCGAAGCCGGGGCGGTCGCGATAGGGGCCGGTCTGGCCGAAGCCGCTGATGGAGCAGTAGATGATGGCGGGGCGGCGGGCGCGTACCGACTCGTGGTCGATCCCGAGCCGCTTCACGACGCCCGGCCGGAAGTTCTCGATGATCAGGTCGGCCCGCTCGGCCAGGCGCAGGAACAGCTCACGGCCGCGCTCGTCCTTCAGGTCCAGCGACACGCTGCGCTTGCTCCGGTTCGGCATGCCGAACGGGTAACTCTCGCCGTTGATCTTGGGCGCCAGGCGGCGGGAGTCGTCGCCCGTGCCGGGTTGCTCGATCTTGATCACGTCCGCGCCCAGCTCCGCCAGCACCATCGTGCAGTACGGGCCGGAGAGGAAGCGTGTGAGGTCGAGGACTCGGAATCCGTCTAGTGGCAGCAAGAACGCTCACCATCCCGCATTATGGGATATCATTCCGTATTACAGGAAAACTAAACGTAACATGCTTGATGGTCAATGCTTTGAAGGCCAAAATGCGTCAATACTTGGGAGGTGAGCGGTGACGACATCTGAGGACGCGCCGCCGGAGCCGGCCGCCGCGCGTTCGGCCGTCCAGGCGATCGACCGGGCGGTCGCCATCCTGCGCTGCTTCAGCGCGCGCTCACCCGAGCTGGGCATCAGCGAGATCTCCCGCGCGACCGGGCTGTCCACCAGCACCGCCCACCGGCTGCTCACCGCGATGCTGCACAACCGCCTGGTGCGCCAGACCGCGCACCGCCGTTACGCCCTCGGCCCGCTGCTGATCCAGCTCGCCCGCAGCGGCGCGGTGCCGACCACGCTGCGCGACATCGCGCTCGGGCCGATGCACGAGCTGCGCGACCTCACCGACGAGACGGTGGGCCTGCACGAGCTGCTGCCCTCGTTCGAGCGCGCGGTGGTCGACCAGGTGGAGAGCCGCCAGCCGCTGCGCCGCACCTACACCGAGCTGGGCGAGGCCATCCCCCTGGTGTACGGCGCGCCCGGCAAGGCCATGCTCGCCTTCGTGCCCGAGGCCACTCGCGAGCGGCTGCTGGCCACGCCGATCAGCAGCGTGACCCCGGCGACCATCACCGACCCCGGCCTCCTGCGCGCCCAGCTCGACGAGGTGCGCGAGCGCGGCTTCGCCACCTCGTACGCCGAGCGCACCCCTGGCATCAGGACCGTCGCCGCCCCGGTCTTCGACCACACGGGCAAGGTCGTCGGCTGCCTCAGCGTCAGCGGCCCGGAGACCCGGATGCCGCAGGAACGGATGGACGAGCTCACACCGCTGGTCACGGCCACCGCCTGGACCATCTCCGAGTCCCTCGGCGCCCACCTGTCCCCCAGGCTGTCCAACGGCCAACCGGCCTTCGGACCCTCCTGACGTGAGCGCGTAAGGCTGCTGGGCCGGGCGGCGAGCGCTCGGGCCAGGGCCTCCGGGTGTGCTCGGGGGCGGGGAGACGCGGAGCACGGGTTCGCGCAGGTCGAGTGGGGCGCGGGCGGTCGGGACGACGCCGACCAGCAGGGATGTGGCGGCCGCGCGGGCCGCGGCGTGCTCGGCCGTGTCATCCGGCGGAGGTCTCAGTGTGACGAGGGCGGACGGTTCGCCGAGCGGTTCGGCCACCCGCCAGCCGCCTGCACCGTCCAGCAGACCACGCGCCGTGCGGCCGAGGCCTGCCAGGTGGACGTAGATCGCGGGCGGGCCGAGCTCGTGGTGCTCGACCACGGCCGCGCCGAGCCCGGCCCGCGCCGCGATCGCCCCCTCCGCACTCTCGTACCGCGCCGCGCCCACCCTCGGCACCGGCTCCTCGCTCTCGTCCCGGACAGCGTCCGTTCTGGGGGTCGGATCTGGGGGATTTGGCCAGTGGTGGGTGCCCAGGGTGGGGGAGGCGGCGTCCATGGCGGGGGTG
>NZ_JADOGI010000320.1 GCF_015645445.1 Nonomuraea cypriaca | reverse complement strand
GGCGCCCACCTGGTCGGCACCACCGCCCTGTACCTGAAAGACGCCTCCCGCCCCGATCCCTGGAACCTCGACGTCGACGCCAGAGAGCTCAAGGTCACCCTGTGGTACCCGACCGAGCAGCGAGACGGGCAGCGGGCGCCGTACATGACGCCGAAGGAATCGGAGCTCACCCTGAGGCGCTTGGGGATCGGGGGCGTCCCGGACGACACGCTGAGCAAGACGCGCACGAACGCCATCAAGGACGCCGAACCCGCGGGCCGGAACCTGCCGCTGGTGGTGATCTCCCCCGGCTTCACCAATCCGGTGATCACTCTCACGTCCCTGGCCGAGGACCTGGCCAGCCGCGGTTACGTCGTGGCCGGGATCGACCACACCTACGAGAGCTACGCCACGACCTTCCCCGGCGGGCGGGTCGCCGAATGCCTCGCCTGCGACAGCGACACCGACCCGGGCTTCGGCACGGGGGTGGTCGCGGGCCGGGCGGCCGACGTCTCCTTCGTGCTCGACCAGCTGCCCTCGAAATGGGACGGTTCTGACCTGATCGACCGCTCCAAAATCGCGATGGCAGGCCAGTCGATCGGCGGGGCCAGCGCCATGGCGACCATGGTGAAGGACTCCCGCGTGCGCGCCGGCATCGACATGGACGGCACCACCTACGCCCGGATCCCCAAGAGCGGGTTCCCCCGGCCGTTCATGTTCCTGGGCTCGCCGCAGCACGTCCCCGGAGGCCGCGACACTTCGTGGGAGCGCGACTGGAAGCTGCTGACCGGGTGGAAGCGCTGGCTCGTGCTGTCGGGCGCGGAACACCAGTCCTTCACCGACGGCCCGCTGATGGCGGGCGCACTCGGCATCACGCCCGCCTACGGCGTTCTGCCCGCGGCGCGCGCCGCCGAGCTCACCCGCACCTACGTGGCGGCCTTCCTCGACCAGCACCTGAAGTCGCAGCCCCAGCCTCTCCTGGACAAGCCGTCATCACGCTACCCCGAGGTCACGTTCTGCCCCGCGACCTGCGGTCATTCCTGAGGCCCGGCACGTTCACGAAGCCATCGAGGGGATGCCGCCGCCCGCTCTGCGCCTGCCGATAATTGCATCCGCCCAGGTCATAACCTTGCGAGGGCTTCGCGTGGCGTGCGCAAGCTCCGGCCACCAGGAGAGGGAAGCGCGTGCGGCATGATGATCGGCCGTGCTCCTTCGCCTGGCCTACCTGACCGTCACGAACGCCTTCGCTGCGCTGCGGCTGCTGCCCCTGAGCGATCGGGACAAGGACGTGGAGATTCTCGCCCTGCGCCACCAGATCACCGTGCTTGAACGGCAACTCGGCACCGACACCAGAGTGAGATTCGCACCTGAGCACCGGGCCTTTCTCGCCGCTCTCCTGACCTCGCTGCCCCGCGAGGCCCTGCGCCGACTGCGGCCTCTCGTCCGGCCGGACACCGTCCTGCACTGGCACCGCGACCTGATGAAACGGCGCCATGCCCATACCTGCCGGCCGAAGCGGCCCGGGCGCCCGCCCACGGTCCGCTCCATCCGTGCCCTCATCCTGCGCCTGGTTCGAGAGAACCCCGGCTGGGACTATCGGCGGGTACAAACTCCACCTGCGGCACGCCCTGCGCGAGTACGAACGGTTCTACAACCACCACCGGGCCCATCAAGCCCTGAACCAAGCGGCCCCGCTGCGTCCCGTCCCCAACCCGATCACGGATTCAGAGCGAATCATCGACCTGAACATACGCGGACGAGACCGGCTCGGCGGCGTCCTCCACGAGTACTCACATGCGGCTTGAACTGCGTGGATGGAATTTTCGGCAGGCGCAGCACCGCTACGTGAAAGTCCTCTGCGGGCAGGGGACGACCTGGCCGAGGGCTGAGTTCGGCAGCGTGTCGTCCTGCGCGGCGCGCGAACGCGCCCCGGCCTCCCGCAGGATCGGGGCACTGCCGGCGAAGCAGCTCGACCATCAGCGGCCTCACGATCACGGACGTGCTCGAACACTGCGCTGGTTCCGACGCCTTCACCTACACCACCGCCACCGCCCAAGCTGGAGCTGAAGGCCACCTCCCGCGATGAGTCGGTACAGGTGGCCCTGGAGCGAACCCGCGCCCATGAGAGGCTACGACGGGATTTCATCCCGATGCCGAGCCACAGGACGGCGGTAACGAGGAGTTCCCCGAATTGCGGTTCTGCCGGCGTTCCAGCTCGGCGACCCGGGCGGTCAGCCGCTCCACCGTTGCTTCCAGCTTCGCGATCGTCTCGCGCTGAGCCTCGATCGTGGCCATCTGCCGGACCACCAGCGATGCCAGCTCGTCATACGACGGACGGCGCTCCGGGGTCTTCGGCACCCAAAGATCATCGCACCTCGCGGACAGCCCTCACGCCAGCAAGATCGAGAGCTACTGAATGCCTGCTCCGGCGTACCGCGCTTGGCTTCTCTTGCCCAGCCCACCCGTCGGCCTGACTGCAGTCCAGAGCCTCGCGCGATTCTTTCTTGATAGGCATCCACACAAGGACCGCGGATCTAATTATCAAATAGAGCTTCAAGCATATAGCCCTCATTTCCAGATTCTTGCACTGTTACCTCGATGCGCCGGCCATCAATCTCCTTACCCACACCTTGTGCAGTGTCAAAAGGGCAGAGACCGTGGTTGAGCTTGGGTTCGCAGGGTGGTTAGGCAGCTCTGTAGTACTCGCTGATCAGCCCGGTGACGGTCCTTCGATGGCGGATCCGGGCGGTCATGTCGATCACCTTGCCTGGGTCGTGCATCGGCGGATGAAGAGAGCCGCCTTGATGCGGGCGGTGATCGTTGAAGTGGCGTTCATACTCGGCCAGAACTGTACGCAGGTGCCGTTCACCGTAGATCAGCAGGTGGTCGAGGCACTCACGACGTAGCGTTCCCACGAACCGCTCCGCGATCCCCACCGATGTCGCGGCACAAGGCCTCCCGGTGCGCCTGCGGCCGACCGCGAGACACGGCTGGGCAGGCTGTGTCACGGTCTGCTCCCTTTTCTCGGGAGGCCCCAACATCCCATCTCGCCGACGGAGTTGAGCCAGCCATGACCACCCGCGCCTCCACGAGCGTGGAAACGCTCAAGAAGGAGATCTTCCTCCTGGTGGCAAGGGCACTCGGCGACGACCACGCCCGCACTCCCACCGGACGCTACGTGGCCCTCGCGACCCGGCTCGCCAGGTCCGACGAGGCCTGGCTGACCAGGATGATCGGCTGGACGGCCCGCCACGCCGTCCTGCGCCGCCTGCGGCTGGCCGCGCTGGCCGAGCTGGTCCAGGCCCGCCTCGAAACAAGCGCCACGGGCACCCGGCATCTGCTCAATCTATGCTTGCACCGCGCCGACGAGCCGGGCGAGCTGCTCGCCTACTGGCTTCACTGGTACGGCAGGGCGCTCCCCCAGCCGGTCAAGCGGGGCGTCGCCGACGCCGTCGTACGTCTCTACGACGAACCGGCCCTGGCCACCTACGACAGCCCCGGCGCGCCGCTGCGGTTCGCCGACGTACTCGCGCTGACGCACCCCGTCCCCCAGGGAGAGACACAGACGGCCGTCTTCCGCCACGCGGTCGCCCGCAGGCGCGGCGACGTCAACGACATCCCCGCCGCGCTGCCGCAGCTGCGCGCCCGCCGCGCGCTGTACTGGATCCCCGCGAGCCGGCGGCCCGCCCTGTTCGAGCGCCCTGAGATCGGCCGGAACCTGGCCGAGGCCGCCATGACCTGGGCCACCCTGCAACGCTGGCTGCTCGGCACCATGACCGGCCCCGCCTGGGCTGCCGTGGTGCCGTCCATGTCCTATCAGGACCGGCTCGCCCACCTGGCCGACTTCGACCGCGACGGCCTGCCCGACGAGAGCGCTCATCAGGTGGCCGAGGACCTCACGGCGCCCGCGTCGGTGCTGCTGTCCGGGGTGACACCGCTGGAGGTCTACCCCGCCTGGCGGTCGATGCGGGGTACCCGCTGGAGCCGAGCGCTCGGGCTTGCCATGGATCTGTCGCTGGTCAACGTCCCGGCGCTGCCTGGCCGCACGCTCGTACTGATCGACCGCAGCGACCTCATGGCCGGCCCCGGCTACGGCGGCCTGACCCGAGCCGAGGCGGCCGCCATCCTGGGGGCGGCGCTTGCCTGCCGCGCCGCCCGCGCCAAGATCGTCGTTCTCGGTACGACCGCCGCCACGCTACCGGTACGGCCGGGGCAACGGCCCCTGGACCTGATCGACCGCTTCCCCGACGCCGGCGGCTCGGCCCACCCCGCGCAGGCCATACGCACCCACGCCGCCGGATACGACCGCGTCGTCGTCCTCACCCACCCCGACCAGGCAGCCGAAGCCGCCGAAGCCGTCACCGGCCCCGGCCAGGAACACGTGATCACCGACGCCACCAGCGGCTGGTTCACCGCGATCCCCCACGTCGAGATGGCCCGCACGGCTGACTGGCCCTTCTGACCGGCGTCAAGATCGCGAAATGCCGCGCCGCGTTCGCGTAGAGGTTCTGTCAGGACCGGCCCGTTCGGGGCCGGCGCGAGCGAGGCTGGAGAGATCACCCGAGCGAACGAAAGCGACGCATGCCGATGAATCCCAGTCCGTGGGCTTCGGAGGAACCGGTCGACCCGCACGTGGTGGAGATCGAGCGGGCCCGGCTGCGGGAGATCAGGTCCCGCCTGCCCGAAGCCGCCAGGCCGCTGGACAACGCGCTGCCCGGCCTGGTCTCGCTCACCGTAGCGGAGTCGGCCTTCACCTCATTCACCTACTCGCTGGCTCTGGCGTACAACGAGGTGGAGGCGTTCACCATCGCGGAGGTCCGCCACCGCGCCGACGACGTCGTACGGATCCAGGACGGCATGACCGCCTCTCTCACCACCTGGCAGGACGCGGAGCAGGCGAGCATCCTGGCGTGGAAATGAACTTCGCCGACTGGCCCGGCGGAGCCTGGAGCTGGGTACGGGCGCGGCGCTGACGCCGTCGGTACTAGGCGTCCCGGCGGGGTGGCCGTTCGTCGGCAGGATGTACATCCACCAGTACCACCCGCAAGCATACTTCGACGGTGCGGCCACCTGGCTCGCGGTACACGACGACGTGGTCGCCACCCGGCTGAACGTGGACGCCCTCGTCGCCGAGGTGGCTGTGACGAGCTGGCGCAGCGAGGACGGCCGGACCTTCCAGCGCCGCATGGACGCCTACCTGGCCGACCTGCGTAGCATCGAGATCCGCGCCGTGATCACGGCCCTCGTCCTGTACACGGTCGGCGGAGCGCTGGTGGCGATGATCTTCTTCCAGTTCCTGGTCGCCACGGCCATGGCCGCAGTGGCGCTGTGGGTGGTGACCGCGGCCGTCACGCCGCTCAGCCTCGCCGCGGCCCGGTTGACCGCCATGCAGTGCCTGATCAAGCTTTTCGAAGGCTACCGGGCGGTGGAGTCGCTGCTCGACACGCTCCTGCACGGGTGCGCCGCGGCATTGAGCGCGACCGTGGTCGTGGACGTGGGCTACGAAGCCGCCCACGACGATCCGTTCTCGGCGCGCCTCGCAGAACCGCATCCGGCACACCACCGCGTCGGTACGGCGGCGCAGCGCCCTGGCCAGCACGGCACCACGCTGGTTCTGCAACATGCGTCGCCAGGCGTGCTCGGGTTCCGCCTCGGCGATGAGCACGAACACGTGCGGCTCGGGCACCTGCTCAAGGTAGGCGAGCAGCGGCTCGTCCAGGCGCCGGTGGGCGTCGAAGAGCTGCACCAGTTCCACGCCCGGATCCCAGCGATCCCAGTCCTCGATGAACGAGCGCGCCTGCCGTTCGTCCTCCGGGTGGGTGATGTCGACGGCCACCACCCGATCGCCCGGCGACAGGGCGGCGGACAGCGCGTCTCGGGTCAGCCGGGTGACGGCGTGCACCGGCACCACCACCAGCGAGCGGCGCGGCTTGGGCAGCATCGGAGTCTTGCCGAGTTCGAGCCGCGTGCCGATCCGCTTCCCGGCGCCCCAAGGGGACAACGTACAGGAAGGACGGTGCGAGCGGTTTAGACCGTCAAGGAGCGTTATGGGCGGCGTGCGGCTCCGAGGACGTGAGTGATCCCGTCGCGTTGGAAGCGGTCGATGCGCTCGATGCGGAACCCGGCCCGGGTGATGAACCGGGGGTGTCGCGAGCGGGATGGCAGCCACCCGCGGCCAGTGCCCAGATGGGGCTGATCAGCCGCTCGGCCAGGGCCGCCAGTGGCTTGCTCGACCGTACGTGCTCGTGGAAACGCAGCTCACCGCCGGGCACGAGCACCCGCATGATCTCGTTGAGCGTCTCGTCCAACCGCGGTACACAGCACAGCACCAGCGAACTGACCACCACATCGACGGAGCCGGTGGGCACGGGGAGCCGCTCGTAGGATCCGTCGGGGAACCTGATCGGTATGCGACAGCCTTGGCAGCCTTCCCTGGCGAGGTCCCGCAGGCCGGGATCCGGCTCAACGACGGTGATCTCGAGCACCTCGGGCGGGTAGAGGAGGAACTTCACTCCGTCTCCCGCGCCGAACTCCAGCACCGCGCCGGACACTCCGTTCAGCAGCCGCTCCCGCTCTGGGGTAGGGCATCCACTCCAGGACACGGGACGCGGATGATGGCACTGCTCGATCCCGGCATATCTGACATCGGGCGGTTGTTTCGGCGCCATGAATCTCCTCTGGAAGGCCTGAATACGACGACCTGATGCGCCAAGACCCGCAGGACGCCTCACTACGCGCCCTCGCCGGCTCCACCGACATTGTGCGGTCTGGCCTCACCTGGGCCTGGCGGCACCGAGAACGTGGCTGAAGCGGCGGAACACGAACCGGTCCAGGCTCTCTATGACGAAACCCGCCTGCCGGATGACGTCCACGATGTCACGGGCAGGATGGCAGCCTCCGGAGGCTCGGGACCAGAGTGGGGTCCCTAAGCTTTCAGCCAGGGCCAGCGCAGCCTTGCCGGAGCGCTGGTGCTCGTAGAAACGAAGCTCGCCGCCGGGCGCCAGGACGCGCCGCACCTCCAGCAGGGGTTCGGCGGTCCGCGGGGCGCAGCACAACACCAGCGAGCACACGACGGCGTCGCAGGAGGCGTCGTCGACCGGCAACCTCGAAAGGTCGCCCGGCATGACCAGGATCGGGGTCGCGAGGTCCGCTGCGACCCGCTGGGCTGCCGTACGCAGGAACGGGTCCGCCTCCACGAGGACGATCTCCTCGACGCCCGCCGGGTAGCAGCTGAGCTTCACCCCGTCGCCCGCCCCGATCTCCAGGACCCGCCCGCTCAGCCCGGCAAGGAGTTGCCGGCGCTGCGGAGTGGGTTCGCCGCCGCCTTCACGATCGGCGCAGACCGGTCTCGGATGGTGGAACTGTTCCATGCCTCCGCCGAACCAGCGCCCGGTGTCCGGCGGATCGACGAAATCGCCCATGCGTACTGCCATGTCTCCTCCTGAAAACCGCATTCCCACTATGCGGCCGGATGGCTCCGGGAAAGCGCCATTCCTACGCAATCCTGACGGGCTACGCCGCGATTCATACGTTTCCCTGACGTGCGCCATAGGACGGCAATGCGGCGGCCCATTCCGCCATTTCGGTTTGTGGCAGTAGGACACGGTGGGCGCCGACTCGTTTGAGGATTCTCGCCCGGCGGTGGGTGACCGCCCTGACGCAGATGTCCGCCACGCCCATCTCGGCGAGGAGAGACGCCGTCAGAACGCCGGCCTCGAGGTCTGACATGGCGACGACGACCTGCTCGAAGAGAGTGATGTCCAGCCGGCGCAGCGACGCCAACTCGGTCGTGTCCGCGACGGCCACTCGGTCAAGACGACCCGCCAGGCCGCCGACGACCTCCGGGTCGCGGTCGACTCCCAGAACGCGCCAGCCGTCCTCGGTCAGGCGCAATGCCACCGCCCTGCCGAAACTCCCCAGACCGAGCACTGCCACGCCGTCGTTGCCCTTTTCCACGGAGGTGAACATCCCTTTCTCGCCCATTCTTGAGCTCCCGGACACCTCAATACTGGACGGAGCGCGTCCTTTCGTCGCGTCAGAAAAACATCAACGCCCGTTAAAAGTCACCGGAATCCTCATCTGCTGATGGGCGGGGGCGTCGAGAGCGGTGGAGTCGATCCCATCCCTGGCAGCACCAGCGCCAGCCGCTCCGCGGCCCGCAACTGCTCTCGCCGGTCATTCAACACGCCACCTCCCTGGGGACGCCAGCGGAACGAGCGACGCGAGGAGGAGCAGGAACACCACGACGTCGAGGACGGCATTCTGGGCCGCAGGCCAGCACCAGCGTCCACATCACCAGCGTGATCGCGGCGGGGCGCTGCGCGCAGCCCAGGTTACGCAGCTCTCTGGGCAGCGTCTGATCGAAGTAGCGCCGTGACCAGCCACTGTCCGTCCCGCCCGGAGGAAACGGGTGTGTTTGACGAACCCGGCGATCGCCGCGAGGGCGGTGACGAGCACCGCCCACGCGGGCACCTAAGGGAAGGCGTCAGCCAAAGAGCTTGTTCCATGCCTTCTTGATTCCGGAGCCGATGGAGGGCGGCGTTGATCACGGGCTCGCGAACTTTGTCGTAGCCCCAGATCGCCGCGTCATCGACCCAGCCGCCGAGCACACCAGTGGGTGCCCCACAAGGTCAGATTGGGGCTGAGCGCCTGCCGCCCTGAGTGCGGTTGCACTCCACCGTCGACCCCGATTATGGCGGCGTGCTAGCGTATAACCCAATATCCGATTCGGTCATAGAATGAAATCACCTAGCGCCTCCGGCTGGACCCAAGCCTGAAAGCCACCCCCACCCCCTCATATGAGGACTGATCCTCTCGAACGGAGATCGACATGGGCGCTGCGTCGAAAGCGGCGGGCACCTTGCACATGAGCGACGAGAGCTGGAAGCGGCACGCGAACCCCTGGAGCGTGTGGACGCGGTTGGCCGCGATCCCGCTGATACCGGCGGCGATCTGGAGCAGGGAGTGGCTGGACTGGTGGTGCCTGGTCCCGGTCGCCGCCGTCATGGTGTGGCTGTGGCTGAACCCGTTCGTCTTCCGGCCGGTCCACACACCCACCGCCTGGTCGTCCAAGGGCATCTACGGTGAGAAGCTGTGGTTCAAGGACAAGTGGCCGGTCTCGGCCGACCATCGCCGGATCCAGCGCCTGCTGATCGTGGTGGGCGGCCCGGCCGGGTTCGCGCTGATCGGCTATGGGCTGGTCACGCTGGAGATCTGGCCGACCGCCTTCGGCGCCACGCTGATGGTGCTCGGGCAGCTGTGGCGGATCGACAGGTTCGCCCAGCTGTACGAGGAGCAGAAGCGGATCGGTGCCGTGCAATAGGGCGCCGGGCTCTCGTTGATTGGTCCCGGGTGGCGGGTGGGCGCCTCCGGCAGCCACCGGCCACTTGTGTGCCGTACACGACTTGCCGTACACGACCGAGGAAGAATTGCGTGCTGGCGGACCCTCGCACCCACGCCGGTGGTGGATCCTGGGCGGCGGCCGTCGCCTACCTGACGCTCCGTCCGACACCCGGCAAAGCCGGCCCCGCTCGCGTGGCACCCGAGGTTCATGAGAAGCAGCCCCGGACGCCCAACCCGAGATGACGCCCACCACAGCGGTACACGGCACCCCCACACCACCGGTCTTGGGCGCACCGCCGGCGCTCGTCCCCATGGCGCGGCGCGTGGTAGGAGCCCGGTTAAGCTGTAGTCCAATATCCGATCTGGCCATAGGTGGATTTCGTGGCTGTTGCCTTTACCGACGAGGAGCGGGCGCGCATCACCGCCGGCTTGCTCGATGCCGCCGAGCGGCTGTATGCCTCCCAAGGGCTGAAGAAGACCTCGCTGGAGGAACTGGTGGCGCCGGC
>NZ_JADOGI010000032.1 GCF_015645445.1 Nonomuraea cypriaca | reverse complement strand
GGTCGGGCTTCCAGTAGTCGGCGACCTTCTTCACGTCGTCCGAGGTCTTGGCCAGCGGGATGGTGCGGACCTTGCTGTCCTGCGCGGCGTTCGCGATCCCCGTGAAGGCAGGCAGCACCAGCAGCGCGCCGCTGAGCGCGGCGGCCACCACCTGCCTGGCCCGGGAGATCATGAAATGGCCTTTCTATAGGGTCGTAAGGGTGGATTTTTCCAGATGGACTGACTCTATTGCAGCTCGGATAGAGATTCGTTACCTGATCAAGAGTGCATCGTGAACTATAAGGAGGTCGTCAGCCGATACCTCCGGATAGGCGTAAATGATCATTAGTTGTGGTCGTTCTCGCAGGTCAGAAGGGGTTTGGCGGGCGGATCTCGTGCGGCGAATTGTGTGGTTTCATGGTGGCATTCGAGCCGCCGCGGTGACGTGGACCACGTCCTCGTGGTCGGCGCCATTTCCCCATCCACGGCCCGATCTGTGACCCCGATCTGTGACCCCGATCAGGGGTCCGAACAGTGGAAGGCCCCGGCTCCCGTGGGGAGAGCCGGGGCCGTGGGTGCGGGCTGGATCACGGCATGTCGCCGGTCCACCGGTTGGCGGCGGCCTTGTAGACCTTGTAGGTGTCGCCGTTGAAGTACGGCGACGAGATGTGGTCGTAGCGGTCGTTGCCGTCGGTGTCCCACGCGACGCTGTTGACGCCGACCAGGTAGCCGGTGCGCGACGCGCTCCTGTAGTTGAAGAGGAGCGGACCGCCGCTGGCGCCGGCGGTGAAGGAGCACCTGAAGCCGACGTGCTCCTGGAGGTTGTACTTCCTCGCCTCGGGCATCGGCTTGGTCATGCCGTAGCACCACTTCATCGTGCGGCCGGTGAACGGCTTGTCACCGTCGGGGTGCTCGCCCGCGGGGTAGCCGAACGAGAACACGTTGAGCTTCGTGCTGCGGTTCCAGGTGAAGCCCTGGCCGCCGACGTTGTCGCCCAGCCGGCCGGCGCCTGCGACCTTCCACCGCCACCTGCCGCCGGCCTTCTCCCAGGTGACCTTGATGCCGTTGTAGACGTTGACGAACGCGTAGTCGTAGTCGTAGTCCTCCTTCACCACGAAGTCGTCGTGCGCGTTGAACGTCTTGGCGGCGTAAATGCCGTACGGCGCTTTGCCGGTCCAGACACTGTCGCCGTCCCAGTACGACGGAATGAAGATCCAGTTGTCGTAGAAGGTGTTCTTGCCGGTGTCGTACACGCAGTGGGCGGAGGTCGCCACGAGGTTGCGGTACTTGCCCTGAACGGAACTGGCCGAGCAGTAACGCCAGTTCTCCGGGTTACGCGGGTCGGTCTTCGGCAGCGTGAAGAACACGCGGCCGACGGTGTTCGGCAGATTGACCTGCTTGCTCTTCGTGGTCCTCGCCTTCTCCGCGCCGATCGGGGCGACGGAGCCCGCGGGGCCGTCGGGGGCGTCGTTGCTGCCCTTGACGCCCTTGGAGGACAGGTCGAGTGCGTCGTCGTAGTCGGTGGCGAGCTTGATGCGGTCCGGCGTCCAGAACTGGATCGCCTGCTCGGCCGGGGTGGCGGCGTTCTTGGACACGACGTCTGGGGGTGCGGTCGCGGCGGCCGCGCCGCTGATCGTTCCCGCGGCCAGCCCGACGGCCACCAGGCCGGCGAGCGGGATCGCGATGCGCCTTGCTTGGGAAAACATGCAGCTCCTCTCGGCTTTCTGCGGCCCAGAGCGAGGTGCTGCGCCCCGATGGGCCAGGAAAACGATCGGAACGTTAATGAATGGCGCGACCGGGTGGCCAGGAAGCGACGTCAAAAAGCATGGGCCGGTTCCGTTCCGTTATGGAGATAGCGAATTCGCATGTATTCCGAGAAGGCATTCACGCAGGCAGACGGCCTGTTAATAAGCTGTTGGCAACAGTGGTAACGCGAATTATCAGACGCCACTCGGGTCGAATGGGTTGTTTCATTGAGGTATGCACCATCTGCCCCATTGGTGCACTTGGCTGGTTCGTTGAAGTAGTGGCAAAGGCTGTGACCGGGCGACTACTATCCGGTGTTGACATTTTTATGTCAGCGCCGGACGCTGGAGTCATGCGGAGGACCACAGTGCGCATCGACGAGACGCTACTCAACGAGGCGAAGGCGTACGCGGCACGAAACGGACGCAGTCTCAACTCAGTGATGGAGGACGCCTTGCGACAACTCATCAACCGCTCCACCGAGGCCGCCGAGCGGCCCCCCCTGGAGCTGCCCACGTCCACGGCCGTGCCCGGATTCCAGCCGTGGATCCAGGAGAGGCTGGACGCCGGCGAGAAGCTGGAGCACATCGCCTGGGATCTGGACGACCAAGAGCGGTTCCCGGAGTGGTTCAATGCTGCTGGCTGACACCAACGTCCTCGTCAACGCCTTTCGGCATGAGTCTCGCGATCACGATCGCTGCCATGCGTTCGTGCGGGAGATGGTGACCGGCGAGTCGAGCTACGCCGTGTGCGACTTCGTCGTCAACGGCTTCATCCGGATGGTGACCAACCGGCGCATCTACAAGAACGCCGAAACGCTCGAAAGCGCCCTGACCTTCGCGGACACCTATCGCAACCAGGCGCAGGCGTCGGTGGTCGCCGCCGGGGCCAGGCACTGGGAGATCTTCACCAGGCTGAGTCGCCAAGCCGGGGCGTCCGGCAATCTCATCCCCGACGTCTATCTGGCCGCGCTCGCCATCGAGCACGGTTGTGAATTCGTGACCTGCGACAAGGATTTCGCCCGCTTCCAGGGCTTGCGCTGGCGGTCGCCGCTCAACTGAACTGGATATGAGGGCGTAAAGCCGCACTACTCGGCTAGGAACGTCGTGGGCGACCAGTTCGACGTCATCGAGGTAGGCGAGCGCGGCCGCCGCCGGTCCATCGGGCTGGTGGTGGTGTTCGTGCTCCTGCTGGTTCCCATCGTGGGCCTGATCGTGAGCCGGGAACCGGAGCCCCAGCCGCCCCCCGAGGCGGTGCTCCCCGCGCCGTCGCCCATCCGTTCCCTGACGAGGATGGAGAACGACACCCCCAGCAACCTCACCGCGCCGGTCACGACCAAGGGCGGCGACGAGGTCATCGAGGTGGTGTTCCCGCACGGGGTCCGCGCCGAGGTGCGTTACCCGGCCAGGCTCGGCCTCGCCGACCTGGGGTCGCGGCCGTTCCAGGGTGTCTGGGTCGGCGAGCGATACCGGGAGTTCGTGGCCCCGTACAACGGGGAGATCGAGATCACCCGGGGCGGTGAGCCGCTGCGCAGTTACGCCCCCAACGTCACGCTCTGGCCGCGCCAGGCGGGCAGCCGGTCCTACGGGCAGGTGCTGCTCTTCGAGTTCGGGCCGTGGCGGCTGGCGATGTACGACCGCGGGGAGGGGCTGACGTTCGACCAGCGGACGGCGCTCGCGCGGGCGCTGCGGGGCACGGTGACAAAGGACGGCTATCTGGTCCTGTCGGCCAAGACGGACATCCGGCTGGCCGAGCCGGGCGACACGGCGGAGGGCGATCCGGCGGGACCGCAGCTCCGGTTCGGCGGTGGTGTGGGACCGATGCTCGCACTCGTGCCCACGCCCGACTGCCGGCGCCAGGCCAGGCAAACGACCGCGATCTCGGGCCGCGGGCGGCCCGCCGACACGGTGTGCAGGGACGGCGTGCTGGTCGCCGCCACGGGACCACACTGGTTTCGCAGGCTGGCGGTGGAAGAGATCAGGATCACGCTGAAGTAGGGTGCGGCCATGTTCGCCGTAACCGCCACACAGACCGACCCAGACAACCCACTCGCCGGGCTGACGCTCGGCGAGCGCCCGGAGCCCGAGGCGCCGGACGGATGGACGACCGTCACCGTGCGGGCGGCCGCGCTCAACCACCACGACCTGTGGACGCTCAAGGGCGTCGGCATCAGGCAGGATCGGCTGCCGATCGTGCTGGGCTGCGACGCCGCCGGCGTGGACGAGGACGGCAACGAGGTCATCGTGCACGCCGTGATCGGCACGGGCGCCGACGAGACGCTCGACCCCCGGCGTACGTTGCTGTCCGAGATGTACGACGGCACGTTCGCCGAACGGGTGGCCGTGCCGCGCGGCAACCTGGTGCCCAAGCCGGCCGCGCTCGGCTTCGAGGAGGCCGCCTGTCTGCCCACGGCGTGGCTGACCGCGTACCGCATGCTGTTCGACAAGGCCGGGCTCCAGCCCGGCGCCACCGTGCTGGTGCAGGGCGCAGGCGGAGGTGTGGCCACCGCGCTGATCGCGCTCGGCCGGGCCGGGGGCTACCGGGTCTGGGCGACCAGCCGTTCGGAGGAGAAGCGCGAGCGCGCCCGTGGGCTCGGCGCCGACCAGGTCTTCGAATCGGGCGCCCGGCTGCCCGAGCGCGTGGACGCGGTCATGGAGACCGTCGGCCAGGCCACCTGGGACCACTCGCTCAAGTCGCTCAAGCCGGGCGGGCGCATCGTCGTTTCCGGCGCCACCAGCGGCGCGGTCCCGCCCGCCGACCTCAACCGGGTCTTCTTCCTGCAGTTGTCCGTCGTCGGCTCCACCATGGGGACGCGCGACCAGCTCGGGCGGCTGGCCGTGTTCCTGGAGCAGACGGGCGCGCGGCCGGTCGTCGACCGTACGCTGCCGCTGGCGGACGCGCGTGACGGGTTCGCCGCGATGGCCGCGGGCGAGCTCTTCGGGAAGATCGTCTTCACCCCCTGAACGCTTGCCCGCTCCCAGGCGACACCGGCGGAGAGGCCGGTTCACCTGGGAGGCTCGCCGCCGCGCCGCGTGGTCACGGGGTCAGGATTCGAGGATCTCGCGGAGGCGGCGGCCGGCGTCGTCGAGCGTCGTACGCAGCTCGGCCAGCTTCTCCGGCGTCAGCCGGGAGTCGGAGGCATCCTCCCGCGCGTGGGCGACGAAGTCGGCCAGCAGTTCGCCCAGCTCGGCGTCGAGATCGGCGCGGCGGTTGGGCGCGGAGTCTCCGAGCGTGGACCACACCTCCGACCAGATCCTGCGCCACTCCCTGCTGAACCGCTCGCCCTCGTCCTGCCAGTGGGAGGCGTGCTCCATCCACTGCCGCTTCTGCTCCTCCTTGAGCCGCCTGAAGTCCTCCTTCTGCTTGTCGCGCAGCCGCTTGTGGTCCACGCCGGCCTCGGTGCGTACGTCCTTGGCCATCCGCGTCAGCTCGTCGCGCAACGACTTGACCGTGTCGCGTACGTCCTCCTTGACCTCGCGGGCGATGTCGCGGACGGAGGCGGAGATCTCCTCCTCCAGGTCGTCGAGCTCGTCGAGCCGGTCGTTCAGCTCGGCGCGGCCCTTGTCGGTGATCGAGAACACCTTCTTGCCCTCGACCACCTCATGGGTGACCAGGCCCTCCTCCTCCAGGCGGGCCAGGCGCGGGTAGATCGTGCCGGGGGAGGGCGAGTAGACACCGAGGAAGCGGTCCTGCAGCAGCCGGATCACCTCGTAACCGTGGCGTGGGCTCTCTTCCAGCAGCTTCAGGAGGTACAGCCGGAGCCGGCCGTGACCGAAGACAGGGCTCATTCCTTCTCTCCCTTGAGCAGCGCGACCTCGCCGGAGACCGTGGTCGCCGACAGTGAGGCCATGCCGCCGCCGAGCCGCCCCGACATCGACTTCGAGCCGGGACTGCTCCTGTCCGACAATTCGTGGAACGTGCTGGTCAGCCGGCCCGAGGTGGATCTGACGGTGACGTCCGTATCCACGTTCTCCGGCAGCCTGACCAGGATGTCACCGGAGACGCTGCTGAGCCTCACGTAGCCGGTCGGCCGCAGCGCCAGGTCGGCCGTGATGCGGCCGGACACGGTGTTCGCCCGCAGCCGGCGCGGGATGCCGTCGGCCACGGTGAGCTCACCCGAGACGCTCTTGAAGGAGAGATCCCCCTCCATGGCCCGGCTCTCGACGGTGCCTGAGACGGTCGTGGCGGTCACGTCGCCGCTGACCGCATCGAGGACGATCTCCCCGGACACGCTCTTGACCTGCGTCTCCCTCTCGAACCCGGCCACGACCGCGGGCGCGGAAACCACCCCGGCGTTGACCCGGCACGACTTGGGCACCGCGATCGACAGCACCGTCCTGCGCCGGTCGCGCCGCAACCAGCCGAGCAGGCCGTCCCAGGTGAGGTCCTTGTAGGCGACGGTGAGCGATCCGGTGTCCTCGTCGTACGTCACCACGAGCGGCGAGGCCGACTCGATGTCGGCCACCTCGAGTGTCGGTGGCCCCTCGCTGGCCAGCACGGCCAGGCGCCCGGACACGATCCGCACGTCCAGCGACTCGACCCGGCCGAACGTGAGCTGGCCTGGTTCGTCGATCGTCCACTGCTGCATGATTTCGCCCTCTCTGGCGACACGTCCCTACACAGCACACGATATGTCGCGTCTGTGGAAAACTCAAGATGTATCGCGTTGAGGGTGGTGGCTAGCGTGGCTTAGTGGTGGCTAGGCGGCTTACTCGTCCTCGTCGTCGAGCCGCGCCAGCCACGTGGCCAGCCGCTCGACCGGGGTCTCGAACTCCGGGTTGAGGTCGACGAACTCGCGCAGCCGCTCACCGAGCCACAGCAGGCTGACCTCCTCCTCGCCGCGCCGCTCGACCAGCTCCTCGATCCCCCGATCGGTGAAGTACATCGCTCTCCCCATCCTTCGTTCCTGACCCCGCTCCGGGCCTGGCCCACCTGCGAACGCGGCAGTCGCCGGCAGCCGCGAGGGCCGCCGGCGACTGCCGTGGTTCATTCAGCCGAAGAGCTGGCCGACGATCTCCGCCAGCTCGGTGTCGTGCGAGTTGTGCGACCCCGTAGCCGGTGAGCTGTTGGGCGTGCGCGACACGCGCTTCAGCACGCGCCCGCCCAGCGTCTGCGGGTCCTCGGTCATCTTGAGCGTCAGGTAGGGCCACGGCCCCATGTTGACCGGCTCGTCCTGGGTCCAGACCAGCTCCGCCTGCGTGCCGTAACGCGCCAGCTCGGCGGCCAGCTCCTCCGTGGGGAACGGGTAGAGCCGCTCCAGGCGGACGATGGCGACGTCGTCACGGCCCGCCTTCTCGCGGTTCGCGGCCAGGTCGTAGTAGAGCTTGCCGGAGCACAGCACCACCTTGGTGACCTTGGCGGGATCGACGGTCGTGTCGCCGATCACCGGCTGGAAGGTGCCCGTGGTGAAGTCGGCCGCCTTGGAGGTGGCCGCCTTGTGCCGCAGCAGCGACTTGGGCGTGAAGACCACCATCGGCCTGTGCCGCTCCGACTCCACCTGCCAGCGCAGCAGGTGGAAGTAGTTGGCCGGAGTGGAGGGCTGCGCGATCGTCATGTTGTCGAGCGCGCAGACCTGCAGGAACCGCTCGATGCGGGCCGAGGAGTGGTCGGGGCCCTGGCCCTCGTAGCCGTGCGGCAGCAGCAGCACGACCGAGGACTTCTGGCCCCACTTCTGCTCGCCCGACGAGATGAACTCGTCGATGATCGTCTGGGCGCCGTTGACGAAGTCGCCGAACTGCGCCTCCCAGGCGACCAGGGCGTCCGGGCGGACGACGCTGTAGCCGTACTCGAAGCCGAGCGCCGCGAACTCGCTCAGCAGCGAGTCGTAGACGTAGAACTTCGTGGTGCCCTCGTTGAAGGACTTGAGCGGCGTGTGGTCGGCGCCGGTCATCCGGTCCACCAGGACGGCGTGGCGCTGGGTGAACGTGCCGCGCCGCGAGTCCTGCCCGACCAGGCGCACCGGGTGGCCGTCGATGAGCAGCGACCCGAAGGCCAGCGTCTCACCCATGGCCCAGTCGATGGCGTCCTGCTCGACCATCTGCCCGCGGCGCTGCAGCACCGGCGCCAGGCGCGGGTGCGGCGTGAAGCCCTCGGGCAGGTTGAGCTGGGTGTCGACGATGCGCTTGAGGGTCTCGTCGCTGATGGCGGTCGGCGTGTCGTCGTGGGACCACTTGACCACCTCGGTAGGCGGCACCCGCATGGCGCCCGCCTCCAGCGGCTTCTTGGTCGCCTCGCGGGTCTCGGTGAACGCCTGCTCCAGCTTGGCCTGGTAGTCGCGCAGGGCCTGCTCGGCCTCCTCGACCGTGATGTCGCCCCGGCCGATCAGCGCCTCCGTGTAGAGCTTGCGGGTCGAGCGCTTGGCGTCGATCAGGTCGTACATCAGCGGCTGGGTGAAGGCCGGGTTGTCGCCCTCGTTGTGGCCGCGGCGGCGGTAGCAGATGAGGTCGATGACGACGTCCTTGCGGAACGCCTGGCGGTATTCGTAGGCGAGCTCGCCCACGCGCACCACGGCCTCGGGGTCGTCGCCGTTGACGTGGAAGATCGGGGCCTGGATCATCCGCGCCACGTCGGTCGCGTAGACCGACGAGCGGGACGAGGCCGGCGAGGTGGTGAACCCGACCTGGTTGTTGACCACCACGTGCACGGTGCCGCCGGTGCGGTAGCCGCGCAGCTGCGACAGGTTGAGCGTCTCTGCCACGACGCCCTGGCCGGCGAAGGCCGCGTCGCCGTGGATGAGGATGGGCAGGACGGTGAAGCCCTCCTCGCCGCGCTCCAGGAGGTCCTGCTTGGCGCGTACGACGCCTTCGAGCACCGGGTCGACCGCCTCCAGGTGGGAGGGGTTGGCCACCACGGATGCCGTGATCGTCTTGCCGCTCGGCGCGGTGAACGTGCCCGCCGCGCCGAGGTGGTATTTCACGTCACCGGAGCCGTGGGCGGTGCGCGGGTCGATGTTGCCCTCGAACTCGCCGAAGATCTGGGCGTAGGACTTGCCCACGATGTTGGCCAGGACGTTGAGCCTGCCGCGGTGGGCCATGCCCATGACGACCTCGTCGAGGTCCTCGTCGGCGGCGTCGCTGATCACCGAGTCGAGCAGCGGGATCAGGGACTCGCCGCCCTCCAGCGAGAAGCGCTTCTGGCCGACGAACTTGGTCTGCAGGAACGTCTCGAACGCTTCGGCGGTGTTGAGCCGCGACAGGATGTTGAGCTGCTCGTCGCGCTCCGGCGACTTGTGCGGCTGCTCCACCCGCTCCTGGATCCAGGCCCGCTCCTCGGGGTTCTGGATGTGCATGTACTCGATGCCGACCGTGCGGCAGTAGGAGTCGCGCAGCACGCCGAGGATCTCGCGCAGCTTCATCAGCGGGCGGCCGCCGAAACCGCCGGTGGCGAACTCGCGCTCCAGGTCCCACAGCGTCAGGCCGTGCGACTGGATGTCGAGGTCGGGGTGCTTGCGCTGCTTGTACTCCAGCGGATCGGTCTCGGCCATGAGGTGGCCGCGCACGCGGTAGGCGTGGATCAGCTCGATCACGCGGGCGGACTTGGCCACGTCGTCGTCATGGGAGGCCGAGATGTCCCGGACCCACCGGACCGGCTCGTACGGGATCCGCAGCGCCTCGAAGATCTCGTCGTAGAAGCCGTCCTCACCGAGCAGCAACCGGTGGATCTGGCGCAGGAAGTCGCCCGACTGGGCGCCCTGGATGATCCGGTGGTCGTAAGTGCTGGTCAGCGTCATGACCTTGGAGACGGCCAGGCGCGAGAGCGTGTCCGGCGAGGCGCCCTGGTATTCGGCAGGGTATTCCATCGCGCCGACGCCGATGATGGTGCCCTGGCCGGGCATCAGGCGTGGCACGGAGTGGACGGTGCCGATCGTGCCGGGGTTGGTCAGCGAGATCGTGGTGCCGGCGAAGTCGTCGACACCGAGCTTGCCCGCGCGGGCCTTGCGTACGACGTCCTCGTAGGCCATCCAGAACTGGCGGAAGTCCATCGACTCCGCGCCCTTGATGGACGGCACGAGGAGCTGCCGCTCGCCGTTGCCCTTCTGCACGTCGATCGCCAGGCCGAAGCCCACGTGCTCCGGCTTGACCAGCGTCGGCTTGCCGTCGACCTCCGTGAAGGAGTGGTTCATCTCCGGCATGGCCTTCAGCGCCTTGACGATCGCGAAGCCGATCAGGTGCGTGAAGGAGACCTTGCCGCCGCGACCCCGCTTGAGGTGATTGTTGATCACAATGCGGTTGTCGATGAGCAGCTTGGCCGGGATGGCCCGGACGCTGGTCGCCGTCGGCACCGACAGTGACAGGTCCATGTTGGCTGCCGTGCGTGCCGCCGCACCGCGCAGCTTGACCTCCTCGGCGCCCTTGGGCACCGGAGCGGCAGGCTGCTTCGGCTTCTCGGCTGCCGGTGCTGCCGGTGCTGCCGGTGCTGCCGGTGCGGTCGGTGGCGCCTTCGGCGGCGCCTTGGGAGGAGCGGGGGCGGTGACAGTGCCGTTCCCCGCCTCCTTGGCCGGGGTGCGGCCCGGTCCGTAGTCAGGGTTGTAGTCAGCGAAGAAGTTCCACCAGGCCTTGTCGACAGACTCGGGGTCCTGGAGGTACTTCTGATACAGCTCGTCGACAAGCCACTCGTTCTGACCAAAGCTTGCCAGCGGGTTTGTCCGCGACGACTCAGACGACACGGCGGAAATCGCCCTCTTCCGCAGATCGGCGTTGATGTTAGAGAACCTGTCCAAGGCTACTCGCCCGGACTGGCAGCGTGCGCCGATGACGGCGTGCCGCCTTGAACGATCCTCTCAGGACAGCGCAAAGAGGTCACGCCCCCCTAGTCAATCCAGGTGGTGCCGTAATTATTACTCTTTGGTATCAACGCCGCTTCAGGAGGTTTATTTCCCGCTCGACACCAATCTGCTGGCGATCCGCACCTGAGGGGACAACTCGGACAGCAGGTCGGCGAGTTCCTCTCCCGCGATCTTGAGCTCGTCCAGCGACATCGGCTCCAGGCGCTCCAGCAGGAAGATCGCGTTGGTGGTCTCCTCGGTGAGCCGGGTGCGCGCCACCTGGCGCCAGTTCCACCTGCGGCAGGTGACGCCGGTGTCGTCACGCCAGATCACCTCGCCGGGCTCCGGCTGCCCGAGCGCCTCCTCCGACGCCTCGTCGCCGGTCGCCCTGACGAGCCTGGCGGGCCCTGAGTAGTGGTCGAGGTCCTCGCCGCCGATCGGCAGCGCGTGCTTGACGCTGATCGAGTTGTACGCGTCCACGGCCTGGTTGATCTCCGGCAGCGGCAGTCTGCGGGTGAGCGCGTCGACCGACGGCCTGGTCCGCTGCGGCTTGGCCCCGAACGCCCGGTAGGCGTCCTTCCACGCGTCGATCTTGTCCGGCTGCGCCTCCAGCCGGGAGGTCGCCGCGAGCCAGGCGCGGGAGCGCTCGTCGGTGGGCCCGTTGCGCAGGCCGTGCGCGGTCATGACCAGCACCGCGAAGTCCGGACGTAGATCGAAGACGGCGTCGTCCACCCAGATGTAGTCAAGCATCAAACCAGTTTACGAGGGGGGCTTTGCGCGGGACCACCAAATTTTCTTTGCAAAATTGCCTTTGCGGTCTACTGTGAGGTCCATGGAGCATCAGTACAAGATCAGCGACCCCCAGGTGCTGAAGGTGGTCGCTCACCCGCTGCGGGTGCGGCTGCTGGGCCTGTTGCGGTCCGAGGGGCCGGCCACCGCCAGCGAGCTCGGCCGCAAGGTGGGCGAGAGCTCCGGATCGACCAGCTATCACCTGCGCGAGCTGTTCAAGTACGGCTTCATCGAGGAGGACTCCGAGCAGCGCGACGGCCGCGAACGCCGGTGGCGGGCCCGCCACCGCTACACCTCCTGGGACGCCGTCGAGATGTCCGGTACGGACGAGGGGCGTGAGGCCGTCAAGATCATGCACCTGCGGCAGGCCGAGATGGTCGGGCGGGTGATGGAGGAGTTCGACCTCGGGGAGTGGCCCGGGGAGTGGGTGGACGTGGCCGGGATGAGCGACTACATGCTCACGCTGCCCGCCGCCGCTGTGCACGAGTTCAAGCGCGAGGCCGAGGAACTGCTGACCCGCATCGCCGCCAGATACGCCGGTGACCCCGCCGCAAGCCTGGTGAGCGTCTGGTATGGCGCCGTTCCGCGCTCACGACAGGAAGAGGAGGAAGGCCGATGACCGCCCGGTCCGCGTTACGGCGCTACATGCTCGTCAACTTCCTGACCTGGCTGCCCCCCGGGCTCATGATGCCCGCCATGGTGCTGCTGATGACCGAGCGAGGGCTCAGCCTGGCCCAGATCGGGCTGTCGGTGACCGTGTTCTCGATCGTCACCGTCAGCCTGGAGCTGCCCACGGGCGGGCTGGCCGACGTCGTGGGGCGGCGCATGGTGCTGGCCGCCTCGGCCGCGTTCACCGTGGCGGGGCTCGCGATGCTGGGCCTGTCCACGACGTTCTGGATGTTCATGGTGAGCGGGGTGCTGAAGGGCGTGGCCAGGGCGCTGTCCAGCGGCCCGGCCACCTCCTGGTACGTCGACACGCTGCACGGGATCGAGGGCCCCGACGCGGACCTCAAGCCGGGGTTGGCCAGGGGCGGCGCGATGGAGTCCCTGGCCCTGTGCGCCGGGGTGCTCGCGGGCGGGGGTGCGCCGCTCCTGGTGCCGCCCTCGCTGATGTTCCCGCTGGCCGCGCCGCCCCTGCTGGGTGCGATGGCTGCGGCGGTGCTGCTGGTCGTGGTGGTGTTCGCGCTGCCCGAGCCGGCGCACGCCCGCAGGTCTCTGGCGAGCGTGCTGCGCGAGGTGCCGGCGACGGTCGTCGCGGGTGTGCGGCTGGCGACCGGAGGCGCGGTGTTGCGGCGCCTGATGCTGGCGGCGGCGAGCTCCGGCGTGGTGCTGATGAGCATCGAGCTGCTCACACCCGGACGGCTGGCCGACCTGGTCGGCACGGCGGAGCGCGGCAGCCTGGCCTACGCCGTCGTCGCGGCGCTGGGGTTCGCGGGCAGCGCGGCGGGCAGCGCGCTCTCGCCGCGCGTGGCGCGCCTGGCCGGCGGCTCGGCCAAGGGCGCGATCGCGGGGACGGCGCTGACGGCGCTGTCCGTCGGGGCGCTGGCCGCGACGGCAGGGCTCGGCGGCGTGCCGGGGCTGGTGAGCGCGGGGCTGGCCTACGTCCTGCTGTTCGTCGGCGGTTCCGTGACGGGTCTGCTGTGCCTGGAGCTCACCCACAAGGCGGTCAGCGCCGCCCAGCGCACCACCGTCACCTCGACCAGCTCGCTCTCCCTGCAGTCCGGCGGGATCGCGGCCAACCTGACGCTCGGCGTCCTGGCCGCCGCGACGGGTGTCGCCGCCGCCTGGGCCGTCGCCGCTGCGGTGATGCTCGCCTCGGTCCTGCTGTTCGTCCGGATGCCGGCGCCCGTCACAGACTCCAGTCGAGCTCGGGTCCCACAGGCACGATCCGGCTCGGGTTGATGTTGGTCTGGGTGGCGTAGTAGTGGCGCTTGATGTGGTCGAAGTCCGTGGTGTCGCGGAAGGCCGGGATCGCGTAGAGCCTGCGCGCGTACGCCCACAGCGCCGGGTAGTCGATCAGCCGCCGGACCGAGCACTTGAAGTGCGCGTAGTAGACGCTGTCGAACCTGGCCAGGGTCGTGTAGAGGCGCACGTCGCTCTCGGTGAGCGTGTCGAAGAGGAACTCCGACTCGGCCAGGCGCACCTCCAGGAAGTCGAGCGTGGTGAAGACGCGCGCCACCGCCTCCTCGTACGACTGCTGGCTCCTGGAGAAGCCGGCCTCGTAGACCGCGTTGTTGAGCCCGTGGTAGAGGCGGTCGTTCATGATGTCGACGTCGGGGCGCAGGCGTTCCGGATAGAGGTTGGGTGCGCTGCCCCACGACATCTCCAGATCGAGGGTGATCTGGGGGAAGTCGTTGGTGACGATCCTCTTGTCCCTGGTGTCCCAGACGCACGGGACGGTGTAGCGGCCCGTGTAGCCGGGGTCGGTGGCGTGGTAGAGCTCGGAGAGGTACTCCGGGTCGCCGCCGGGGATCCGCCAGCCCTTCTCGTCGCGGATGGGGTCGACGATCGTGACGTCCAGCAGGTCCTCCAGACCGAGGAGCGCGCGTACGATCAGCACGCGCTGCGCCCACGGGCAGGCATAGGAGGCGTAGACCCGGTAGCGGCCTGGCTCGGGCGGGCCGAGCCGTTCGGTGAACCGGTTCTGGCGCCGGACGAAGCGGCCATCGTCTGAGATCTCGCGGCTCGGCCTCATGCCACTAGTAGAACACGATTCGGTGCCAGAACATCGTTCGGGCAGAATCTAGCCCATGGCTAAATTCGTGGTGACCCCTGCCAACGAGGCGCAGCGGGAGGCGTGGATCGGCGGGACGATCCCCGGAGTCGAGCGGGTCCGCCCGGGTCTGTGGTCCGTTCCCGTGCCCATCCCGATCAACCCCCTGCGGTACGTCCTCGTGTACGTACTCGAACTGCCCGGCGGCGTGGTGATCATCGACGCCGGCTGGAACACCGACGAGGCGTACGACGCGCTCGTCGCCGGCCTGGGCGTGGCCGGATACGCGATCACCGACGTCAAGGGCGTTCTGGTCACCCACATCCACCCCGACCACTACGGCCTGGCCGGGCGCGTCAGGGAGATGTCGGGCGCCTGGATCGCGCTGCACCCCGCCGACGCCAGGCTGGTGCGCGAGCGTTATGACGACGACGCCATCGACACCCTCGTCGACCGGGAGCGCGCCCTGCTCGTACGCTGCGGCGTGCCGCCCCTGACCCTGGACGAGCTGGCCGGGGCCTCGATGATGATCAGGCACATGGTGTCGATGGCCAGGCCCGACCGTCTCGTGGAGGACGGCGAGGACCTCGGGCTGCCCGGCTGGGACCTGCGTGCCGTCTGGACGCCGGGGCACTCGCCCGGCCACCTGTGTTTCGTGTCGCCCGCGCGCCGGGTGCTGTTCTCCGGCGACCATGTGCTGGCCAGGATCACGCCCATCGTCGCCGTCCATCCCCAGTCGGGGCCGAACCCGCTGGCCGACTACCTCGACTCGCTGGCCGCCGTACGCAAGCTGGAGGTCGACGAGGTGCTGCCGGCGCACGAGTACCGGTTCCTTGAGCTGGCCGAGCGGGTCGATCGGGTCATGGCGCACCACGACGAGCGGCTCGCCGAGATCGAGACGGTGGTCGGCGCGGGCGACGGCGTGGCCTGCTGGGACGTGGCCACCCGGCTGACGTGGTCGCGGCCGTGGGAGACGATCCCGCCGTTCATGCGGCGCTCGGCCAACAACGAGACCCTGGCGCACCTGGCCTGGCTGGAGGCCAAGGGGCGGTTGCGCCGCGTGGCGGGGGAGCCGGATCTGTGGTTCCCCACTGACTGAGAGGTCGTGGGTGGGTAGGTCCGGGTTATCGTATTTCGTACTAGAACGTTGTTCTCCTGGCTGGAGGTTCGATGTTGCGGTTCGATGACAGGGTCGCGATCGTCACGGGGGCCGGGCACGGTCTCGGCAGGTCGCACGCGCTCCTGCTGGCCGAGCGGGGCGCCAAGGTCGTCGTCAACGACCTCGGGGGCGCGCTCGACGGCACGGGGGCCTCCGCAGGTCCCGCCGCCGAGGTGGCGGACCTCATCACGAAGAACGGCGGGCAGGCCGTCGCCAGCACCGACGACGTCGCCACGCCCGAGGGCGCCAGGGCCATCGTGCAGGCCGCCGTGGACGCGTACGGCAAGGTGGACATCGTCGTCAACAACGCGGGGATCCTGCGCGACAAGTCGTTCGGGAAGATGCCGGTCGAGGACTTCGACGCGGTGCTGGCCGTGCACGTACGCGGGTCCTACCTGGTCAGCCAGGCCGCGTACCCGCTGATGAAGGCGGCGGGCTACGGGCGCGTCGTCAACACCTCCAGCCCCGCCGGGCTGTTCGGCAACTTCGGGCAGGCCAACTACTCCACGGCCAAGATGGGCCTCGTCGGGCTGACCAGGACGATCGGCATCGAGGGCGCGCGCAACGGCATCAAGGCCAACGCCATCGCGCCCATCGCCTGGACTCGGATGACCGAGGCGCTGCTGCCCGCCGAGTTCGAGGCGAAGTTCACGCCGGAGCGGGTGAGCGCGCTGGTGGCGTACCTCGTGCACGAATCGTGCGAGGCGAGCGGCGAGGTGTTCAGCGTCGGGGGCGGCCGGGTGGCGCGGGTGTTCGTGGCCGAGGGGCCGGGCTGGAAGAGCGACGACCTCACGCCGGAGGCGATCGCCGGCAACTGGGACGCGGTCATGGCCGAGCAGCCGTACGTCCTCACGGCGGCCGACTCGATGAAGGCCATGCTGTGAGACTCCTCTGAGGCTCTGACTCCTCCCGGATCCCCGTCGCCCACCCGGCGGCGGGGATCTTTGTTGTCCGGGCCATGCCGGGAAGCCGCCGAAATGTCGGATTATTTGGCCAATAACCCAGCTTTGTTCGATCTTCGGCGGAAGTTGGGGGAGTTTGGTCGATTCTCACTCTTGATTTGCTGCATCGGTGATCTTATTGTCTCGGCATGACCCCCCAGTCGGGTTCGGCCGGAGACGTGCTGACGCTGATCAGTGCTGGCTCGGCGACGACCCGTTCCGACCTCGCCAGGCTCACCGGGCTGGCCAGGTCCACGATCTCCCAGCGCGTCGACGCGCTGATCGAGCGTGGCCTGGTCGAGGAGACCGAGAGCGGCGAGTCCACCGGCGGCCGTCCGCCGCGCCAGTTGCGCCTGCACACCGAGGACCACGCCTTCGCCGGCGTCGACCTGGGCGCCACGCACTGCCGGGTGGCGCTGCTGGACATCTCGGGCAACGTGCTCGCCGAGTGCGAGGACAAGCTGCTGATCGGCGAAGGTCCCGAGGTCGTGCTCGCGCACGTGGACAAGCGGCTCGACCGCCTGCTCGACGAGGCGGGGCGGCCGCGCGCGATGCTGCGCGCGGTCGGGATCGGGGTGCCAGGACCGGTGGAGTTCGCCACGGGACGGCCGAACAACCCGCCGATCATGCCCGGCTGGAACGACTACCCCGTCCCCGAGTACTTCGCCGGCGTGGAGGTGCTGGTCGACAACGACGTCAACGTGATGGCGCTCGGCGAGCACCGCAACGCCTTCGCCGGCGCGGGGCACCTGCTGTTCGTCAAGGTCGGCACCGGCATCGGCTGCGGCATCGTGGCCGACGGCAAGCTGCACAGGGGCGCGCAGGGCTCGGCGGGCGACATCGGCCACATCCGGGTCAGCGGTCACGACGACGCCGGGTGCCGCTGCGGCAACAGCGCCTGCCTGGAGGCCGTGGCCGGTGGGGCCGCGATCGCACGGCGGCTGACCGAACTGGGCCTCGCGGCCGAGTCAGGGGCGGACGTCGTGGCGCTCGTACAGGCGGGCAACACGCAGGCGCTGCGGCTGGTCAGGGAGGCGGGGCGGCACATCGGCGAGGTGCTGGCCGGTCTGGTCAACTTCTTCAACCCGGAGGTCATCGTCATCGGCGGCGCGTTGTCGCGGGTGCACGAGCACCTCCTGGCCGGGATCAGGGAGACGGTCTACCGCAGGTCGCTTCCCCTGGCCACACACCACCTGTCGATCACGCCGAGCCGTACGGGCATCAACGCCGCCGCGCTCGGCGCCGGAATCCTCGCCATCGAGCACTACCTGTCACCCGACAACATCAACCGCATCGTCAACGCCTCATAGAAGGATCTCCCCGATGCTGGTCATGAAAGGCATCGTCAAGCAGTTCCCCGGAGTACGCGCGCTCGACGGGGTCGACCTGGACGTACGCGCGGGCGAGGTGCACTGCCTGCTCGGCCAGAACGGCGCCGGCAAATCCACTCTGATCAAGGTCCTGGCCGGCGTTCACCAGCCGGACGAGGGCACGATCGTCTTCAACGACAAGGAAGTACGACCGAGCAGCCCCATAGACGCCATCAAGCTAGGCTTCGCCACCATTTATCAGGAACTCGACCTGGTCGACGGGCTCAGCGTGGCCGAGAACATCTTCCTCGGCCACGAGCACGCCCGCTTCGGCTTCATGAACCGGGCTGCCGCCAGACGCGCGGCCCGCGAGGTGCTGGAACGGCTGGGCCACGGTGAGATCCGGCCGGCAGCGGAGGTCGGGCGGCTCTCACCCGCCGCCAAACAGGTCGTCTCGATGGCCAGGGCGCTCTCACACGACGCCCAGCTGATCATCATGGACGAGCCGTCCGCCGCCCTCGCGCACGACGAGGTGGCCAACCTGTTCCGCATCATCCGCGAACTCACCGCCCAGGGCGTGGCCGTGGTCTACATCTCCCACCGGCTGGAGGAGATCCGCGAGATCGGCGACCGGGTCACCGTGCTGAAGGACGGCCGCACGGTCGCGGTCGGCCTGTCCGCCAGGGACACCGCCACCACGCAGATCGTCTCCCTCATGACGGGCAGGAACGTCGAGTACGTCTTCCCGCCCAGGGCCGGGCGCGAACCGGGCGAGGAGGTGCTCACCGTCGAGCACATGACCGCGCCGGGCGTCTTCGCCGACGTGTCCTTCTCCGTGCGGGCCGGCGAGATCGTCGGGCTGGCCGGGCTCGTCGGCTCGGGACGCTCGGAGATCCTGGAGGCCGTGTACGGCGCCCGCCCCTCCTCGGGCCGCGTGCTGCTCGCGGGAAAGCGCGTACGCCGCGGCGTCGTCGGCACCGTCAAGCGCGGCATGGGCCTGGCCCCCGAGGAACGCAAGGCCCAGGCGCTCCTCCTCGACCAGAGCGTCACCGCGAACATCACGCTCGGCACCCTGCCGGGGTTCGCCAGGTTCGGCTGGATAGATCGCAAGCGGGAGATGAGCGAGGCCAAGCGCCTGTCGGAAATGCTCGACATCCGGCCACCCGACCCCGAACGCCCGATCAGGACGCTGTCCGGCGGCAACCAGCAGAAGGCCGTGCTCGCCCGCTGGCTGCTCGGCGGCACCAAGCTGCTCCTGCTCGACGAGCCCACCAGAGGTGTGGACGTCGGCGCCAGGGCCGAACTGTACGCGGTGATCCGCGGCCTGGCCGAGCAGGGGATCGGCGTGCTGCTGGTCTCCAGCGAGGTGCCGGAGGTGCTCGGTCTGGCCGACCGGGTGCTCGTGCTGAGAGAGGGGGCGGTCATCCACCAGGGCGACGCGGCGGAGCTGGACGAGCACCGCGTACTGGACATGATCATGAATGGGAGGGCGGCTTGATGAGCGAGCCTGCGACGGACCGGCCCACGGCCAAGGCGGCTCCACCGGCTCAGTCGGTTCTGTCGTCGATGCGCGGGCTGGGGGAGATGCGGCATCTCGGCCTGCTCGGAGCCCTCCTCCTGTTAGTGGTCGTCGGCCTGCTCACCAGGCCGGACAACTTCGCCACCACCTCCAACGTGGTCAGCATCCTGTCGCTGGCCGCCACGATCGGCGTGATCACGGTCGGCGCCACGTTCGTGATCATCGGCGGCGGCATCGACCTGTCGGTCGGCTCGGTCATGGCGCTGGCCTCGGTCTGGGCGACGACGCTCGCCACACAGTCGTACGGGCCGGTGGTCATGTCGATCTGCGCGATGCTCGTCGGCACGGGCGCGGGGCTGGTGAGCGGGTGGCTGATCGCCTACGGGCGGCTGGTGCCGTTCATCGCCACGCTGGCCATGCTCGTCGCCGCCCGCGGGCTCGCGCAGCGCATGTCCGACCGCAGGACGCAGATCATCCAGTCGGAGAACTCCGCCATCGTGGAACTGGCGACCACGCGGGTGCTCGGCATCCCGCTGATGGTCTACATCTTCGCGCTGGTCGTGGTTCTCGGGTGGATCCTGCTCAACCGCACGACGTTCGGGCGGCGCACGTACGCGGTCGGGGGCAACCCCGAGGCGGCCAGGCTCGCCGGGATCGACGTGCGTAGGCACACGATGCTGCTCTACGCCCTGTCCGGGCTCTGCTGCGGCATCGCCGCCATCCTCATCATGGCGCGTACGACGACGGGCTCGTCCACCCACGGCGACCTGTACGAACTCGACGCCATCGCCGCCGTCATCATCGGCGGCACCCTGCTCACCGGCGGCCGCGGCACGATCATCGGATCGATCCTCGGCCTGCTGATCTTCACCCTCATCACGAACCTGTTCATTCTCAACGGGCTCAACACCAGCGACCAGCTGATCGCGAAGGGCCTGATCATCGTCGTCGCCGTTCTTCTCCAGCGACGGAACCTGAAGGAGAGAGCACCATGAGCGAGAACGTCGCGCGTAGAGGATTCCTCTTCGGCGGAGGAGCCGTACTCTTAACGGCCGGCTGCACCAGCAACGAGCCCGCGGCCGCGCCCACCACGGGGGCGCCGCAGCCCGCCCCCGCGGCGAGCGGCAACGACCAGCCGGGCACCAAGGTCGTGATCGGCTTCTCGGCGCCCGCGGCCGACCACGGCTGGATCGCGGCCATCGCCAAGAACGCCGAGGCCACCGCCAAGCAGTATTCCGACATCGAGTTCCGGCCCGTCGAGCCGACGAACGACATCAACCAGCAGATCTCCGCCGTCGAGTCGCTGATCGCGGCCAAGGTGAACGTGCTGGTCGTCCTGCCGAACGACGGTCAGCAGCTGAACCAGGTCGCGCTGCAGGCCACCGAGGCGGGCATCCCGGTCGTCAACCTCGACCGGATTTTCCCCGACAAATTGGCCTATCGGACGTGGGTCGGCGGCGACAACTACGGAATGGGCGTCTCGGCAGGCCACTACATCGGCAAGCAGCTCCAGGACAAGGGCGTCTCGAACCCCGTCATCGTGGAGATCCAGGGCGTCGCCACGCTGCCGCTGACGCAGGACCGCACCAAGGGCTTCGCCGACGCGCTGAAGACGTACGGGTTCAGCGTCACGGCCAAGCAGGACGCCGCTTTCACCGTCGAAACCGGCAACGAGGTCGCCACGTCGCTGCTCCAGGCGCATTCGAAGATCGACGCGCTCTGGAACCACGACGACGACCAGGGCGTGGGCGTGCTGGCCGCCATCAAGGAGGCGGGCAGGAACGAGTTCATCATGGTCGGCGGCGCCGGCTCGGCCAACGCGATGCGCGAGATCGAAGCCGGCACGTCGGTGCTGAAGGCCACGGTCACCTACAGCCCCACCATGGCCTCCTCGGCGATCAAGCTCGCGCGTCTGATAGCACAGGGTAAGGGCATGAGTGACCTCGTGGAGAACCAGGTTCCGCAGTCAATCACGCTCGCTTCGGAGACCATAACGGCGGAGAACGTCGCGAATTATCGGGCGCTCGGCTTCGAATCCTGATCGGGGGTTGCATGTCAGACAGAACCGCCATCGGCGTGGGCATGGTGGGCTACGCCTTCATGGGCCGTGTCCATTCCCAGGCCTGGCGCAGCGTGGGGGCCTTCTTCGACCTGCCGCTGGCACCGCGCATGGCGGTGCTGGCGGGCCGGTCGAAGGAACGCACCGAGGCGGCGGCGGCGCAGCTCGGCTGGGCCGCCGCCGAGACGGACTGGAGAGAGCTGGTCAACCGCGACGACGTACAGATCGTCGACATCTGCACGCCGGGCGACTCGCACGCCGAGATCGCCATCGCGGCGCTGGCCGCCGGCAAACACGTCATCTGTGAGAAACCGCTGGCCAACACCGTCGCCGAGGCCGAGGCCATGGTGCGGGCCGCGGCCTCCGCGCCGGGCAAGAGCATGGTGGCCTTCAACTACCGGCGGGTGCCCGCGGTCGCGCTCGCCCGCCGGTACGTCGAGGAGGGCCGGATCGGCGAGATCAGGCACGTGCGGGCACAGTACCTGCAGGACTGGATCGTCGACCCGGAGTTCCCGCTGGTGTGGCGGCTGCAGAAGGACAAGGCCGGGGCGGGCGCGCTCGGCGACATCGGGTCGCACATCGTGGACGCGGCCGAGTTCATCACCGGGCAGCACGTGGTGGGGGTCTCCGCGCTGACGGAGACGTTCATCAAGGAACGCCCGCTGGCCGCCGAGTCGGCCGGGCTCGGGGCCACCGGCACGTCGGCGACGGGCACGGTCACCGTGGACGACGCGGCGCTGTTCATCGGCAGGCTCTCCGGCGGGGCGCTGGCCTCGTTCGAGGCGACCAGGTTCGCCTACGGGCGCAAGAACGCGATGCGCATCGAGATCAACGGCTCGCTCGGCAGCCTGTCCTTCGACTTCGAGGCCATGAACGAGTTGTGGTTCAGCGCGGGCGGCGGCGGTTTCGAGCGGATCCTGGTCACCGAGCCCGAGCATCCGTACATGGACGCCTGGTGGCCGCCCGGCCACGGTCTCGGTTACGAGCACACCTTCACTCACGAGATCAAGGACTTCCTGGAGGCGATCGCCACCGGAGCCGACCCCACGCCCTCGTTCGCCGACGGGCTGCGGGTGCAGCGGGTGCTGGCGGCGGTCGAGCAGAGCGCGGCTGACGGCAGCCGCTACACGAACGTGGAGGACTGACGTATGCGACCAGTCACGCTGTTCACGGGACAGTGGGCCGACCTGCCGTTCGAGGAGGTGTGCAGGCTGGCGGCCGAATGGGGCTACGACGGGCTCGAGATCGCGTGCTCGGGCGACCACTTCGACGTGGCCCAGGCCGTGGCGGACCCGTCGTACGTGGAGCAGAAGCGCGCCCAACTCGACAAGCACGGGCTCAAGGTCTGGACGATCTCCAACCACCTCGTCGGCCAGGCCGTCTGCGACCTCATCGACGAGCGCCACAAGGCCATCCTGCCCGCCCGCATCTGGGGTTCGGGCGACCCGGAGTCCGTACGCCAGGCGGCGGCCGAGGACATGAAGAACACGGCCCGCGCCGCGTCGCTGCTCGGCGTGGACACGGTGGTGGGCTTCACCGGCTCGTCGATCTGGCACACGGTGGCGATGTTCCCGCCGGTGCCGGCCTCCATGGTCGAGGCCGGCTACCAGGACTTCGCCGACCGCTGGCACCCGATCCTCGACGTCTTCGACGAGGTGGGGGTGCGCTTCGCCCACGAGATCCACCCGAGCGAGATCGCGTACGACTACTACACGACCGTACGGACCCTGGAGGCCATCGGTCACCGGCCGGCGTTCGGCCTCAACTGGGACCCGTCGCACATGGTGTGGCAGGACCTGGACCCGGTGGCGTTCATCCTGGACTTCAAGGACCGGATCTACCACGTGGACTGCAAGGACACCCGCATGCGCGTCGGCGACGGCCGCAAGGGCCGGCTGTCCTCGCACCTGCCGTGGGCCGACATGCGCAGGGGCTGGGACTTCGTCTCGACCGGCCGGGGCGACGTGCCCTGGGAGGACTGCTTCCGCGCGCTGAACTCGATCGGTTACGAAGGGCCGATCTCGATCGAGTGGGAGGACGCGGGGATGGACCGGCTGGACGGGGCTCGGGAGGCGCTGTCCTACATCCGCACCCTCAACTCCATCACCCCCCCGTCCACGGCCTTCGACGCCGCCTTCTCCACCACGTAACCACCTCCGGCCGGGTGATGTTTTCCTTTCACCAAGGCCGCCGCGATGAAAGGATACGGCTTATCCTTTCATCGCGGCTGGGGTCGTGAAAGGATAACCGCCATGGCGGCATACCTTGAGGCGACGTGGCCCGCGGCATGGGATGCCCCGAGCCGACGGGACAGGCGCGGTGGCGTTTACCGCCCGTACGTGCCCGATCGGGTGACGGGCGGGAGTCTCGTCGTGTCGCCGGACGTCGCCCAGGAAGCCGCCAGAGCCGAACATGTGGTGCGACGGCTCACCGCGCATTCCGCCGGCCACAGCGTGGACGGCCTGGCCCGCTTTCTCCTTCGGTCGGAGGCGATCGCCTCCTCGCGCATCGAAGGGCTCCAGACATCCCCGCAGCAGGTCGCACTCGCCGAACTGGCGGCGCGGCACGAGATCGGCGTGTCGAAGGGATTCACCGCGACGGCGGCTCTGGTGGCGAACAATGTGACGGCGCTCCGGCAGGCGGTCACCGAACTCGTCGCCGTCGAGGCGGTCACGACCGCGGACATCGTCGCCTTGCAGAGGGTGCTGCTTCCCGGGGAGAAGCACAACGGGCTACGTGAGGTACAGAACTGGGTGGGCGGGGGTAACTGGCATCCGCTGGATGCCGAGTTCGTTCCGCCGCCGCCTGAGCATGTCCGGCCGTTGATGGACGATCTCGTGTCGTACATCAACACCGCGGAACACGCTCCGCTGGTTCAGGCCGCGCTGACGCATGCGCAGTTCGAGACGATTCACCCGTTCACCGACGGCAACGGCAGGGTCGGCCGGGCGCTGGTTCACACCGTGCTCACCCGGCGCGGTCTCACTCCGCATGCGATCCTCCCGATCAGCCTGGTTCTTCTCACGCGATCGGATGCCTACATCGAAGGTCTGACCGCGTACAGGTACGCGGGAGACCCCCGGTCGGCGGAGGCGCGACAGGGAGTCAACGCCTGGCTGCGGGTGTTCCTCGCGGCCACCGCCACCGCCGTCGAGCAGGCGGAAAGGTTCGCCGACGAACTCGACGAGATGCACGACGAGTGGTCAGAAAGGCACCGCCGGTTCCGGGAGTCGCAGGGGCTGCGGGCGGTGCCCCGGGCCGATTCGGCGGTGGCGCGCCTGCTGAACCTGCTGCCCTCGGCACCTCTCGTGACCGCTCGTACCGTGCAATCCCTGCTCTCCGTCACGCATCCGGCCGCGCGGCAGGCCCTGGAAGAACTCGCCGGGGCGGGCATCCTGCACCCGAAGCAGGTCGAGCGGAACACCACGGGCTATCTCGCTCGCGACATCTTCGATCTCCTCACGCTGACCGAGCGCCGCCTGGCCAGCACTCGCTGGGACACCCGCGAGTCATCCCCAGGCCGGATCGTACCCGCCCGCCCGCAGAGGTGAGGACGGGACGAGCACGTGCGCCGGGGGTCAGTCCATGAGGACGATCTGGCGGAGGACCTCGCCGGCGCGCAGGGCCGCGACCGCGTCGTTCAGGTCGCCGAGGCGGATGCGGGCGCTGATCAGCGACTCCAGGTCGAGCTGGCCGGACTTGTGGAGCTTGGCGAAGTAGGGGAAGTCGTGGCGTACGTCCGCCTCGCCGTACAGGCTGGACAGCAGGTTCTTGCCCTCGAACAGCAGGCTGAACGCCGAGATCGACACCATGTCGTCCAGCGCGCCCGCGCCGACCACGACCACGTCGCCGCCCGCCCGCGTGACCTGCCAGGCGCTCTGGATCGTGGCCGACTTGCCGACCACCTCGAAGCCGTAGTCGAAGCCGGCGCCGCCGGTGAGCTCGGTCAGTGCGCCGGGGACCTCCTCGGGTGTCACCGCGTGCGTCGCCCCGACCTTCTTGGCCAGCGCGTGCTTGGACTCCAGCGGATCGATCGCGAGGATCGTGCGCGCGCCGGACAGGCGCGCGCCCTGGATGACGGAGAGGCCGACGCCGCCGCAGCCGATCACCGCGACCGTGGAGCCGGGGCGCACCTTAGCGGTGTTGATCGCGGCGCCCACCCCGGTGGTGATGCCGCAGCCGATCAGCGCCGCCGCCTCCCAGGGCACGTCGTCGTCGATCCTGATCGCGCCCTGCCACGGCACGATGATCTCCTCGGCCCAGGTGCCGCACCCCGCCATCCCGAACGCCATGGCCCCGTCGCCGCCGAACCTGAAGGCGCCCTTTCTGAAGGACTCGATCATGTACTTCGCGCACAGGTACGGCTGCCCGCCCACGCACAGGTCGCACTCCTGGCAGGCCGGACGCCAGCTGATCACCACGTGGTCGCCCGGCTTGACCGAGGTGACGTGCTCGCCCACCTCGACCACCTCGCCCGCGCCCTCATGGCCGGGGATCAGCGGCACGGGCTGGGGCAGCACGCCGGACATGGCCGACAGGTCCGAGTGGCAGACGCCGGTCGCCCTGATCCGTACGCGTACCTCCGCCGGCCCCACCGGAGCCAGGGTGACGTCGTCGCGGATGTCGAGCTTGTCGTTGCCTACGGCGTGCAGGATCGCGGCGCGCATGTGAGGTTCCTCCTGGGCGCTTGGGGTCATTCCTCGAGGGAAAGGGCGGCTTTGGGGCAGGACCTGACCGCGTGGCGGACCTGGTCCAGCCTCTCGGGGGGTGGTTCGGGGAGGAGGATGTGAAGGTGGTCGTCGTCGTCGACCTCGAACACCTCCGGCGCGAGTCCCATGCACACGGCGTTGGCCTCGCAGACCAGTTCGTCCACTTTGACTCTCATGTGAGCCTCCTGTGGTCCCATGAGACCACTTTGGTGCGCTCCACGACGTACGCGACCCGCTTGAGCCCGGTCGTCTCCACGTAAGGACGCAGCAGGTCGTCCGGGACGCCGGGGTTCGTGCGGCGGGCGACCAGCATGCCGACGGCCATGACGTGCGCGCGGTCGTGGACCTGCTTCGCCTCGCCGTACAGCAGGACGCCGCGCAGTTCGTCGTAGCTCTCGCCGACCTCGACCAGGCAGCTCACGCGGGGGTCGCGGGCCAGGTTGCGGGCCTTCTGCGCCTTGGCGTAGGTCCAGAACGCGATGTGGCCCGAGTCCAGGCCGTAGAACATCGTGACCAGGTGCGGCGTGCCGTCCGGGTTGATCGTCGCGAGCTGGAGCTTGCGTGAGCCCTCCAGGAACGCCGTGACGTCGTCGTCGGACATCGCGATGCGAGCGCGCTGCTTCACGTTGCAAGTAGAACAGGTTGCAGATCAGCCCGGCAAGTGTTCCCTGGAATGTTATTCGGTTGGACTAGGGTTCATCTCTATGACGATGCCGTCACGCCTGCTCTACGCAGCCAAGCACGCCAAGGGATTCATGCCGCCGGAGGAGGGTCTGGCCCTGTTCGAGGCGGCCTGCCGGTACGGCGGGCTCGGTCCCATCTGCGAGATCGGCACCTACTGCGGCAAGTCCGCGATCTATCTCGGTGCGGCGGCGAGGGAGGTCGGGTCCGTGGTGGTCACGGTGGACCATCACCGCGGGTCCGAGGAGATCCAGCCGGGGTGGGCGCACCACGATCCGACGCTGGTCGACCCCCGGTTCGGCAAGATGGACTCGCTGCCGACGTTCCGGACCACGATCTTGGCGGCGGGGCTGGAGGAGGAGGTCATCGCGATCGTCGGACGGTCGGAGCAGGTCGCCCAGCTGTGGAACACGCCGCTGGGGATGCTGTTCATCGACGGCGGGCACTCCGAGGAGCCGGTGACCCGCGACTACGAGGGCTGGGCGCCGCACGTCGTGCCGGGCGGGGCGTTGGTCCTGCATGACGTCTTCCCCGATCCCGCCGACGGCGGGCAGGCGCCGTACCGGGTCTATCGGCGGGCGCTGGAGTCCGGCGCGTTCGGCGAGGTGGCGGTGAAGGGCTCGCTGCGCGTCCTCGAACGCGTCGGCCAGGGGATCTAGCCGCCCGCCTCTCCCCGGCCTCGCCAGGGGCGGGAGAGCAGCAGGGCGGCCAGCATGCCGACGTACCCGACGAGGGCGCGGTCGGCATGACCGGGGAGCGGCGCGAGCAGATCGTCGACGGGCTCAACCAGCTCGTCGCGGTCCTGGAATCCCGGACGAACGCCCCGGGCTGACAGAGGCGCCGGCCCCTGGGCGGGTGCTGCGGGTCCGGCGGCGGTGCGGGCCGGGGGGGAGGCGGTGGTTCAGTGGTGGTGGCGGCGGTTCCATGAGCGGCGGGTGTGGGCCTGCCAGCGCCGGAAGTCGTCGTGCGTGTGCGCCTCGTGCCCGAGCGCGATGAGCGCCCGGTCGGTCCACGAGGCCGCCTCCTCCGGGGCAGCGTCGGCCAGGAGCGGCACGGCCTGCGCCGTGTGGCCGGGCAGCGCACCCGACCGCAGCCGGGCGGCCACGGCGAACGCGCACCCCTGCGCCAGGTGGGCACGGAACCCGTCGGACGCCGCGTGCTCGGTCAGCCGCCAGAGCTCGTCGGACTCGGCCCCACCCGTGTACGTGGCCGCGAACCCGACCCCGCTCCACAGGTCGGCCCGCCGCCCCGCCGGGTAGGCCCCGACCCTGGCGCCGACGTCGTCGGGCGAGGCGGAGTCGTGGTACCAGAGCAGCCGGCCGAGCCCCTGGTCGAAGATCGCGCAGTGGGCCCGGCTGAGCAGGCGGGGCATCGTCCGCTCGCCCACCATCCGGTCGGCCCTGGCCAGGCTCCACTGGAAGCCGAACCCGTCCATGGCCAGCCACCGCAGCAGCGGGTGAGCGCGTCGCGCGCCGCGTGCGGGCCGCAGGCACAGCAGCGCGTATCCGCGGCCGGCGCCCAGGTAGGCGGCGTGCCGGTGATGCTGGGCGGGGCCGGCAAGTAGCTCGTGAAGGCGCCGGCCCCGGGTCAGCGTAAGAAGATCGAGTACGGTGCAGGCCGCCGCGGCGCCCTCGTAACCGAAAGGCCGCTGCCCAGGCGAAATTTCCTCGATTTTCTCGACTTCCCGCGACATCACTGCGTTGAAGCCGAAAACATACGATTTTTCGGCATCGGTGAATACTGCCCGAGAAGCTCCATTCCTCAGCCGGAACCTCCGCCGACTCAGATCGGACTCCAGCGGATCCTTGACCAGAAACCTCCGCAGCCTCTTGGCCGCGCTCAGTGTCGGTCCCGGTGTCGGCTCGGTCCCAGCCTGGTCCAAGAACGATGTTGTGCCCGTGTCGCCCACGCTTCCCCCGAAGACGCCTCGTACGGCCACTCCCGAAGCTAGTAACCCCAATGCGCCGTTCATCGGCGGCGCACCGGATTTCATCGGCAAAGAACCCGCAAAAGCCCTTGTGAGGTTGGGGCTCCGGGTGGTCAGGCTCCTTCGCCCTGCAGCCCTTCCGCGGCCTGCGGCGGCACCCACGGTCCCGTGCCCGCGCCGCAGCCGCAGACGTCGGGATCGAACACCGACATCCCGTCGACGTCGCGGAACAGGCCAGACCCCGGCGACAGCTCCAGCAGCGCGTCGGCCGCCAGGACGACGGCGGCGGCCGTGTAGCCGGAGCGTTCGTGGGGGAAGTGCTTGCGGTTGGCGAACTGCCAACCCGTCCAGTACGAACCGTCCTCGTGCCGCAGATGCTGGATGTCGGAGAACAGCGTGACCGCCCGCCCCCGGTCGCCCACGGCGTCGAGCGCCAGCACCAGCTCGCAGGTCTCCGCCGCGGTCACCCACGGCTGGTCCGACACGCACCTGATGCCCAGCCCCGGCACCACGAACGTGGCCCACTCGCGCTCCAGCAGCTCGTACGCCTGCCGCCCGCGTACCGCGCCGCCGAGCACCGGGTAGTACCAGTCCATGGAGAAGCGGCTCTTGTCCGCGAACGCCTCGGGATGCGCCGCCAGCACGTGCGCCAGCCGGTCGGCGGCCAGCTCCCAGTGCGGCTGCGGGTCACCCAGGTGGTCGGCGAGCAGCACCCCGCAGCGCAGCCCCTGGTGGATGGACGAGCACCCGGTCAGCAGCGCGTACGCCGCCGCCCTGCCCTGGGCGTCGCGTTCCCAGACGATCTCGCCGCGCTCGGTCTGGAGGCCCGCCACGTAGTCGAGCGCGGCCTTGACCATGGGCCAGCTGCGCTCGGTGAAGGCCAGGTCGCCGGTGACGAGGTGGTGGTGCCAGACGCCGGCGGCGACGTAGGCGGCGTGGTTGGTCTCGCCGTTCAGCTCGGTGGGCACGCCGTCGACCAGCTTCATCGGCCAGGAGCCGTCCGCGCGCTGGTGCCCGGCCAGCCACGCGTATCCGCGCCGTACGGGCTCCGCCAGGCCCGCGACGGACATCGCCATCAGGCACTCGACGTGGTTCCACGCGTCGACGTGGCCCTCCGGCCACGGCACGCCGCCGTCGTCCTGCTGAATCGCCGCGATGCTCTCGGCCGTTCGCACGACCTCGGCATGGGAGATCATGGCTTTCTGACGTAGAGGACCAGGCTCTTGCCGATGATCGGATTGAGCACGGTCTCGGCGATCCTGGTCGCCGCAGGGCGCTTCATGATGTCCCAGACCAGCAACTCGTGGTATGCCTTCGCGAGCGGGTGCTCGTCGTTGTTGACGCCGACCGCGCACTTGAGCCACCAGTACGGCGCGTGCAGCCCGTGGGCGTGGTGGTGGGGGCCGATCTCGAACCCGGTGGACTTCAGCTTGGCGGACAACTCAGCCAACGTATAAATCCGGACATGTCCCCCGGGGGCCGTGTGGTAGTCCTCGTCCAGCGCCCAGCAGATCCGCTCGGGCAGGAAGCTCGGCACGGTCACGGCGGTCGTTCCGCCGGGTTTGAGCACGCGGAAGATCTCGCGCATGGCCGCCATGTCGTCGGGGATGTGCTCCAGGACCTCGGCCGCGATGATCCGGTCGAAGGTGCCGTCATCGAACGGCATGTCGAGCGCCGTGCCCTGAACGGTCTCGGCGGTTGCCCCCGGGGGCACCTCGCCCGCCTTGTCCATCGCCGCGAACATGGCCGCCACGCTGTCCAGCTCCGACTGGTCCATGTCGAACGCGGTCACGTCCGCCCCCCGGCGCAGCACCTCGAAGGCGTGCCTGCCGCCGCCGCAGCCCAGGTCGAGCACGCGTACGCCGGGGCCTACGTGGAGCCTGGCGAAGTCGACGGTCAGCACTGTTTCTCCTTGCGTTCGGCTATGGCCTCGCGGTAGGCCTCCACGGTCTTCTTCGCGACGACGCGCCAGGTGTAGCGCTCCATGACCCGGTCGTATCCCGCCCGGCCGACCCGTTCGCGCTCCTCGGGGGAGTCGTGCAGGCGGCGCAGCACCGTGGCCAGCTCCTCGGCGTCGCCGGGCGGCACCTGCACGGCCGCGTCCCCGACGACCTCGGGCAACGCGCCCGTACGGCTGGCGACCAGGGGGGTGGCGCAGGCCATGTGCTCGACGGCGGGCAGTGAGAAGCCCTCGTAGAGTGACGGCACGACGGAGATCTCCGAGGTGGAGATCAGCTCGCCCAGCTCGTCGTCGGAGATGCCGTGCACGAAACGTACCCGGTCCTGGAGTGACAGCTCCTGGACGAGCTGCTCGGTGGGGCCGCCGGGGGTGGGCTTGCTGACGACGGTGAGGTGCACGTCGCGTTCCGTGGCGAGCTTCGCGACGGCGCGCAGCAGCGTCGCGACGCCCTTCATGGGGGAGTCCGCGCTGGCCACCGCCACGATCGAGCCCTTGCGCCTGGGCTTGTCAGGGCGCGGGTGGAAGTAGCGGGTGTCGACGCCGAGCGGGATGAGCCGCATGTTCGCCTGGGGGACGTTGAAGTCGCGGTGGATGTCGGCCAGCGACGATTCGCTGACGGTCAGGATCGGGCTGAGCCGGGGGGCGACGCGGGACTGCATCTTCACGAACCCGTACCAGCGGCGCATGGTCAGCTTCTTCGCGCCCTCGGCGGCCTCGAGCTCGATGCGGCGGTCGACGCTGATCGGGTGGTGGATGGTGCCCACCACGGGGAACAGCTTCTGGATGCCCAGCAGGCCGTAGCCCAGTGTCTGGTTGTCCTGTACGACGTCGAAGTCGCCGGCCCGCTTCTTCAGCTCGCGGTGGGCCCGCAGCGTGAACGTCAGCGGCTCGGGGAAACCGGCCGTCCACATCGTGCTGACTTCCAGCCAGTCGATCCAGTCGCGGTATTCGTGCAGCTTGGGCGTCCTGAACGGGTCCTCGTCGCGGTAGAGGTCGAGGCTGGGCACCTCGCGCAGGATGACGCCCTCGTCGAGTTCGGGGTACGGCTGGCCGGAGAACACCTCGACGTGGTGCCCGAGGGCGACCAGTTCGCGGCTCAGGTGCCGGAGGTAGACGCCCTGGCCGCCGCAGGTCGGCTTGCTGCGGTAGGACAGCAGCGCGATCCGCAGCGTTCGATCCTGCACGGACACCCCTTTCTCCGCCGGTAAGGCCCAGATCCGGGCATGTACCGTGAAAGATGACCTTAGTCCGAGAAGGCTACCATTCGGTAGGTCGGCTGGAATTGTTCACAACGGCCGCCACAGGCCGTGCGAACTGCGACGTTGGCGTAACCGAGCGTGGTTCGGTGGAACACGTTCTAGGTGGCTGGATGCCCTATCTGGGCGCTTGGCTGTACATTCCCGTCCCAAAGGGACGCGAACGTACGGTAAGGCGCGTCCCGCGGCGTGATAGTTGGAGGACCTCTTGGCCAGGCGCGCTCTGATCACCGGCATCACCGGCCAGGACGGTTCCTACTTGGCGGAGCACCTGCTCGGGCTGGGGTACGAGGTCTGGGGGCTGGCCAGAGGGCAGGCGAACCCGCGCGTGTCCAGGATGCGCAAGCTGCTGTCCGACGTACAGGTGGTGCGGGGGGATCTGCTGGACCAGGGGTCGCTGATCTCGGCGGTAGAACGGGTTCAGCCCGATGAGGTGTACAACTTGGGGGCGATCTCGTTCGTGCCCATGTCCTGGGAGCAGGCCGAGCTCACGGCCGAGGTGACCGGGATGGGCGTCTTGCGGATGCTTGAGGCGATTCGCGTGTGCTCGGGCGTGTCGCGGGGTGGCAGCTCCTCCGGACAGATCCGCTTTTATCAGGCTTCGTCGTCCGAGATGTTCGGTCAGGTGAGCGAGACACCCCAGACCGAACGCACCGCCTTCCACCCGCGCTCCCCGTACGGGGTGGCGAAGGCGTACGGGCACTTCCTCACCCAGAACTACCGCGAGTCGTACGGGATGTTCGCCGTGTCCGGGATCCTTTTCAACCACGAGTCGCCGCGCAGGGGGGCCGAGTTCGTCACCAGGAAGGTGTCGCTCGGGGCGGCGCGGATCAAGCTGGGGCTGGCCACGGAGCTGCGCCTGGGCAACCTGGAGGCGCGGCGGGACTGGGGGTTCGCCGGGGACTACGTGAAGGCCATGCACCTCATGGTGCAGTCCGGCAGACCCGAGGACTACGTGATCGGCACGGGGCGGATGAAGTCGGTCCGGGAGCTGGTGGAGGCCGCCTTCGCGGCCGCGGGGCTGGACTGGGAGCGGTACGTGGTCACGGACCAGGCGCTGCACCGGCCGGCCGAGGTCGACCTGCTCTGCGCCGACCCCAAGAAGGCGCGCGCCCAGCTGGGGTGGGAGCCGCATGTCTCTTTCGACGAGCTCGTCGCCATGATGGTCGACGCCGACCTGCGTCTTCTCTCCACCGGTCATGATCCTGATGACGGCAGCTGGTCATGATCCCTTATGAGGGCTGGTTCTGATCATCTTTTACGCCGGCCAAGTCTGCCAAACGCCGTCTCTGGCTTGCGTCTGTCCAGGGGAACGGCCTCTGACCGGTCGGTGGCGCGCCGCCGTTACGGTGCGAAACGTTCACCTACTCCATGGTCATCGCGCTCTGGCGCGTGTCGGCAGGGCGGTGTCCGGGGTTGTTGCCTGGCGGTAGGTGCCTGGGGTCAGGCCGAAATAGCGGGTGAACCAGCGGGTCAGGTGGCTTTGGTCGGCGAAGCCTGTCGCGGTGGCCGCTTCCGCTATCGGGGTGCCGTCGGCGATCAGGGTGCGGGCCGCTCTCAGCCGCAGCTGGCGTTGGTAGTCGCTGGGTGGGAGGCCGTACTTGGCGTGGAAGGCGCGGTAGACCGCATAGCGGCTCGTGCCTGTGGATCTCGCCAGGTCGTCGATGGTGAGGTCGTCCATCACGCGGTCGTGGAGTAGTTGCCTGGCTTGCCGCGCGATCGTCGTCGACCTGCTGGGTCGGCGTTGTTCGGTGAGCGGGGTGGTCGCCGCCCGGCGTACCAGGCCCGCGATCGTCGCCGTGAGGAGTTCGTCGCGGCGCAGGGCCGTCGTGCCGCTGTCCAGGAGGGCCGCGTGCAGGGCGCGTAGCCGTGCCGCCAGGGCTTGGTCGTTCACCACGGGGGTGGCGAAGAGGGGGAGGCCGGTGTGGCGGCCCGTCGAGTCGGACAGGGCGTTCTCCACCAGGCTGGGGCCTATGTGGACCATCCGGTAGGTGAAGCCGAGCTCGTCCGTGGCGTGGCCGTCGTGGGGGTCGTCCGGGTTGAAGGCCATGATCATGCCCGCGGCGCTCGTGTGCGCCGAGCCGCGGCAGGAGAACGACTGCGCGCCGGTCTCCGTCACGCCGAAGGAGTACGTCTCGTGGCTGTGGCGGTGGTACACGTGCCGTTCGAAGTGGGCGTGCATGGCCTCGAGCGGACGGTCCGACGCCCGCCAGTATCGGGACCAGTCCTGCGTCATCCCTCCATTCTCGTCGATTCCAGGAACCACCAGGTCAGGAGGATTCACACCGACCGCCCTTCGCCGGTCCGCACGAGCGTTCAAGACCTGGAGGAGCCTGGGAGGCGACACTGAAGGCATGCGTTTCGACACGAAGATCGGCATCGTGGTTCGCGCGGACCTGGCCGCCTGGCAACAGCTCAACGTCACCGCCTTTCTGTCCAGCGCGGTGGCGGGCGGGGTGCCCGAGACCATCGGGGAGCCGTACGAGGACGGTTCGGGCAATGCGTACCTGCCGATGTTCCGGCAGCCCGTGCTGGTGTATGTGGCTGACCTGGCGGGGTTGCGTACCGTCCGGGAGAAGGCGGTGGGCCGGGAGATGGACGTGGCCGTCTACATCGAGGAGATGTTCAAGACAGGACACGACGCGGACAACCGGGCGGCTGTGCTGGCGGTGGACGCCGATGAGCTCAACCTGGTGGGGAATCGCGGTCCATGGGCTCAAGAACGGTGTGGACAAGGTACTGAAGGGCCTCGCCCTGCACCCATGAGCCCGGCCGTGGAGGTCGAGTCGGGCCTGTGGACAAGCCTTCTCCGTCCACAGAATCCGATTCGGCCCACATACGCGGCGCCCGCTGGGCCACGCTTGGCGGCATGAACCAACCGCCCCCCACATCGCTCACCCCAACCCCCATCGGTCCCGCCGCCTCCATCGGAGTCGCGGCGAGCGGCGCGGCCGGCGCGCTCGCCGCGGCGGTCCCGTCCTTCCGATGGGAGCGTCTTACTCCCGCACGCCGACGCACCCCCGGGAGCGGCGACACCACCACGACTCAACGGTCCTTGATCGAGCGCGCCCGCGCCATCACGCGATCCGTTCCGCAGGCGGTCGCGTGCCGCCAGACGGCAGCGCACCTGTGGGGCCTGGACGTCCTGGATGTCCGGGATGCTGACTGGCCCATCGAGTTGACCGCCTCCGCCTACCTGACGCTCACTGGGTGCGTCACCTACGTGGCCCCGCTTCCCGACGAGGACGTGACCGAGCACAGGGGCGTCCGGATCACCACCATGGAACGCACGGCGCTCGACTGCGCCCGCTGGCTGCCGCGTATGGAGGGTGTGGCGATCCTCGACCAGTTCGCCAGGCGAGGAGTGGACCTCGAAGCCCTGTGGCACCGCCCGCTCAACTCCTGGCGCCTGCGCGACACCCTCAGCCTCGCCGACCGGGGCGCCGCCTCACCCAGGGAGAGCCGGCTCAGGGTGATCCTCGTGGAAGGCGGCCTGCCCCGGCCCACCACCCAGATCGGAGTCGAGTTGGCCGCCGGCCAGTTCGTCTACCTCGACCTGGGCTGGGAGGATTTCAAGGTCGCAGTCGAGTACGACGGCCAGGAGCACCACACCACGGCCGCCGATCAACAGCGCGACATCGACCGCCGAGAGGCGCTGCGCAAGAGGGGCTGGCGCGTGATCGCCGTCCGAAGAGAGGTCATACCAGGGCAGATCGCCGACATCCTCCACCATGTCGCCAACGCCCTGATCGAACGCGGCTGGCAACCCGGCCCGGAGGGCACCACCCGCATCCTGCGCCGCATCCGGGCGGCCCGCCGCCGCTCCCGCTTCCGGCTGACCCGCTGAATCCCGCCTGGTCAGCCCGGAGAAGGTCAGCCGACGGTTACCGGTAGTTCCTTGATGCCGTTGATGAAGTTGGAGCGCAGGCGGCGGGCCGGGCCCGATTGGTGCAGGCGGGGGCGGCGGCGGGCGAGCTGCTCGAACAGGACGCGTAGTTCGAGTTTGGCGAGGTGGTTGCCCAGGCAGAAGTGGGCGCCGCCACCGCCGAAGCCGATGTGGGGGTTCGGGTCGCGGGAGATGTCGAAGACCTCGGCGTTGGGGAAGACGGCGGTGTCGCGGTTTGCGGAGGCGTAGAAGACCACGACCTTGTCGTTCTCCTTGATGGGTTGCCCGCCCAGGACCTGGCTGGTGGTGGAGGTGCGGCGGAAGAGGTTCACCGGGGAGACCCAGCGGACGATCTCGTCGGCGGCCGTCCTGGCGAGGGTGGGGTCGGCGACCAGGCGGTCCCACTGGTCCGGGTGGTCGAAGAGGGCGAGCATGCCTCCCGAGGCGGCGTTGCGGGTGGTCTCGTTGCCGGCGACCACGAGGAGCAGGACGAAGAGGTCGAACTCGTTCTCGTCGAGGGTCTCGCCGTTCTCGTCGGGCTGGATCAGCCTGGTGACGATGTCGTCTCTCGGGTTGGCCCTGCGCTGGGCGGCGAGCTGGTTGGCGTACGCGTAGACCTCCATGGCGGCGGTCGAGCCCTGTTGGGGGCTGGACGCGTAGTCGGGGTCCTGGGTGCCGATCATGCGGTTCGACCAGGTGAACAGCTTGTCGCGGTCGGCCACAGGCGCGCCGAGCAGCTCGCAGATCACGTAGAGGGGCAGGGGTGCGGCGACTTCGGTGACGAAGTCGATCTCGCCCGTGCATTTGTCGAGGAGGTCATCGCAGATGTCGCGGATGTGCTGTTCGAGGGCTCCGATGGTGCGTGGGGTGAAGCCGCGGTTGACCAGCGATCGGCGGCGCGTGTGCTCGGGCGGGTCCTGGTTGAGCATCATGAGGCGTTGCATGGCGACCTGTTCCTCACCCGCGTCGTCGAACAGGGCGAGCTTCCTCGCGGAGGAGAAGAGGTCGGAGTGCCGCGACACGTGGACGACGTCCTCGTAGCGGGTGACGGCCCAGAAGGAGGGCTCGCCCTGGTGCCAGTGGACGGGAGAGTTCGCGCGAAGCCAGGTCAGCTGGTCGTGCGGTGGTCCGGAAGACGCGTAACGATCCCTGTCGACGAGGTCGATGTGCACCGGGAGTCACCTCTTGATCAAGCGCTTGGTTTAGCTTTGTTAGAACGTGTTCTATTACGTTGCTGTACGACCGTCAAGGAGAGAGGCATGTGTCCACCTGCCCCGACTCGGGCGTGCGGGTCTCTGGATGTGTCCCAGTCCGCGTGCCGGTGGATCAGGAGGTTGGGGGCGACCTCCGATGTTTCTGCGCGCGAAATTTCGGCCGGGTGAACGCATCCGTCGGGGCGGTTAACTGGATTCACAGAGCCGGGGTGTTCCTGCGGGATGTCTGTCGAGGTCACGGATCGGAGGTATCCGTCTTTTCGCCCTTGACATGCTCTACTCCGCCGCACGAGCATCAGAAAACAAGACATCCGATGTATATGTGAAGGATGCGGTGTGAAGCTGCTGCGAGTAGGACCTGTTGGCCAGGAAAAACCGGTGGTGCTGGACGGCGCCGGTAATCTCCGCGACATCGGAGAGCCCGAGATCGACGGTGCTTTCCTCGCTTCCGGGGGAGTGGCGCGCGTGCGCGCCGCGCTCGAACGCGGCGCCCTGCCCGTGGTCGAGGCCGAAGGGCTGCGCATCGGAGCCCCGATCGCGCGCCCAGGCAAGATCGTCTGTATCGGGCTCAACTACAGCGACCACGCCGCCGAGTCGGGCGCGGAGGTTCCCGCCGAGCCCGTCGTGTTCATGAAGGCGTCCAACACCATGATCGGCCCGTATGACGAGGTGCTCGTCCCGCGGGACAGCGTGAAGACCGACTGGGAGGTGGAGCTCGCCATCGTCATCGGTCAGGAGGCCCGCTACCTGGCCAGTCGCGAGGAGGCGCTCGGCGTGATCGCCGGCTACGCGATCTCCAACGACGTCTCGGAGCGCGAGTTCCAGCTCGAACGCGGCGGTCAGTGGGACAAGGGCAAGTCCTGCGAGACGTTCAACCCGCTCGGCCCGTGGCTGGTGACCGCCGACGAGGTCGGCGACCCGCAGAACCTGCCCCTGCGTCTCTGGGTGAACGGCGAGGTGCGCCAGGACGGAGACACCAAGAACATGATCTTCGATGTGCCGGAGGTCGTGCGCTACCTGAGCCAGTTCATGGTGCTGGAGCCGGGTGACGTGATCAACACCGGTACGCCGGCCGGAGTCGCGATGGGCATGCCGGGGCAGCCTTACCTGCGCGCGGGCGACGTGATGGAGCTCGAGATCGAAGGGCTGGGGCGGCAGCGCCAGTCGGTGGGACAGGCATGACGAGTCAAGGAGCGGGGCAGATGCCGGTCGGGGCAGCGGGGGCGTACCGGATCGTCGGGATGGAGACGCATGACGTGCGGTTTCCGACCTCGCGGCAGCTGGATGGCTCCGATGCGATGAATCCCGATCCCGACTACTCCGCGGCCTACGTCGTGCTCAAGACCGACGACGGGTTCGAGGGGCACGGGTTCGCGTTCACGATCGGGCGCGGGAACGACGTCCAGACCACGGCCATCAGCGCGCTGGAGCCGTACGTGATCGGTAAGGACGTCGAGGACCTCGGCGCCCTCTACAAGGACATGGTCAACGACTCGCAGCTGCGATGGCTCGGACCGGAGAAGGGCGTCATGCACATGGCGATCTCCGCCGTGGTCAACGCCCTGTGGGACCTCAAGGCCAAGCGGGCGGGCAAGCCGTTGTGGCGGTTGCTGTCCGAACTGTCCCCCGAGCAGATCGTCGACCTCATCGACTTCCGGTACCTGAGCGACGCTCTGACGCGCGACGAAGCCCTGCAGATCCTGAAGAATGCGGAACAGGGTAAGGCGGAGCGGATCGCCCGGCTGATCGAAGTCGGCTATCCCGCTTACACGACATCGCCCGGGTGGCTGGGCTACGACGACGAGAAGCTGCGCAGGCTCTGCAAGGAAGCGCTCGACCAGGGCTTCGGGCAGATCAAGCTCAAGGTCGGCGCCGATCTCGAGGACGACCGGCGGCGGTTCAGGGTGGCCCGCGAGATCTGCGGCCCCGACTTTCCGATCGCGATCGACGCCAACCAGCGCTGGGACGTCGGCTCGGGCATCGAGTGGATCAACGCGCTGAGGGAGTTCAAGCCGCACTGGGTCGAGGAGCCGACCAGCCCGGACGACGTGCTGGGCCACGCCGCCATCGCCAGGGGCATCGAGCCGATCCCGGTGGCCACCGGCGAGCACGTCCAGAACCGCATCATCTTCAAGCAGCTGCTGCAGGCGAACGCCATCTCCTACCTGCAGATCGACTCCGCCCGCGTCGGCGGGGTCAACGAGAACCTGGCGATCCTGCTGCTCGCGGCCAAGTTCGGGGTGCCGGTGTGCCCGCACGCGGGCGGGGTCGGGCTGTGCGAGCTGGTGCAGCACCTGTCGATGTTCGACTACGTGGCGGTCACCGGCACCATGGACGACCGCGTGATCGAGTACGTCGACCACCTCCACGAGCACTTCGTCGACCCGGTCGTCATCAGGAACGGCCGCTACGTCGCCCCGTCCGCACCGGGGTTCAGCGGGGAGTTGCACGCGGCGTCGATCACCGCCCACACCTTCCCCGATGGCGAGGTCTGGAGGGACGCATGAGCAGGAAAGCGGCCGTGACCTGCGGCAAGGTATGGAGGGGCGCATGAGCTTGAAGGCGATCGTGACCGGCGGCGGCTCGGGCATCGGCCTGGCCGCGGCCGGCGCTCTGGCCGCGCGCGGTATGAAGGTCGCCTGCCTCGACCTTCAGCCGCCCGGCGAGCCGTTCATCGGGATCAAGGCGGACGTGACCGACGACACCGGCGTGCGCGCCGCGGTGGCCGAGGCCGCCGAGCGCCTGGGCGGCGTCGACGTGCTGGTCAACAACGCTGGCATCGGGGCGCAGGGCACCATCGAGGACAATCCGGACAGCGAGTGGCACAAGGTGTTCGACGTCAACGTGCTCGGCATGGTGCGGGTGGCCAGGGCCGCGCTGCCGTACCTGCGAAGGTCGGAGCACGCCGCCATCGTGAACACCTGCTCGGTCGCGGCCACGGCCGGGCTGCCGCAGCGGGCGCTCTACAGCGCGACCAAGGGCGCGGTGCTGTCGCTGACGCTGGCGATGGCCGCCGACCACATTCGCGAGGGCATCCGGGTCAACTGCGTCAATCCCGGCACCGCGGACACACCGTGGGTGGGCAGGCTGCTCGACTCGGCGGACGACCCGGAGGCGGAGCGGGCGGCGCTCAACGCCAGGCAGCCGATGGGCCGCCTGGTCACCGCGGAGGAGGTGGCCGCGGCGATCGCCTACCTCGCCGGCCCCGAGTCCGGTGCGACCACCGGGACCGCGCTCGCGGTCGACGGCGGCATGCAGGGGCTCAGGCTCCGGCCAAGCAACTAAGGCCAACCGAAGGCCACAGAAGGCCGGCCAAGGCCGGCCGGAGGCCAGCTAAGGAAGGTACCCCCCAATGAAGTTCGGACCGGCGGTCGCGGTCGCGGCCCTGATGGTGGCCGTCACCGCGTGCGGCTCAGGCACCTCGACGGAAGGAGGCGGCAGCGTCAAGATCGGCATCGATCATCCGCGCGCCGACTCCGACTTCTGGAACTCCTACATCAAGTACGTTCCGCAGATGGCCGGCGAGCTCAAGGCGGACCTCATGCCCGCCACGAACTCGCAGAACGACGTGGCCAAGCTGGTCAACAACGTGCAGGCGCTGACCGGTCAGGGCGCCAAGGTGATCGTCATGGCTCCGCAGGACACCGGCGCCGTCGCCAACACGCTGACGCAGCTCGAGAACAAGAAGATCCCCGTCGTGACCGTCGACACCCGGCCGGACAAAGGCAAGGTCTACATGGTCGTACGCGCCGACAACCGCGCGTACGGGACCAAGGCGTGCGAGTTCCTCGGTGAGCAACTCGGTGGCAAGGGCAAGGTCGTGCAACTCCAGGGCGCGCTCAGCTCGATCAACGGCCGTGACAGGTCGGAGGCGTTCCTGGAGTGCATGAAGGCGAAGTTCCCCGACATCACGGTGTTCAGCGAGCCGACCGAGTGGGAGGGCAGCAAGGCCGCGTCCATGCTGCAGACCCGCCTGGAGCAGAACCCTGACATCAAGGGCATCTATATGCACGCGGGCGGGGTTCACCTGGCCCCGACGCTGCAGGTGCTGAGGCAGAAGGGCCTGCTCGTCCCGCCGGAGGACCCCAAGCACATCTTCGTGATCTCCAATGACGGGATCCCGCAGGAGTTCGAGGCGATCCGCAAGGGCGACATCGACGCCACGGTCTCGCAGCCGGCCGACCTGTACGCGAAGTACGCCCTCTTCTACGCCAAGGCGGCGGCGGAGGGCAAGACGTTCAAGCCGGGCCCGACCGACCACGGCAGCACGATCATCCAGCTCCAGAACGGCCTGGAGGACCAACTCCCCGCGCCCCTGGTGACCAAGGAGAATGTGGACGACCAGACTCTCTGGGGCAACCAGGTCAAGTAATGAAAAATCATGTTGAAGCCCGAAACGTCGTGAAGCGCTTCGGCCCGACCACCGCGCTCAACGGCGCGGAGATCGCGATCGCCGAGGGCGAGACCCACGCGCTCGTCGGCAGGAACGGCGCCGGCAAGTCCACCCTGGTGTCGATCCTCACCGGGCTCCAGCGGCCGGACGCGGGCGAGGTGCTCTTCGCGGGGGAGCCGGCGCCCGCGCTGGCCGACCGCGACGCCTGGCGGCAGCGCGTCGCCTGCGTCTACCAGAAGTCCACGATCATCCCGGCGCTGTCGGTCGCCGAGAACCTCTTCCTCAACCGCCAGACCGACACGCGTGGGGCGATCAACTGGCGGGCGCTGCGGGTCAGGGCGCGCGAGCTGCTGGACACGTACGAGGTGGACGTCGACGCGCAGGCGCTGGCCGGAGACCTGAGCGTGGAGCAGCGGCAGCTCGTGGAGATCGCTCGCGCGCTGTCGTTCGGGGCCAGGTTCATCATCCTCGACGAGCCGACCGCCAGGCTCGACGGTCCGGCCATCGAGCGGCTGTTCGGCCGGATGCGCTCGCTGCGCGAGCAGGGCGTCACGATGATGTACATCTCCCACCACCTCGACGAGGTCTACGAGATCTGCCAGAGCGTGACGGTCTTCCGCGACGCCAGGCACGTCACGACCAGGCCGGTCGCCGGCCTGCCGCACGACGAACTGGTCGCCGCGATGACGGGGGAGGCCACGTCGGTGTACGAGTCCCGCTCCCGCGCACCGGGCGGCGCGGTGGTGTTGTCAGGCGAGGGCCTCTCGCTGACCGGCCGCTACACAAACATCGATATTTCCGTTAAATCGGGCGAGGTCGTCGGCCTGGGCGGGTCGGCGAGCAGCGGCAAGGTCGGCCTGGCCGAAACCCTGGTCGGGCTGCGCAAGGCGGACGCGGGCACGATCACGGTCAACGGCACGCGCGTCAGGCCGGGCGACGTGCCCGCGGCGCTCAAGGCCGGGCTCGGCTTCGTACCGGAAGATCGGCACCACGAGGGCTTCGTGCCGCTGCTGTCGGTGGGCGAGAACACCACGTTCCCGATCGCCCGCAAGCTGGGCCGGTACGGCATGGTGTCGCCCGCCCGGCGCCGCGCCAAGGCCGAGCAGCTGATCAAGGATCTCGACATCAAGACCGAAGGCGCCGACCAACCCGTCGGCGACCTGTCCGGGGGGAACGCGCAGAAGGTCGTGTTCGCGCGGGCGCTCGTGGACGACCCGACGGTGCTCGTCGTGATCAACCCGACCGCCGGCGTCGACGTCAAGGCCAAGCAAGCCCTGCTCGGCGCCGTCGAGGACGCGGTCGAGCGGGGAGCGGGGGCCGTACTCGTCTCCGACGAGCTCGACGACCTGCGCATCTGCGACAGGGTGCTGGTGATGTTCCACGGCCGGGTCGTCAAGGACGTGCCGCGTGGGTGGACCGACCACGAGCTCGTGGCAGTGATGGAAGGCATAGAGGATTGACCACTTTGACTGCGCCCGCCCCCCGGTTGCGGCTGGCCAGATTCCGTGACCTGACGCTGGTTCCCGTGATCGTGCTGCTACTCGTCGTGGGCGCGTTCCTGGACCCGACCTTCCTGACCCCAGGCAACCTGACGAACGTGCTCCAGCAGCAGGCGGCGATCTCGCTCCTCGTGCTGGCCGAGGCGATGATCCTGATCGCCGGCAAGTTCGACCTGTCGCTGGAGTCGACGGTCGGCACCGCGCCGGCCATCGCCGTGATGCTGGTGATCCCGGTGTCCGCGGGCGGATTCGGCCTCGGGTTGCCCGGCACCCTGGTCATCCCGCTCGCCCTGCTCGTCGGCGCGGCCATCGGCGCCTTCAACGGCTTTCTGATCATCAGGTTCCAGCTGTCGGCGTTCATCGTCACGCTGGCCATGCTGATCATCGTGCACGGCTTCCTGCAGGGGCCGACGGAGGGCAAGACGCTGTTCGAGCTGCCCGAATCGATCCTCTACCTGGGCAGCGCCCTGTGGCTCGGCCTGCCCGCGGCCATCTGGATCGCCGGGGCGCTGTTCGTGGCGGGCATCTTCGGGCTCGGCTACCTCCGTCTCGGCCGCTCCCTGTACGCCATCGGCGGCAACGCCGACGCCGCCCGCGCCGCCGGCATCCGGGTGGGCCGGGTGCTGTACGGCGTGTTCATCCTGGGCGGGACGCTGGCGGCGCTGGCCGGCGTACTGGAGACCGGGCGTCTCGGGGCGATCGGCAACAACCAGGGCGTCGGCTGGATCTTCATGGTGTTCGCGGCCGCCGTCATCGGCGGGGTCAGCATGGACGGCGGCAAGGGTACGATTCTGGGCGCGCTCACGGGCGTGCTGGTGATCGGCCTGGTGCAGAACATCCTGACCCTCATCGGCGTCTCGGGATTCTGGCAGCCGGTGATCTACGGCGCCATCATCCTCATCGCCCTGATGATCAGCCGAATAGCCGGCGGAAAGGCACAAGATTGATGCGCGAGCCGGTGATCCGCGGCGGGCCGCGCCGACCAGGCGGCTGCCGGACGGACCTGGAAGCAGGTGCACCGGCCGGTCTGGCTGCGGAGGTGCTGGCCGGGCGAGACCGGTTGGTCGGTGGGGAAGTGGGAGTTTTGGTGCTGGGAGACGTTGAATGATTGAGTTGCCCCGTTATGGCATGGGTGGCGCGCCGCTCGGCAACCTGTTCCAGGAGGTTTCCGAGGAGCAGGCGCGCGCCACGGTCGACGCCGCGTGGGAGAGCGGGGTGCGCCTGTTCGACACCGCGCCCCACTACGGGCTCGGCCTGTCCGAACGCCGTCTCGGCGCGGCGCTCGCCGGCCGCTCGGGCTACACCTCGTCCACGAAGGTCGGCCGCCTGCTGGTGCCCGCACCGGCCGAGGGCGCCCGGGACGACGAGGGCTATGACGTACCCGCCGAGTTGCACCGCGTGTGGGACTTCTCGCGCGACGGCGTACGCAGATCACTGAAGGAGTCCCTGGCCAGGCTCGGGCTGCCGGCCATCGACATCGCGCTCATCCATGACCCCGACGACCACGTGGACCAGGCGATCGGGGCGGCGTACCCGGCGCTGGCCGAGGTGCGGGCCGAGGGCATGGTGCAGGCGATCGGCGTCGGGATGAACCAGTGGCAGGCGCCGCTGCGCTTCGTCCAGGAGACCGACATCGACGTCGTCATGCTCGCGGGCCGCTACACCCTCCTCGACCAGTCGGGCCTGCCGCTCCTGGAGGAGTGCGTGAAACGCGGGGTCAAGGTGCTGGCGGCGGGGGTCTTCAACAGCGGCATCCTCGCCACCGCCGAGCCGTCGGGCACGTTCGACTACCGGCCCGCGCCGGCGCCGCTCGTGGCGAAGGCCGCGCGGATCGCCGAGGTCTGCGAGCGACACGGCGTCTCCCTGCCCCAGGCGGCCATGGCCTTCCCGCTGCGCCACCCGGCGATCGCCTCGATCGTCCTCGGGGCCCGCGCACCGGAAGAGGTCACCGCGAACGCCGCCCTCTGGTCCCGCCCGGTCCCCGACGCGCTGTGGGAGGACCTGGCGTCGCAGGGCTTGCTCTCTCATCCTGACTGAGAAGCAATCCTCAGCCGACCTCCCACAGCGCGCCGACGGGCATGGCCAGCATCCGGTCGCCGAAGGGGAGCGCCTGCCCGCCGGTGTGCAGGACGATCCCGGCGACGAAGTCGTCGCCGAGTCGATCGGCGAGGTGTCGCAGGCCGCGGAAATCGTCCGCACGGACGGTGGAGGCGGCCTTCACCTCGATGGCCACCACCTGACCTCGCCGGTTCTCCAGGACGGCGTCCACCTCGACTCCGTCCTTCGTCCGGTAGTGGTACAGATCGATGTGGTCTTCCGCCCAGGTCAGTTGTCGTGCGAGCTCCATGAGGACGAAGCCCTCCAGTAGCGGGCCGAACAGCCCGTTGGGGCGAATGAGCCCTCGCGCGTCGACGCCGAGCAGGTTCGCCGCGATTCCGGAGTCGACGAAGGCCACCTTGGTGGTGCTGACGGCGCGGCTGCTGAGGTTGCGCGACCAGGCGGGTACGCGCTTGATCAGGTAGACCTCTTCAAGGAGGCTGAGGTAGCGGTTCGTGGTGCTTGCGGGAAGCCCGAGCTCGTTGCCGATGGACTGACGGCCAAGGAGCTGACCGGACCGCGCGGCCAGTAGACGGGTGAGTGCGTGCATGTCGGGTAGCCGCTCGATCGCGGAGAGCTCGCTCACATCGCGGGCGATCAAGTCACCCAGGTAAGAGTCGAAAAAGCGCTGCCGCCTCCGAGCGTTGACCCGGCTGACCGCTTCGGGAAAGCCTCCCCGGACGATGCGTTCCGCGTAGGCGGCGCGGGAGATCTCGGAGGTGTGGCGAAGGTCGGCGCCCTGAGCGAAGATCGCGTCGACGAAGCCGTCGGGCGTGCTGTCGATCTCTCCTTGAGAGAAGGGCCAAAGCTCGATGGTCTCCATCCGGCCCACAAGGGCGTCCGGCAACGCTCGCAGGCCGAGTATGCGAGCCGAGCCCGTGAGCAGGTAGCGACCAGGTCTGGAGTTGTCGTCGACCTGGGCTTTGATGGCCAGCAGCAGCTCCGGCACGCGTTGGATCTCGTCGATGACCATCATCTCGGGGAAATCGACGAAGCCCTCCGGGTCGTTCATGGCCCCTTGCCGCATGAACTCTCTGTCCAGATCACGCCACTCCGCCGCTCTTCCTTTGGCGATCTGTTTGACCAAGGTGCTCTTGCCGGTTTGCCGTGCGCCGTTGATCAGGACGACACGGGTGTCGGTCAGCGCCTCCGTCACGGCCTTTTCGGCATGACGTGGCACCACCCTGCCCAAAGGAGTACTGACCACGAGCCCAAGCATGGCACAGACGGCGCCTCGTATGGTGGTCTGGTCGCCATGATCGTGGTGGATTGGTCGCAGAGTTCGTGGTTGCTTTGTCGCAAGATCCGTGGTGGTCTGGTCGCAGGATGAGTGGTGGTTTGGTCGCTCCTTTGGCGGTGGGTCAGGAGGGGATGAGCAGCCAGGATTTGGACGGGCCAGGCTCGTACGGGGAGGTCAGGCGTTTGGCGATGACGCCGGGCAGGCCCTGTTCGCGGGCCGCTCGCCGCACCGGCCCCGCCTCCCCCGGCCAGGAAGGCGCGGTCTGCCAGTGGCCGCCCGACAGGCCGAGCGCCTCCAGGGCCGCCCGCCGGGTCGTGTAGGGCTCCGCGACGAGCGAGTGGCCGTCGTCGTACAGGAGGTCGTAGAAGACGAGGATCTCGGCGCCCCCGAGCGTGGCCAGCTCGCCGTCCAGCACCGCCGTGCGGCTGCCGAACGACGCCGCCAGCTCCCGCAACCACGGGTGCTCGCGCGCGGCCGCGGTGCGGCCGCCCTCGACGGGGACCAGGAGGCGGCGGCCGCCGAAGGCGAACTCGAAGGCGTAGGCCGAGGTGTCGCGCGGCGGCTTGGCGCGTTCGGTGGGGAGCATGGGCTCCACGGACGGGAGGGGGTCGCGGGCCGGCGGGTCCATGCGGTGGATCATCCAGTTCTTGCCCCGGGTCTGGAACAGGACGAACCGGCCAGAAGCCCGCTCGCCGTGCAGGACGAACTTGACCTCGCGGTCCGACCACTTCTCCGTCTCGTAGCTGCCGGTGTCCCAGATGGTCATGGTGCCGCCGCCGTACTCGCCCTGGGGGATCTCGCCGTGGAAGGTGAGGTACTCCATCGGATGGTCCTCGGTGTGGACGGCGAGGTGGTTGGTGCCGGGGTCGCCGGGCAGGCCCTTGGGCACGGCCCAGGAGACCAGGACGCCGTCGCGTTCCAGGCGCAGGTCCCAGTGCAGCGAGCGGGCGTGGTGTTCCTGGATGACGAACGCGTGGCCGTCAGAAGGGGAGGGAGTCGCCTCGGGGACGGGCTCGGGGGTACGTTCCGCGTCGCGCTTTTTCCGGTATCGCTCCAGTTTGTCGGACACGAAACCGGTCCTACCCGCTGGTGCTCTCCCGGATCACCAGCCGGTACGGAACCCGGATCTCCCGCGCCTCCACCCGCGAACCCTGGACCACGCGCTTGGCCATGCGATCGGCCAGCAGGTCCACCGCCAGCCCGGCGATCGCCTGCTTGTCGGGGGAGATCGTGGTGAGCGTCGGGGTGGCGTAGCGGCCGTCCTCGATGTCGTCGAAGCCCACCAGTGCCACCTCTCCGGGGACGGAGTGACCGCGTTCGAGAAGAGTGCGCAGGGCGCCGAGGGCCAGCAGGTCGTTGAAGCAGAAGACGGCGTCCGGCGTCTGACCGGAGTCGAGCAGGCGGGCCATCGCATGGGCCCCGTCCGCCCGGTGGTAGTCCCGCACCGGCACCACCAGCCGGTCGTCCGCCGGCAGCCCCGCCTCGCGCAGGGCCTGCCGATAGCCGGCCAGCCGCAGCCGGGACGACTCCGCCGCCGCGTCGTCCTGGGCGCCGATCGCGGCGATGCGGCGGCGGCCGAGCGCGGCCAGGTGCAGGGTCGCCTTCCTGGCCGCAGCCACGTTGTCCACCACGACGTGGTCGGCAGGCCCCTCGTAGACGCGCTCGCCCAGCAGCACCATCGGGGTGTTGTCCATGCGGGCGGCCAGGTCCTCGGGCGTCAGCGCGAGCGGGCTCAGGATCAGGCCGTCGATCAGGTGGGCGCGGAAGCCCTCGGCGACGAGCTGCTCGCGCTCCTTGGAGGCGCCGGTCTGGTCGATCAGCACTGTCAGCCCCCGCTCCTCCGCCCGCGCCACCACGAGCCTGGCGAGCTCCGCGAAGTAGGGGATGTCCAGCTCGGGCACGGCCAGCGCGATGATCCCTGTGCGTCCCTGACGCAGGTTTCTGGCCGACAGGTTGGGACGGTAGTCGAGCTCCTTGATGGCCGCCTCGACCCGGGTGCGGGTGGCCGGGGTGACGTGCACGTAGCCGTTGACGACGTTCGAGACGGTCTTCACCGAGACGCCGGCCAGGCGGGCCACGTCCTTGAGGCCGACGCGAACTCTCTCCATGATGAGAAAGTGTACGTGGTTTACAACGTTGAACAGATGGCCGGCCCAGGCGGCACCGGCAGCTGTCCGTGGTGACCGGTCAGTCCAGTTCGAGCGCCTTGCGCAGCCACGACTCCACGCCCGCCACGTGCACGGTCGCCCACGAGCGGGCGACGTCGGGCTGGCGGGCGGCGATGGCGTCGTAGATCGCGGTGTGCTGCTCGCGGGTCTTCGCCATCGCGCCCTCCTGGGTGAGCCCACGCCAGATCCGCGCGCGGGTGGTCGGCCCCGACAGGCTCTCGATGAACGAGCACAACACGCTGTTGCCCGACCCCTGCGCGATCCGGTGGTGGAACTTGAGGTCGTTGGCCACCAGCTCCTCGACCGTGGGCTCGTCGGGCAGCGCCTTGAGGATCACGCGCAGCTCCTCGATCTCCGCCTCGCTCATCTGCTCGGCCGCCAGCGCCGTCGCGGCCGGCTCCAGGATGCGCCGCACCTCGAAGAACTGGATCACCGTGTCGTCGCGGTGCAGGTCCAGCACGAACGACATGGTGTCGAGCAGCAGGTGCGGCTCCAGGCTGGTGACGTAGGTGCCGTCGCCCTGGCGTACGTCGAGGACGTTGATCAGGGCCAGCGCGCGTACGGCCTCGCGCAGCGAGTTGCGTGACAGGCCGAGCCGCACGGCGAGGTCGGCCTCCTTCGGCAGCCGGTCGCCGGGCGCCAGCTCGCCCGAGAGGATCATCTGCTTGATCTTGTCGATGGCCGCGTCGGTGACCGCCACGCTTTTCTCCCTAGACATCGGATGTCTAGGAGTCTAGGGCCTGGAAGCGGACGGGATCGACACCGGGGAGGCGGCGTACCAGGCCGCTCGCCTCCAGGGAGCGAAGGTGGGCTGCGGCCTCGCCGGCCGCCATGCCTCTCACCATGGGGGACAAATCCTCCCATGGCCGGTTCCACGTCATCATCGCGGCGACCTCCCAGATGGTCTGCGGCTCGGGTCGCCGGGCCAGGAGGGCGCGCAGCTGTTCGAGCTTCTCCTCGTGATGGTGGCGGATCTCGGCGGCCCGCGCGGCCACATCGGGAAATATCCACTCGTGTGCTGGTAGGGCCGTCATGGAAGCGCCCAGGGGACCCAGCTCGCCGACCCGGTCCAAGGACTCCAGGAAATCACCCAACGGATCGACATCATCCCTGTCATAGGGATAAATCCCGATGTGGGGGGTGATGTCGGGGAGGACGTGGTCGCCGGTGAACAGCCGGTCGGCGTCCTCCAGGTGCAGGCAGATGTGGCCGGGGGTGTGGCCGGGTGTGTGCACGGCCCGCAGCTTGCGTCCCGGCAGATCCACCAGGTCGCCGTCGCGCAACTCGCGGTCGGGCAGCGCGGGCGGGGCGGGCCGGTCGCCGACCGCCTGCCGTACCTCGCCGGGATCGGCTCCCGCCCGTCTCAGCATGTCGGACTGGAAGCCGTCGTGCCGGTCGCCGGCGTACTCGGTCATGAGCCTGACCAGGGCCGCGTCGCTCTCGTGCATGGCGATCCAGCCGCCGGACGCCTCCCTGACCTGTCCGGCGAGCCCGGCGTGGTCGGGATGGAAATGGGTGACGACCACGCCGCGCACCGCGGTCACGTCGAGCCCGAGCGAGGCGAGGCCGCCGCTGAGCGCTTCCCAGGCGTCCGGGTGGTTCCACCCGGCGTCGACCAGCACGGGCCCTCGGGGCGAGGCGACGGCGTAGACGAGCGTGTAGCCGAGCGGGCTGCCCGGGATAGGCACCGGCACGCTCCACACCCCGCCGCCGAGGTCCCGCGGCCGCTGCTCCGCGTACGGCCTGCGCCTGCTCTTCATACGTCTCCCATGTTCAGCCGACCCGCTCCAGAATCGTGGCCGTCGCCAGTGCCCCGCCCGCGCACATCGTGACGAGCGCGGTAGTGGAGTCCGACCGCTCCAGCTCGTGCAGCGCCGTGGTGATCAGCCGCGCGCCCGTCGCGCCCACCGGATGGCCGAGCGCGATCGCGCCGCCGTTCACGTTGACGCGGTCGAAGCCGGGCTCATACACCTTCGCCCACGACAGGACGACCGACGCGAACGCCTCGTTCACCTCGAACCTGTCGAGATCGCCGATCGTCATCCCGCTCGCCGCCAGCACCTTGGCCGTCGCGTCCACCGGCCCGTCCAGGTGGTAGTACGGCTCCGCGCCGACGAGCGTCTGCGCCAGGATCCGCGCCCGGACCCGCAGCCCGTGCCGCCGCGCCGCCGACTCGCTCATCACCAGGACGGCGGCGGCGCCGTCGGAGATCTGCGACGACGTGCCCGCGGTGTGCATGGCGCCCTCCACCACGGGCTTGAGCTCGGCCAGCTTCTCGACCGTGGTCTCGCGTAAGCCCTGGTCCCTGCGTACGTCGCCGACCGGCACGACCTCCCGCTCGAACCGCCCGTCGGCCCACGCCTTCGCCGCGAGCCGCTGCGAGCGCGCCCCGAACCAGTCGAGCCGCTCGCGCGTCAGCCCGCGCCGCCGCGCGATCCGCTCCGCGGCGGTGAACTGGTCGGGCAGGTCGATGCTCCAGTCATCGGGTCGCGGCCGTGCGGGCCGCACGTTGCTGCCGAGCGGCGCCCGGCTCATCACCTCGACGCCGCAGCCGATGGCTGCCTCGGCCACGCCCGCGCTGATCAACGTGGCGGCCAGGTGCACCGCCTGCTGCGACGACCCGCACTGCGCGTCCACGGTGGTGACGCCCGTCTGGTACGGCAGCCCGGCGTACAACCACGCGTACCGCCCGACGTGCCCGCCCTGCTCGCCCGCCTGCGTCACGCATCCGGCGAACACCTGGCCGACGATCGCCGGGTCGATGCCGGAGCGTTCGACGAGGCCGTTCAGCGCGGTGGCCAGGACCTCCTGCGGTTTGAGCCCGGCCAGCACACCGGCCCGCTTCCCGATGGGGGTGCGAACGGCTTCGACGATCACGGGGGTGCCCAAAGTCGCCTCCAGAATGATGCTCTGGCGCGACTGTAACTGGTTCTACTTTGCGGGGGAAGGGTGGACCGCCGGCAGACCGAACGTCTCGAACAGCTGCTCCTCGAAGAACATGCCCACGTGGCTGATGTGCTCCCCGGCGAACGTCAGCACCATGATCGCGAACTGGTGGTATTCGCCGTCCCGCAGATGGTAGACGGCGAAGGCCGGCTGGCCGTTGGCCCCGACCGGCACCAGCTTGAGATCGCCCGCCTGGTTGGCCGGGCACTGCGTCTTGGTGAGCTCGACGATCGCCTCGGGCCCCTGGTACCAGCCGACGAAAGGCGGCATCTCCCAGACCGCGTCCTTGGTGAACAGGTCCACCAGGCTGTCGATGTCGTAGCTCTCGAACGCCGCGACGTAGCGCTCCAGCTTGTCCCGTTGCTCCGGCGTCAGCGGCTCCACCGGGTCGTCCAGGCTCGGCGACACCTGGTTGAGCTGGGCGCGGGCGCGCTGCAGGATGCTGTTGGCGGCGGCGGTCGAGATGCCGAGCGCCTCGGCCACCTCGGCGGCCTTCCACCTCAGCACGTCACGCAGGATCAGCACCGCGCGCTGCCGGGCCGGCAGGTGCTGCAGCGCGGCGATGAGCGCGAGCCTGATGCTCTCGCGCGAGGTCACGATCGAGGCCGGGTCGTCGGCGCCGCCGGTGCTCGCGCCCGCCAGCGCGTCGGGCACCGGCTCCAGCCACGGCACCTCCGTGTCCTGCACCAGGGGAGTGCTCGCCTCCGAGCTCGGCGCGCCCAGCCCGGTCGGCAACGGCCGCCGGTTGCGGCCCTCGAGTGCGGTCAGGCACGTGGTCGTGGCGATGCGGTACAGCCACGTCCGCAGCGACGAACGCCCCTCGAACCCGTCGTACGCCCGCCACGCGCGCAGGTAGGTCTCCTGAACGAGGTCCTCGGCGTCGTGCACCGAGCCCATCATGCGGTAGCAGTGCGCCAGCAACTCCCGGCGCATCGGATCAGCCAGCCGGAGGAAGTCCTCGTTTGTCGGCTTGTCGGTCATGCATCCCTGTATAGACCCCGCCACCGACAGATCGATGACTTCTTTACCCCTGCCAGGTCAATTCAGAAGAATCCGATTACCGGCGGCCGCTTTCGTCACCACGGAGTGGGCCCACTGCGCGCTCCGTAACGGTGACGCGCCACTGACCGGTCAGCGGGCGTTTCCCTGGACAGACGTGAGCCAGCCACGGTGGGTGGCCGGCCACGGCAGCGCGTGAAGGATGGGGGTCTGGACAGAAGCGGGACGGCGAGGTGGCGTGCTACGGCGCCCCAAAGCGGTGGGATGGTGCGGCGTTCAGATGTTGCGATGGCGGTGTTCGGATGTCGTAGCGTTCAGATGTTGCTGGTGCGGCGCTCAGATGTCGGAGAGCAGTCTGGCGGCGGCGGTTTCGATGCGGCGTTGGATCTGGTCGTAGGTGCGGCGGCCGCGGAGCATTTCCAGGAGTTCCTGGACCCACACGCTGGCCAGCGATCCCGCCAGGTCGCGCTGCTCCTCGCTCGCCGCGTCGAGCGTCAGGCCCTCGGCCGAGACGCGCAGCAGCAGCCCCGCCATGCGGTCGCCGAACGGGGTGTCGACCTCGGCCATGATCAGCGACCGGATCAGCGCATCGGCCAGTTCCGGCTCGCGCATCAGCCCGCGCGTGGCCCGCATCAGCACGTCGACCGCGCGGCTGGACGCGGTCGCGGCGCCGGGCGGGCGGCGCTCGATGCTGCTTTCCAGGAGGTCGATCTCCTCGCCGACCACCGCCACGACCAGGTCCATCTTGGACGGGAAGTAGCGATAGAGCGTGCCGAGCGCCACGCCCGCGCGCTCGGCCACCGTGCGCATCTGCATGGCCTCGACGCCGCCGCGTGAGGCCAGCGCGGCGGCGGCCTGGACGATGCGCTTGCGGCGTTGGTGCTGGCTGCGCGTACGGACGCTGTGCCCTCCGTGGATGGGGTGGCTCTCCATGGTCCCCTCGGTGTCGCTGGAGGGCGCGGCGATCGTCGCGTGCGAGGTACGCATGAGAACACGTTATCTGATTTCTTGACAACGCGGCTTGTTACTTGCGAGTCACAAACCAGCCGTATTGGCCCATGTCTACGGCGTTACAAGCGCATATCACGACTTATCAGTATGGACGACCGCTGGACAGATATTAGAATCTGTTCTAGTTTGCCATTCGGTCGACCGAGCGCTTGGTGGAGGGTTCGTACGCGACACCTCTTGGAGGATCTGATGGATTTCCACCTGGACGAGACCCAGCAGGACCTGCGGCGACTGACGGCCGAGATCCTGGCCAAGGACGGAGACTCCAAGGACGGGAGCGGAGACTCCAAGGACGCGGCCGGGGAGCGGTTGTGGCAGGCCGGGGTCATGACCGTGTGCGTGCCCGAGGAGGCCGGCGGCGCCGGGCTCGGGCCGGTGGCGATGGCCGTGGTGCTGCGTGAGGTGGGGGCGCGGGCGGCGCCGGTCGCCGCGCTCCCGGTGCTGGTGGGCACGCTGGCCCTGGCCCGCCATGGCACGCCTGGGCAGCAGCGGCACGTCAGCCGGTGCACCGTCGCCCTCCGCGAGCCCGGCCGGGCGCCGGCCGAGCCCCCGCTGACGAGCGCGCGGCCCGCCGGTGACGGCTGGGCTCTGACCGGGCGCAAGGTGTCGGTGCCGTATCCCGGATCCCCGGTACTGATCACCGCCGACGAGGGCCTCTTCCTGGTGGAGTCACCGCATCCGGGTGTGCCCGAGTTCACGTCCACGGGCGAGCCCGCCGCCACGATGGTGTTCGACGGGACGCTCGCCGAGCGGGTGGCGGGGCCTGAGGCGGTCGCCGACGTGCGGCGGCTGTTCGCGGCGGCCGTGGCCGCGCAGGCCAGTGGGGTGCTGGCCGGGGCGCTGGAGCTGACCACCGCATACGTCAGGACGAGGAAGCAGTTCGGACGGCCGCTGGCGGAGTTCCAGGCGGTGACGATGCAGGTCGCCGACGTCTACATCGCCGGCCGGGCGCTCGACGTGGCGATGTGGTCGGCGGCCTGGCGGCTGGAGGAGGGGCCGGCCGCCGAACAGGACGTGGCGCTGGCCGCGTACCACGTCAGTGAGGCGTTCAAGGCGCTCTACACCTGCCAGCACCTGCACGGCGGGCTCGGGCTGGACGTGACGTATCCGCTGCACCGCTACTTCGCGCAGGCCAAGCACCTGTCCCACCTGCTCGGCGGCGCCGACGCCCAGCTCGACCTGATCGGAGCGCTCGTCTGATGCTGATCGACCTCACTGCCGAGCAACGCATGCTCCGCGACGAACTCCGCGAGTACTTCCAGGGCTGTCTCACCGGCGAGGAGCGCGGGAAGATCGCCGAGGATCCGTTCGGGGAGGCGTACATGGAGCACTGCCGTCGCCTCGGCCGTGACGGCAAGCTGGGCATCGGCTGGCCCAAGGAGTACGGCGGCGGCGGTTACGGCTCTCTGGAGCAGCAGATCTTCGCCAACGAGATAGCACGGGCGGGCGTGCCGTACCCCATCATCACGGTGCAGACCGTCGGGCCCACACTCATGCAGTACGGCACGCCCGCGCAGAAGGACCTGTTCCTGCCGCGCATCCTCGCGGGCGAGTGCCACTTCGCGATCGGCTACAGCGAGCCCGAGGCGGGCACCGACCTGGCCTCGCTGCGGACCACGGCGGTGCTCGACGGCGACCACTACGTCGTCAACGGCCAGAAGATCTTCACCAGCGGCGCCCACTACGCCCAGTACATCTGGCTCGCGGTCCGGACGAATCCGGCGGCCAAGAAGCACAAGGGCATCACCATGATGATCGCCGCCACGGACGATCCCGGCTTCTCCTGGACCCCGATCGTGACCATGGACGGTCGCCACCACACGAACGCCACCTACTACACCGACGTGCGCGTGCCGGTGGACATGGTGGTCGGCGAGGTGGACCGGGGCTGGGACCTGATCGTGAACCAGCTCAACCACGAACGCGTCACCCTCGGCCCCGCCGGCAGCCTCGGCCAGACCTACGACCGCTTCCTCGCCTGGGCCCGCCGCACAGGCTGTGTCGCGGAGCCCGACGTGCGCCGGGCGCTGGCGCGGGTGTGGGCGGCCCACCGCACGAACGAGCTGCTCAACTGGCAGGTCGCGGCGAACATGGAGCTCGGCTGGCTGGGCGCCCCCGACGCGTCCGCCACCAAGATCTACGCATCGGAACGCATGCAGGAGGTGGGACGGCTGGTCGGGGAGATCCTGGCGAGGTACGGCGACCCGTCCGACCCGGAGACGGCCGAGCTGCTGGAACGCATGGACCGAGGGGTGAAGGGCGCGGTGGTGCTGACGTTCGGCGGCGGGGTGAACGAGGTGCAGCGCGAACTGATCGCCATGCTCGGCCTGAACCTGCCGAGGCCGCCGCGATGACCGAGCGGGAGCTGCACGAGCTGGCGGGCAAGCAGGCGGCGCTGGGCGAGGTACGCGGCACCCCGGCGCCCGACCCGGTGAACGTCCCCATGATCCGGCGCTGGCTGGACGCCATGGGGGACGCGAACCCGGCGTACCTCGACAAAGGCGTGGCCCCGCCCGCGATGGCGCAGGTGTGGACGATGCCCGGCCTGCGGCCCGCGGCCAGGGACCGTTCGCCGGTGGACGACGTGCTCAACGCCCTGGACGCCGCCGGCTACACGGGCGTGGTCGCGACCAACTGCGAGCAGACGTACCACCGGTACGCCCGCGTCGGCGAGCGCCTCACTCCCGCCACCCGGTTCTCGGACCTCGCCGGGCCGAAGCGGACGGCCCTGGGGACGGGCTACTTCGCCACCTGGAACGTCACCTGGTACGCCGACGACGAGCCGGTGACGGAGATGCTCTTCCGAATCCTGAAATTTCGCCCACCGGACGCCCCCGAGCAGCTGGCGCCGTACCCGCTCCAACCCGCTGTCAACCAGGACACGGCGTTCTTCTGGGAGGGCGTGCGGCAGGGCGAGCTGCGCATCCAGACCTGCACGGACTGCGGTGAGCTACGCCACCCGCCGGGGCCTCTGTGCCCTCGCTGCCGCTCCGCGAACCGCTCCGCCACGGTCGCGAGCGGCCGGGGCGTCCTCTACAGCTACGTCGTGCACCACCACCCCCAGGTGCCGGGCCGGGAGACGCCGTTCGTGGTGGGCGTGGTGGAACTGCCGGAAGGCGTACGGATCGTCGGGAACGTCGTGGACTGCCCGGCCGAGGAGGTCGAGATCGGCATGCCGTTGCGTGTGGTGTATCGCCGGATGGACGACCAACTGGTCCTCCCGATGTGGGCGCCGTCATGACGCGGCCAGAAACCGGCGCCGAGCTGCCTGAGCTGGCCATCGACCTCACGCCCACCGTGGTCGTCTCCACGGCCCTGGCCACCATGGACTTCACCCCGGTCCACCACGACCCCGGGATCGCCCGCGCGCAGGGGTCGAAGGACATCTTCCTCAACATCCTGACCACCATGGGCCTCGTCGAGCGCTACGTCACCGACTGGGCGGGCCTGGAGACGGTCATTCAGCGGATCGACGTCAGGCTGGGCGTCCCGGCGTACGCGGGGGACCGCCTTCGCTTCAGCGGGACGGTCGTGTCGCGCGAGGGGAGCCGGTTCGCGGTGGAGGTACGCGGCCGGGTGAGCCTGGGCGACCACGTCACCGGCACGGTCACCCTTTTCACGCCTGGTTTCGCGCCTGTTTTCGCGCGCGAGGAGAGCTGATGTCGAGCGGGCGCAGCGCCATCGCGGGCATCGGGGCCACCGAGTTCAGCAAGCAGTCCGGGCGGTCCGAGCTGCGGCTGGCGGCCGAGGCCGTACTGGCGGCGCTGGACGACGCCGGGCTGGCGCCGGGTGACGTGGACGGCCTGGTCACCTACAGCCAGGACGCCAACCAGGAGATCGCCGTCGCCAGGGAGACCGGAATCGGCGACCTGACGTTCTTCTCCAGGGTCGAGTACGGGGGCGGCGCGGCCTGCGGCACCGTGGCGCACGCCGCCATGGCCGTGGCGACGGGGGCGGCCTCGGCGGTCGTCTGCTACCGGGCGTTCAACGAACGTTCCGGCCGCCGCTTCGGCCAGCCGAACGCCGGGCTGACCGGGGAGCCAGGTTCGCGGGGGCTGGAGATGAGCTGGCACGTGCCGTTCGGGCTGATGACTCCGGCGGCGTGGGTGGCGATGTTCGCGCGGCGGTACATGCACGTGTACAACGCCCGCTCGGAGGATTTCGGGCGGGTGGCGGTGGCCATGCGCAGGCACGCGGCCACGAACCCGGCGGCGTGGTTCCACGGCCGCCCGATCACGCTGGAGGACCACCAGGCGTCCAGGTGGATCGTGGAGCCCCTGCACCTGCTCGACTGCTGCCAGGAGAGCGACGGCGCGGTGGCCCTGCTCGTCACCTCAGCCGAACGAGCCCGCGACCTCCGCCGCTCACCCGCACTGATCACCGCCGCCGCCCAGGGCTCCTCGTCGAGCCAGATGATGATGACGAGCTATTACCGGGACGACATGACCGGCCTCCCCGAAATATCCGTCGTCGGCCGCCAACTCTGGCAAATGTCGGGCTTAACCCCCAAAGACATCCAAACCGCCATCCTGTACGACCACTTCACCCCGTTCGTCCTGGCCCAACTGGAAGAACTGGGCTTCTGCGGCCGAGGCGAGGCGCCGGACTTCCTCAAGGACGGAGGCATCGAACTGGACGGCCACCTCCCCGTCAACCCGCACGGCGGCCAACTCGGGGAGGCCTACATCCACGGCATGAACGGCATCGCCGAAGCGGTACGCCAAATCCGAGGCACCGCCGCCAACCAACTAACCGGCATCACGAACGTCCTGGTAACAGCCGGAACCGGCGTACCCACCAGCGGCCTGATCCTCTCCAGAGACTGACCGGGGCCGGTCACCGGACCGGCCCGCGGCGACGATACGGGTTCGGGGTGGTAGAGGACGAGGACCTGCCCGGCGGTACCGTTGATCGCGAGTTTCTCCCGGTACAGCGCGAGTTCGCCGACCTGGGGGTGGTTCAGAGTCATGGAGGTGCCCTGACGTCTCACCACGTCGTGGCGGGCCCACAGCCTGCGGAAGGTGTCGCTGGCCAGGGAGAGCTCACCGACGAGCTCGATGAAGCGCGGGTCGTCGGTGTCGGTGCCGACCGAGGCCCGGAACCCGGCGACCAGGCCGGCCGCGACCAGCTCCCAGTCCCAGTCCCGATGGAGCGCCTGCTCGGCGGCACGCACGGCCCCACCGGCACCTTCCAGGAGGACGCCGGCGAACTCAGATGGTAGTCCTCGCCCTTCCACGACCCGGTTCCCCTTTGTATCTCTTCATGCCCTCTTGGCGCCGGTGACCGTTAACACCGGCCACATACGTTTCATCGCATGCCTGGATGTGATTTCACCCGGCGCGACATGCTGCGCTGGTCAGCAGTGGTCGCGGCGGCTCCCTTGGTGTCGGCCCTTCCCTTCCGCAACGGTGTGGCGGAAGCCGCGACCCGACGCGACGACGTGTCGCCCGCGAACCTTGAACTGGTCACCCTCACCGAAGACCGCGCCATCATCACCTGGTACACCGGCTACACCGGCAGCGACGACGGCCTCGGCCGCATGGAGCCCGCTCCGGCCGAAGGCGAGGTGCGCTGGGGAACCCGTCCCGACCACCTGAACCGGGTTGCCCACGGCCTGTCGGACGACACGCCGTACCACTACGTGGAACTCACCCACCTGCACCCTGGCCGTACCTACTACTATCAGGCGTTCTCGAACGGCAAGCCCGTCCCGCCGACGCAGTTCACCCTCATCAGCGGCAACGCGGTCGGCACCTCCGACTACGGGCTGGGCTCCACCGGGCCGTTCAGCTTCACCACGCCGGAGCCGCCGCCCGGCCGCTACCTGTTCTCCGTCGCCCTGTGCAACGACCTCCACATGGGAGAGACCCAGGCCGGTCTCGTCGGCGGGCAGCCGCAGTACATCGGGATCACGCAGGAGCCGGGGCTGCCCCCGTACCCGGAGGTCATGCTCGAAGCGCTGGTGCGCGACGCCGGTACGCTCGGTGCCGACTACCTGCTGGCCGCTGGGGACATCTCGGCCGAGGCGGTTCCCGTCGACCTCAGCAAAGCCCGCCAACTGCTCGGCAGGTTCGGCGAGTACCGCGACGACGTCTTCGTCACCCGCGGCAACCACGACCGGGCGCACATCGGCGACCCCTACGCGAGCTGCCGGGCCGGGCAGTGGCAGGGCAACGACTGCTTCCACGACCACTTCTTCGACGGCACCGAGCCCACGTACTTCACCCGTGAGCTGCAGGGTCTGCGCGTCATCGGCATCGACACGTACGACAAGCCAGGCAACGGCGGCGACCCGGGCGCCCTGTCCGCCGACCAACTCGCCTGGTTCCGCGCCGAGCTGGCCGAGGACCGGGAGCGGCCCACCATGGTGTTCGGCCACCATCCGCTCGTCGTCCAGGACTCGGCGTTCCCCATCAGTGCGAGCAACACCATCGACGCCGCCCAGGCCCAGACGATCCTCCAGGACTACGCGAACGCCCCCGGGCTGTTCCTGCACCACGCGGGCCACACCCACCGCAACAAGCGCACGGTCAGCCCGATCGCGCCGGACGTCGTCCACCAGGAGATCGCCGCGGGCAAGGAGTACCCCGGCGGCTTCTCCCTGCTGCGCATCCACGCCGGCGGGTACGCGCTGAACTTCTACAAGACGCGCAGCGACCTGGCCCGGCGGTGGAGCGAGCGCAGCCGGATGGAGATCCAGGGCTACTGGCCGCAGTTCGCGTTCGGCAGCCGCGTCTCCGACCGCAACATCGTCGTCGAGCGGGATCTCTCAGGCCTGCGACCCTCGAACAAGCCGCGTGATTCCCACGGCCACGACTCGCATGGGCACTCATCAGCCTGAGAATCCGCATCCTCCGCTGAACGGCCGGCGTAAGGGCCCTAAGGCCGCGGGGTGGGCGGTTCGCCGTGCCGGAAGGCCGACGCGGTGGTAGACGGGGTCGTCGATTGACCGGCAGTCCACGGCCGCGCAGCGGCGGCGGCCGGCGTGACGGCGACCGCCGCCGCCAGCAGGCACAGAGCGCCCAGAGGGCTGAGACGTCGCATGGTGTCGGGCTCCCATCGTGAGGGTTGGGGAACCCATCAACGGATCGGCGGTCAGGCGCCGTCCCAGGTCCTGACGTGCCGCCCACCATCCGGCTTCCCGAGAGCGTTGGCGATGAACAGGTAGTTGCGCCGCGGGGCGGCCACCCGGTCCGTACGCCGCCAGCGGCGCCCGTGCCAGACGTGCATCCGGTAGCCACGCTCGATCAGCGACCCGGCGACCTCGGCGGAGGTCCTGCCGTACTTGTCGACGTGGCGCTGCTCGATCTCCATCAGGAGCGCGGGCCGGTGCTGCTCGATCGTCCACCTGGCCCCCTCCAGCACCTCCGCCTCGAAGCCCTCCACGTCCACCTTCATGAAGTCCACCCGCGCGATCTCCCGCAGCTCGCACACGCGGTCCACGCTGTACACCGGCACCTCCAGCGTCTTGGCGGCGGCGAACTGCCCCGGGTGCTTCAGTCCTTCCTCCAGGTGCGCCCAGCCGTGGATCGGCAGCCCGAACCGGTACGGCAGCCGCAGTGTGCGCCACCCGAGCGACGCCCCCAGCGCGGCGTTGGTGACCCGCACGTTGCGCGCCCCCGAGGCCCGCACCCCGGTCTCCAGCAGCCGGTACGGCAACGGCAGCGGTTCGAAGCTGTGCACCTGCCCGGTCGGGCCGACGAGCTGGGCCAGCGGATAGGTGTACATCCCGTACGCGGCACCGATATCGAAGCAGACCGCTCCGGGCCGGACGCAGGTGGACAGGCCGAGTAATTCGGGTTCGCTGAGGGAGACCGTCGCTCCGGCCCGCAGCAGCGCGGCCGCGGCTGTCAATCTGATCATGCGGCCGACGGTAGGAAGGGAACGCGGGGCGGCGGATCCCCCTCAGGAGCGCAGTCGCGGGCTCCGCCGTGCCCCCGGAGAGGGAGCGCCCGGCACCACCAGGCCGCTCTCGTAGGCGAACACCACCGCCTGCGCCCGGTCGCGCAGCCTCAGCTTGGTGAAGATGCGCCCCACGTGCGACTTCACGGTCTCCTCGGCGATCGTCAGCTCCCCGGCGATCTCGGCGTTGGCCAGCCCGGCCGCCACCAGCCGCAGGACGTCCCGCTCGCGGCCGGTCAGCGTGTTCAGCCGCAGCGACTCGGCCTCGTCCAAGGGCCGGCGGGAGGTGAACTCCTCGATGAGCCTGCGGGTGACCGAGGGCGCCAGCAGCGCCTCGCCGCCGGCGACGACGCGGACGGCGGTGATGAGGTCCTCCGGCGGCGCGTCCTTCAGCAGGAACCCGCTGGCCCCGCCGCGCAGGGCCGCGTAGACGTAGTCGTCGACGTCGAAGGTGGTCAGGATCAGCACCTTGGTTTGCCGGCCGGTGCCCATGATGCGGCGGGTGGCCTCCAGGCCGTCGAGGTTGGGCATGCGTACGTCCATGAGCACGACGTCGGGCCGCAGCTCCCGGGCCGCCGCCACCGCCTCCAGGCCGTCGCGGGCCTCCCCGAGCACCTGGAGGTCGGGCTGTGCGGAGAGCAGCGCCGCGAATCCGGCCCTGATCATCGCCTGGTCGTCGGCCACCAGCACCGTGATCATGCATCGTCTCCCTTCGGCAGCCTTGCGCGCACGGTGAAGCCACCCTCTTCCGTCGCGCCCGCCGTGACCTCGCCACCGAGCGCCGCCACCCGTTCGCGCATGCCGATCAGCCCCAGCCCCAGCCCCAGCCCCGTACGACCACCAGGGCCCCGCGCCTCCACCGCTGGGGTCGTCCGGGGCGGGGGCTCGTTGTCCACCTCCACCGCCACCCCGTCGGCGTCGGCCCGGACCACGACGGTCGTCTCGGCGGCCGGCGCATGGCGTACGACGTTGCTCAGCGCCTCCTGCGCGATCCGGTAGACGGTGACCGACTCCACCGGCGACACCGACGGCTCCCCGGCGACCGCGAGCCGGACGGGCACGCCAGCCCGGCGTACGGACTCCACGAGCTCGTCCAGGTCGGTCAGGCCGGGCTGCGGCGCGGTCCGGGCCGGGCCGTCCGTGCCGCGCAGGGCGCCGAGCAGGAGGCGCATGTCCCGCAGGGACGCGCGAGCGGCGGCGTTGATGGCGGCGAACTCCCGGGCGGCCGGCCCGCTCACCCCGCCCTCGACCCGGTAAGGGGCGCTGGCCGCCTGCACGGCGATCACCGACATGTGATGGGCCACCACGTCGTGCAGCTCCCTGGCGATGCGGGTCCGCTCCTCGAGGATCCGTGTCCGCCCGACCTCCTCAGCCGCGCGCAGCGTGTCGAGCCGCCGCGCCCGGCGGGCGTCGCCGACCAGCATGGCGGCCAGGAGCACCAGGCTCCAACTTCCCACGCCGGTGACCACGGCCATGGGGTCCGCGGCGCGGAACAGCGCGACCGCGGCCGTCCCCGCCGCGATGGTCACGACGCAGGCGATCGCCGTCACGCGGCGGGCGGCCGACAGGGCCAGCACGTACATGACCGGTAACTGGGTGAACAGCACGTTGAAATACCACGGCAGGGGCGTCATCGGGCTGGCCAGCGCCACCCCGACGTAGGTGATGAGGGGCCCGGCCACCGCTATGACCACCCACGCGGCCACGGGCCGGTACCACGCCAGGAGCACCGGGCCGGACGCCAGCACGGCCGCCGGCACGGCGAGCACCCCGAAGTTTCCGGCCGCCGCGAAGAGCGTCGTGTTGCCGACGAGCAGGATCCCGGCCAGGACGGCGAGGGGGCGGCGCCGGAACATGGGACGGTCCGTGCCGGGGGAGGTAGGCATCCGCACGTCGTACAAATCCCGAACAACGCCCATGACGCCCACCCTACGAGTCGGTCAAGCAGATGGTCCTCGCCACCCGACTGCGGGCGTGGCTGCAACTGGCGATGATGCGCATGACCCCCTACATGCCGGGCAAGGCCATGGTCATGGAGAAGATCATGAAGCCGGTTCGGGAAGCGGCCAATGCCATCTCGCTCAAGACGTACCCGACCACTTCGATCGGATCGGCCCTTCCGCGCCAGAGCCGATGAAGCGGTCGATTTCCCCGACCTCGCACATCAGGAGCTGGACGAGCTGAGGGCCGCGACCGCTGCACTCGGCTGACCTGGGTCCCAGAGCTGCTGAGCCGGCCGGGTCCGTGGCGATGTACGTTTCATGAGTCCAGTGGCGGCCTCGCCGGAGGGCTCTCGTATCGCCCCTGGTCAGAGGGGAAGAGAGTGGCCACAGTGGCCTGGTGTCGCCTCCCAGGACGTGCGGGCCTGGTTGTGACGGGCGGCGAGCGGATACCGTCCGGTCGGGCACGTCAGAGCACGGAACCTGTCCGGTCGGCGTCGTAAGTCCGCTTGCTTCGGGGCGGGATGCGACCGGGCCGGGCGTGTTGCGAGCCCGGACGCGCTCCGGTCCCGGGGCACCCGCGTCCTCAGGACCCCGCCGAAGACCTCGCCTCTGGAGTCCGACATGCCAGGAAAACGCCGGGCAGCCTCCGTGCTGCTCGCCTTGTCCCTGCCACTGCTCGCCCCCGTGAGCGTACTAACCCCACCGGCCGCCGCGGCGACATCCTCATCCGCGCCTTCGTTCGTCGCGGACACCGGCGTGCCCGCCACGGTGCCGCTGGAAGAGATCAACGCGACCGCCACCCAGGTCGCCTTCGGGTTACGACGCCCCACCGCCATCGCCGCACCCGATGACGGGACGAACAGGCTGTTCATCACCGAGAAGCGCGGCACCGTGCGCGTCTACCACCCGGACACCGGTCTCGAACAGACCCCGATCATCGACATCGTGGCCTCGGTGGACGAATCCGGCAACGAGCGGGGCCTGCTCGGCATGGCCCTCGCGCCCGACTTCGCCGAGAGCCAGGACCTGTACCTGGCGTACACCGCACTGCCGGACGGCGCGGTGACCCTGGCCCGATACAGACTGGACGACGCGAGCCTCGAGCCGCTGCTCTCCCAGGAGCACTCCGAGAACAGCAACCACAACGGCGGCCAGCTCGCCTTCGGCACCGACGGCTACCTGTACTGGAGCATCGGCGACGGCGGCGGCTCCGGGGACCCCTTCGACTCAGGGCAGCGCGTGGACACCCTGCTGGGCAAGATCCTGCGCGTCGACGTGAACCGGAGCTGCGGGGACCTGGCTTACTGCGTTCCCGAGGACAATCCGTTCGTCGGGGTGGAGGGGGCGCGGGAAGAAATATGGATGTTCGGCGGGCGTAACCCCTGGCGTTTCTCCATCGACCACGCGGACGGCTCGATGTGGATCGGCGACGTCGGCCAGGGCAGGTGGGAGGAGATCAACCACATCAAGGCCGGACGGCAGGCGGGCGCGAATCTCGGCTGGTCCTGCTACGAGGGGCTGGAGGTGTTCGACCAGACCCAGTGCCGGTCCGACGCCCAGTACACCAAGCCGATCTTCACCTACTCACCGCACACCGGCGGCTGCGCGGTCATCGGCGGACAGGTGTACCGCGGTGAGGAGTTCGCCGACCTGGTCGGGGGCACCTACATCGCCACCGACTACTGCTCCAACACCGTGTGGGCGCTGCGCGAGGACGGCGACGGCGGCTACTCCCAGGCCGAGATCGGCGAAATGCCCACACAGGTCACCGCGTTCGGCAGCACCGTGGAGGGCGAGCTCTACGTCGTCAACGACCTTCCCGGCGGTCTGCACCGCGTGTCGTTCGAGCGGGCCGAGCCGACCTGCCGGATCAAGCACACTACCCAGACCTGGGGCGTCGGCATGACCGTCGACCTCACCATCACCAACACCGGCACCGCACCGATCAACGGCTGGACACTGAGCTTCCCCCTGTCCAGGGGCCAGACCATCATCTCGGACTGGAACACCGACCTCACCCAGAGCGGGGACATCGTCAACGCGGTCAACGCCACGCACAACGGCTCCATCGCCCCCGGCCGCAGCGTCACCATGGGCTATCTGGCCAGCCACACGGGTGACGCGTCCCTGCCGAGCCGGTTCTCACTCAACGGAGACACCTGCGCCGTCGGCGGGTGACCGGCCCTCTGCCGAGCAACGCGGGCACGTACGTCGCCACGCCGCCGTCCCGCCGGTCGTGTACCGGCCGGGACGGCGGCGTGGATCAGAGGCCGTAAGGCGCTCAGACCTCGTCGACGCTGCTCGGCTCACGCCGGGACAGGTCGATACCGAGCTCCTCCGCGGCGCGGAAGACGTCCTCGTCGGTGTCGCGCATCTCGATCGACATGCCGTCGGTGGACAGCACCTCGACGTTGAGGCACAGCGACTGCATCTCCTTGATGAGCACCTTGAAGGATTCGGGAATTCCCGGCTCGGGGATGTTCTCGCCCTTGACGATGGCCTCGTAGACCTTCACACGTCC
>NZ_JADOGI010000319.1 GCF_015645445.1 Nonomuraea cypriaca | reverse complement strand
GACGGGAAGGTGACGGTCGGACCAGAGACTGCCTGACATTCCCCATACCGTCCCGAGAGACCCTGACCAGGCGCGATGGCCGGGGTTCGCTGCCGCCTGCCCGCTGATCTCTATTTTCGGGTCAGAGACCATGCGTTCCGTTCCGATCCCTGTGGATGCAAGCAAGCTCGCCATCACCTGCGTGAAGGCCGCGCGCCCTCGCGTGCTCAACCGCGACACCGGCGAGATCAAGACCGACAAGGACGGCAACACCGTCTACGAGGTCACCGTCTCCGTCGAGGACGAGCTCGGCCGGATCGAGCTCGTCAAGATCGGCATCACCGGAGAGCCGCCCATCAAAGCAGGAGACGCCGTCAACGCGGTCGGCCTGCTCGGCTACGTGTGGGAGATGGCCGGCCGGTGGGGCATCTCCTACCGCGCCTCAGCCCTGCTCCCCGCACGGGAGGCCGCCGATGCGTGACGCGCTGCTCGTACTCACAGTCCTGGCCGCTACGGCGGCCGGGCTGTGGGCCTGGCGCCGCCTGCACTACCCCTCGTTCTGGCTCGCGCTCGGGTTCCCGCTCGCCGCCCTATTCGTGCGCACGTCGTGGCGGCGGGTGGCGCTCGGCTGCGGGCTGACCAAGAAACGGCAACGCTGGTGGTTCACCACCGTGCCCGGCGCAATCGCCTCCACCGGCCTGGTCAAGGTCCGCCGCCGCTTCCAGCGGGTCGCCGTCGACACCAAACCGTTCATGTGGCTGCCGCTGCCCACCCGGAACGGCTGGCGGGTCACCCTGCACACCCTGGAAGGCCAGACACCTGGCGACTACGCCGACGCCGCCGAACGGCTCGCGCACTCCTGGGGCGTGCACGCCGTGCGCGTCTCCTCCGACAAGCCGGGCCGGGTCCGGCTATCAGTGACGGTGCGGGATCCCCTGGTAAAGGTCGAGGAGCTGCCGCCCTCCACCGAACTGCTCAAGGTCACCGTCGGCAGGCTGGAGACCGGCGGCCCATGGGTCATCGACTTCAAGACGGTGCCGCACTGGATCAACGCCGGGGCCACCCAGTCCGGCAAGTCCAACCTCGCCAACGCACTCATCGTCGGCCTCGCGCCGCAACCGGTGGCACTGGTCGGCTTCGACCTCAAGGGCGGAGTCGAGTTCACCCCGTACGCGCCGCGCCTGTCCGCGCTGGCCACCACCCGCGCCGAGTCCGTGACTCTGCTAGAGGACCTCGTCGGGCTGATGCTCGACCGGATGGGGCTGTGCCGTCAGGCCGGTGCCCGCAACATCTGGCAGCTCCCACCCGCCATCCGCCCGGTGCCCGTCGTCGTGCTGGTGGACGAACTGGCTGAGCTGTATCTGATGGCCGACAAGTCGGAGAAGGACGAGATCGCCAAGACCTCGACCGCGCTGCTGCGGGTCGCCCAGCTCGGGCGAGCGTTCGGCATCTACCTGTTCTGCTGCGGCCAGCGCATCGGCTCCGACCTCGGCCCCGGCGTCACCTCTCTACGCGCTCAATGCTCAGGACGGATCTGCCACCGGGTCAACGACCCCGAGACCGCCACCATGACCCTCGGCGACCTCGACCCCGCCGCACTCGTCTCCGCCCGTGCCATCGCCGCCGAGACACCCGGCGTCGCCATCGTCGCCAGCCATCGTCGCGACCCCTTGTATGCGGCTTACGTCCTCGTTCTGGCCACCGGCCTGCGCCGTGGTGAGCTCCTCGGGCTCCGATGGCAGGACGTGGACCTGGACAACGCCGAGATGACGATCGCCTGGCAGCTCCAGCGCGTCCGGGGCCAGCTCCATCACCGCGAGACCAAAACTGAAGCGTCCGATGCCGTCCTCCCCTTGATAGACGTCTGCGTCACCGCGTTGAAGGGGCGCCGGGAAGATCGGGAACGCTCACGCAGGGCCGCGGGAAACGAGTGGATAGAGAACGGCTTGGTGTTCACGACTAGGACGGGCAGGCCTATCGAGCCCCGCAACTTCAACCGCAGCTTCGCCAAAGCCATCGAACATGCCAAGGTACGGAGCATCCCGGTTCACGCGACCCGCAAGACGTGTGCCTCTCTGCTGGTCGCTCTGGACGTTCACCCGAGGATCGCCATGCAGATCCTCCGCCACAGCCAGATCGCCGTGACTATGAACATCTACAGCGAGGTCTCATCCGAAGCCACGCGAAACGCGCTCAGACGGCTCGGCGAACAACTCTTCTGAAGATCGGAACTTAAGGGGCCGTCTCGCAAGAGGCGGCCCCGCACTCGTTCCCCCTTGATCACCTCGTCCGCCGTCATCCCACCGCGTAGCGGCAGCGGGCCGGGGACGTAGGTGCAAGCCCGGCTTCGCGTGTACCTTGAGTGGCTTTCGTTCCGCGATCATTTGATGCCGACGGCCAGAGCCGGGCTTGCGCCGGAGGAGTCGGTCTGCTGGGCTCTGCCTGGGGCAGCGGTGGGCGAGGTGATCAAGGCCTCAGCCATCATGGAACGATCACCTCGGGGCCGGGGTCCCCCGCCGGAGGCGTCTTCGACTGGGGCGGTTGCTGTACGGACCTGCTGTACGGCAATGAAAAAGGCCGTCTCTGATCATCAGAAACGGCCTTTGACCTGGGTGGAGATGAGGGGATTCGAACCCCTGACCCCTTCGATGCGAACGAAGTGCGCTACCGGACTGCGCTACATCCCCAAGGACTCGACCAGATTAGCAAACTCCGGAGGGTCCTCGCGCCACCGTTTCAGTCCCCCACCGCCCGCCTGGGCGGTTCGGCGTACTGATCGAACAGGACGTCCGCATGCAGAGCCGCGAGATCGATGATCTCGGCCTCCGCCTCCTCCACGGCCTGCCGCCGCTCCCGCGCCTGCCGCCGCCGCTCAGCGCGCGCCTGACGGGCGCGAACGCGGCGTTCGCTGTCCACCTGTACGGCGATGCGCAGAAACGCCATGTACGTCAGCATGATGACGACGGACGGCGCCACACCCCACCACGGGATCATCTTGACCGCGGCCGTGACGACGGAGGCGATCACCAGCAGGGCGGTGAAGAACAGGAGCCGGCGCCGACGGGCTACGATGATGGCTCGGCGGCGCAGCCGGAACTGCCGTACATCGACCTTCTCGAACTCGGCCAGCGAGGCCCCATCGTCCTCGTCGGTGTCCGAAGGGTCCAGGTTGTCGAGGTCGGGCAGTGCGTGTTCGCCGGTGTAGTGCTCTTCGAGCTCGGCCAGCTCCGCGAGGTTGGTCTTGTCCTTGCGCAGCCACATCGGAATGAGGACGCAAAGCCACATCACCACGATGGCCAGATAGAGGAGGACGCTGCTCACGGCCACCTCCGGGCAGCACGAAGACGCGGGCGTGCTCGCTGCGTCTTCAATGTGCTCACGTCACGCACCGTAAGACCGCGTGTCACTGATTGACGAGCATTCGGTGCGGTGTGTCGCGAGATCGTCAAACCTCTTCGACGGGAGAACCACCCTGAGCGGCTGATTCTCGAGCGCGACGCCATTGCACGAGCAGCCCGCCAGGAACATCCTCAACGGTCAACGCGTAGCAAATGTGGTCGCGCCAGGCTCCATCGATGTGAAGTTGACGACGCCGAATGCCTTCTTCCCGGAATCCGAGCTTCTCAACCACCCTACGGCTGGCCTGATTCTCGGGACGGATGTTCGCCTCTATCCGATGCAATCCCGTGGTGAAGAAGCAATGGTCAACGGCCATGGCGAGGGCGGTGGGCGTGATCCCCCGGCCGGCCAGCGCGCCGTCGATCCAGTATCCGACCTGGGCAGAACGGGCAGATCCCCACACGATGGCGCCCACGGTCAACTGCCCCGCGAACCGCCCCCCGTACGTCACCACCCAAGGCAGCGCCAGCCCCTGCCGCGCCTCACGGCGGAGGGTGCCGACCATGGAGATGTAGGGCCCGAGCCCTGTCCTGAACAGCGGCGTCTCAGGATTGCTCGGCTCCCAGGGACGCAGCCAGTCGGCATTGCGCAGCCGCGTCTCGCGCCACACGCGTACGTCGCTCAGCCGCAGCGGCCGCAGACCTACCGGACCCTCCTCGAGGGTCGCCGGCCAGCCACGAAGTCGATCCACACCTCTCATCATCCCCCTATCGGGCATGATGTCGCCACGGGTCCCCGATCATCCGGCCCGAATCACGTTCAGCGCGGGTGGTCGCCGCCCCGGATCTGATCGACCGCGTGCCGCAGAATCGGCGCGAGTACGGCCACGCCATCGCGTACGCCACCGGAAGATCCCGGCAAATTCACGATCAAGGTATCCCCTGCCTGACCCGCGAGCCCGCGGGACAACACAGAGGTGGGCACCCGCTCTCGATTCGCGAGCCGAATGGCCTCGGCTATACCGGGAATCTCCCGGGAGATCACCCGGGCTGTCATCTCCGGCGTGAGGTCCATGGGCGTCAACCCGGTCCCCCCGGTGGTGACGATGACGTCATACCCCCCCGAAACGCCATCACGCAGTGCCGCCTCGACAGGCGCGCCGTCGGGCACCACCACCGGCCCCTCGACCTCGCAGCCCGCATCGACGCGTAGCAGCTCGGCCAGCAACGGCCCGGATTTATCCTCATAAATCCCGGCCGACGCCCGGTTCGACACGGTGATCACGAGTGCCCGAATCATGCTGGTTCCCGAGTCCAGCGGCCGGTCTTCCCGCCCAGCTTCTCCTCCACCCGGACATCGGTGATCACCGCGGCCGGGTCGACCGCCTTGACCATGTCGATCAGTGCCAGCGCCGCCACGGAAACCGCCGTCAGCGCCTCCATCTCCACGCCCGTACGGTCGGCCGTCTTGACCCGGCACGTGATCCCCACGCCCCAGTCCTCGACGTCCAGCGTCACCTTCACCCCGTGCAACGCGATCGGATGGCAGAGCGGGATCAGGTCGGGCGTCCGCTTCGCCCCCATGATCCCCGCGATCCGCGCCACCCCGAGCGCGTCGCCCTTCGGCACCTCTCCCGACCGCAGCAAGGCCACGGCCTCGGCCGACAGCAGGACCCGCCCCGTGGCCGTGGCGGTGCGAGCCGACACGTCCTTGGCCGAGACGTCGACCATGCGAGCCGCGCCGGTCTCATCGATATGGGTCAACTCACTCATCGCCGAACCACCTCCAACCCGCTCACAGCGGGATCACCTGCACGGAAGCCCCCTCGGCCACCTCGGTCACGTCCTCCGCGACCACGATCAGCGCGTTCGCCGCGGCCAGGGCGGCGAGTTGGTGCGAGCCCTGCCCGCGCACCGGCGAGACCGTGCCGTCGGGCGCCAGCACGCCGCGCAGGAACGAACGCCGCCCGGCGGGTGACCGCAGCGACGCGAGGGTCCGCGCGGTGACCGACTCCGGCATGCCGCCGTTGAACCCGCGCATCTTGTCGAGCGCGGGGCGTACGAACAGCTTGAACGACACAAAGGACGACACCGGGTTGCCGGGCAGCGCGAAGATCGGCACCTGGTCGTCCCCCAGGACGCCGAACCCCTGCGGCATCCCCGGCTGCATGGCCACCTTCTCGAAACGAACCGTCCCCAAAGGCGACAGAGCCTCCTTGACCGGCTCGTAAGCGCCCATCGAGACGCCGCCGCTGGTGATGATCGCGTCGGCGCGTACGAGCTGGGTGTCGAGTTGTTCGAGCAGGACGCCCGGATCGTCCCCGACGGTACCCGCGCGGAAGCCCTCGCCGCCCGCCTCGCGGACGGCGGCGGTCAAGGTGTAGCTGTTGGAGTCCCAGATCTGCCCGAGGGCCAGCGGGCCACCGGGCTCGACCAGCTCGGCGCCGGTGGAGATGACGACGACCCGAGGCCGCGGCCTGGCCCAGACGCTCCGCCGTCCCACTCCGGCGATGATCCCCAGTTGCGCGGGGCCGATCACCGTGCCCGCCTCGAGTACCACCTCACCGGCCTGGACGTCCTCGCCCGCGCGCCGGACCGCGTTGCCGGCCTGCACCGGGCGATCGATGCGTACGGAGACCTTCCCCCCGTCCGTCCATTCGACCGGCACCACGGCATCGGCGCCGGCCGGCATCGGGGCCCCGGTCATGATGCGCACGGCGTGCCCAGGCCCGACGGCCCGCAACTCCTGGGATCCGGCCGGCACGTCGTCGGTCACCGGCAACGTAACCGGAACATCCGAAATATCAACAGACCGTACGGCATATCCGTCCATGGCCGAGTTGTCGAACGGCGGCAGCGGCACCGGCGAGGTCAGGGTTTCGGCCAGCGTCGCCCCCAGCACCTGCTCGAGTTCGAGCTCCAGCGGCGCCAGAGGACGCACAGCGGCCAGGATGTCGGCCAGATGCGCGTCAACCGATTTCATCGAGGAACTCCCGCAGCCACGGCACGAACTCCGACGCCAGATCCTCCCGGCCCGCCGCGAACTTCACCACAGTCCGCAAATAGTCCAACTTGTCGCCCGTGTCATAGCGCCTACCCCGGAATAGCACACCGTGCACCGGCCCGCCCTCCTCGGCGCCGCGCGCGGCGAGCGTACGCAACGCGTCGGTGAGCTGGATCTCGCCCCCGCGCCCCGGCGGTGTGTTCTCCAGCACCTCGAACACGACGGGATCGATCACGTAGCGGCCGATGATCGCCCAGTTGGACGGCGCCTCGTCGGCCGGCGGCTTCTCCACCAGGTCGGTCACCCGCACGACGTCGTCCTCGGCGGTGGCCTCGATGGTGGCGACGCCGTACAGCGAGACCTGCTCCTTGGGCACCTCCATCAGCGCGATCACGCTCCCCCCGAACGTGTCACGCACCTCGATCATGCGCTTGAGCAGCGGGTCGCGGTAGTCGATCAGGTCGTCGCCGAGCAGGCACGCGAAGGGATGGTCGCCGACGTGCTGCTTGGCGCAGAGCACCGCGTGGCCGAGGCCCTTGGGCTCGCCCTGCCGCACGTAGTGGAGCGTCGCCAGCGAGGCGGGCTCACGAACCTGGGACAGCCGGTGCTCGTCGCCCTTGGCCTCCAGGGCCTCCTCCAGCTCGAACGCGCGGTCGAAGTGATCCTCGATGGACCGCTTATTCTTGCCAGTGACCATGAGCACGTCCAAGAGCCCGGCGGAGGCGGCCTCCTCGACGACATACTGGATCGCGGGCTTGTCGACAATGGGCAACATCTCCTTGGGTGTCGCCTTGGTCGCCGGAAGGAACCGGGTGCCCAGACCCGCGGCGGGCACGACGGCTTTCGTCACAGGGTCGAAGTCAGCCATGAGTAGACCCTAGTGGAGGGACCTGTGGACAAGATGAACCTGCGCCGCGAGCTTGATGCGGCGCGCGCCTCCCTCTCCCCCGAACAACTGCGCGCAAACGCCATCAAGGTCCGCGAAACGCTGCTCGGACAACCGTGGGTCCAGATGGCCGGTCTGGTGGCTTGCTACTGGTCAACGGGGTCGGAGCCGGATACGCACGGGCTCGTGTTCGCTCTGTGGAAACATGGTGCCACGGTGATCCTGCCCGTCCTTCGCACGGACAATGACCTGGATTGGGCGGTGTACGACGGGCCGGACACCCTCGCCCCGGGCCGCTACGGGATCATGGAGCCGGTCGACACGCGCCGCGGCGTCGAGGCCGTCCGCACCGCCGCGCTCGTGATCGTGCCCGCCCTGGCGGTGGACAGGAAGACGGGGGTACGCCTCGGCCGAGGCGGCGGCTCGTACGATCGTGCCCTGGCCAGAGTGGGTCCGAACGTGCCGACGGTGGCCCTGCTGCACGACGGCGAACTGATCGACGGCGTCCCCTCGGAGCCGCACGACCGTCAAGTCCGCTATGCCATGACACCCGAGGGACTCACTAGTCTTATGTGAACTGGGGTGCGAGAGGGGGCGGAATGACGCTTGATATCTGGCTCCTCCTGGGTGCCGGAATCGTCATCGCGGCAATCGCCTCCGTTCGCCTCGCGCATCGCACCGGCCTGCCCAGCCTTCTGATCTTCCTGGGCTTCGGCCTGCTTCTGGGGGATTCCGGATTCGGGATCCCTTTTGACAACCCGTACCTCGCCCAGGAGATCGGGCTGACCGCACTGGCGGTGATCCTGGCCGAGGGCGGGCTCACCACCAACTGGTCCCATGTACGACGTTCCGTCCCCATGGCCGTGGTGCTGGCCACCGTGGGCGTGGCGGTCAGCATCGTCGTGCTCGCACTGCTCGTACAGGGACTTCTCGGGCTCAGCACGCACATGGCGCTGATCCTTGGCGCGGTGCTGGCCTCCACCGACGCGGCGGCCGTCTTCTCCGTGCTACGCAGACTGCCGCTCCCGCCGCGGCTGGCGGGCGTTCTGGAGGCCGAGTCCGGGTTCAACGACGCGCCCACGGTCATCGCCGTGGTGCTGCTCAGCGGGGCGGCGCACGCGTCCGCCACGTTGGGAACGTTCCTGCTGGAGACCTCGATCGAGCTGGTCATCGGCGGCGCGGTCGGCCTCGCCATCGGCCCCGCGGGCGCGTACGCCCTGCGCCGCGTCGCCCTGCCCGCCTCCGGCCTCTACCCCATCGCCGTGCTCGCGCTCACCTTCGTCTCGTACGGCGGCGCGGTGCTGCTGCACGGCTCCGGCTTCCTGGCCGTCTACCTGACGGCGCTGATCCTGGGCAATTCGCGGCTGCCGCACCGGGCGGCGACCAGAGGCTTCGCGGAGGGCGCTGCGTGGCTGGCGCAGATCGGGCTGTTCGTCATGCTGGGCCTGCTGGCCAGTCCCTGGGAGATGCCGTCGGCGATCGTCCCCGGCCTGATCATCGGCACCGTCATGGTCCTCCTGGTGCGCCCGGTGGCCGTGGTGGCGAGTTCGGTGGTGGCTTGGGCGATGCGGCTCGGCTGGGTGAGCTGGCGTGACCAGGCGTTCCTTTCGTGGGCGGGGCTGCGCGGCGCGGTCCCGATCGTGCTCGCGACCATCCCCTGGGCGAGCGGGGTCGAAGGGTCCAAGGAGATCTTCAACGAGGTCTTCGTGGTCGTCATCGTGTTCACCCTGCTCCAGAGCCCGACGCTGCCGTTCGCCGCCCGGCTGCTCAGGGTGGCCGCGCCGGCCGAGGCCCACGACCTCGCGGTGGAGTCGGCGCCGCTGGAGGAGCTCCAGGCGGACCTGCTGCAGGTCAGGGTCCCGGTCGGCTCGCGCCTGCACGGCGTGGAGATCTTCGAGCTGCGCCTCCCGGCCGGTGCCGCGGTGACCTTGATCGTCCGCGACGGCAAATCGTTCGTACCCGCCACCACCACCCGGATCAGGGCGGACGACCAGCTCCTCGTCGTCGCCACCGCCGCCTGCCGTGACGAGGTCGAACGCCGCCTGCGCGCCGTGAGCCGCAGCGGAAAGTTGGCCGGATGGTACGGAGAGCGGGGACTGGAATAGGAGTTTGGACCTATCGGTTACCATTAGCAGTCGCATCGTTCGAGTGCCAGACTCTGAAGGAGGAGCCGCGTGCCGACATACCAGTACGCCTGCCACGATTGTGGTGAGCAGCGCGAGGTCGTTCAGAAGTTCACGGATGATGCGTTGACGATCTGCCCGGCCTGCCAGGGCAACCTGCGGAAGGTGTTCTCCGCCGTCGGCATCGTGTTCAAGGGTTCCGGTTTCTACCGCACCGACAACCGCTCGTCGTCGGCCTCTTCCACGGCCCCCGCCGCCTCGAAGTCTGGGGAGTCCGGGGAGAGCAAGTCCACCGAGACCAAGTCCAAGTCCGCGGATTCGAGCTCCTCCACGTCGTCGGCTCCCGCGCCGGCCGCCGCGTCCAACTGACGAGCTTCATGGGGGCGGTCGACGTTCGCCCCCAGCAGGAGCCGCGACCCGGCGAGCCTTGCCCAGCCGGCCGGAGTTATCCACAACCACCGAGTCGCGCTGCGGACTTATCCACAGAACCCCACTCCACCCCTCT
>NZ_JADOGI010000318.1 GCF_015645445.1 Nonomuraea cypriaca | reverse complement strand
GGGTTCGAGGCGGGCGCGTACGGCGGCGGCGACGTCGCCGGGGGGTGGGGCAGGGACGTCGATGAGGTCGCCGAGCGCGAGCAGCTCCGCCTCCAGGTCGTCGAAAGGCTCACGCGAGTTCATTGCCCACCTCCTCCCTCAGCCGGGCCAGCCCGCGATGGGTGCTGGACTTCACGGTGCCGACCGGCCAGTCGAGCACCTGTGCGGTCTCCGCCTCCGTCAGTTGTAAGAAGTACCGGCACACGACCGCCTGGCGTTCCCGCTCGGGGAGTCCGCGTACCGCCGCCAACAAGCGCGAGCGGCGGTCGGTGGCCACCGCGGCGCCCTCGGGGTCGTCGGGCGCCGTCACGTCCGCGGTGGCGCCGAGCCGGAGCGCCAGCTCGGATCTGCGCCCCCGCGACCGGGTCAGGTTGTGCGTCTCGTTGGCCACGATCCGCAGCAGCCACGGCCGGAACGGCGCGTCCCTGCGGAAGGACGCCAGATGGCGGAACGCCTTGACGAAGGCCTCCTGGACCACGTCCTCTGCCTCGTCACCTGCGCCGAGCATGGCGGCGGTACGGTGAGCGAGCGCGCTGTAACGGGCGACCAGCGCCTCGTAGGCGGCCAGATCACCGTCGAGCGAGCGGGCGATCGCCTCGTCGTCGTCCATGGCGGGACCACCGTATCCGAGGCCGGTTTTCGCGTCGTCATGTGAATCCCGGCGGTGGCATGGGCATTAGACTCGGTCAATCCATGCGCCCTGCGAAGGAACGGGATTATGTCTTCTGGGTATGACCGTGTAGTACAACCGGCCGCCGGCGACGAGGCCTTGGAAAACCACCTGGGTGGCGACGAGGCCAAGAACTATCGGCAGTACGAGTTCGACATGGTCGCCCCGCACGTCGGCCGGTCGGTGCTGGAGATCGGGTCGGGGCTCGGCCACTTCGCCGAGCAGTTCCTGCCCCGCATCGACAGGCTCGTGGTCAGCGACTTCGACCCCTACTGCGTCGAGCAGCTCGCCAAGCGCTTCGAGGGCCGCGACGACATCGACGTCCTGCAGTTCGGGCTGCCGACCGACATCCCGCTCAAGGACAAGGTCGACACCGTCATCATGATGAACGTCCTGGAGCACATCGAGGAGGACGCCGAGGCCCTGCGCTCGCTGGGCCGCGTCACGCTGCCGGGCGGGCGGATCATCATCTGGGTGCCCGGCTACCCGCAGCTCTACGGCGACTTCGATCGCAAGGTGGGCCACGTCCAGCGCTACACGCCCAAGACCCTCGGCAGGACGGTCGCCAAGGCCGGGCTCGACGTCGAGGTGCTCAAGCCGATCAACTTCCTGGGCGGCATCGCCTGGTGGGCGGCCGTTCGCCGGGGTGGGGTGGGCTACCCGGACCCGCGCCTGGTCAAGATCTACGACCGGACCGTGGTCCCGCTGACCCGGCTGATCGAGCGTTTCGTCCGGCCGCCGTTCGGCCAGACGGTGTTCTGCGTGGCCCGGGTGCCCAAGCAGTAGCGGGGCTACTTGATGGAGCCGGCCGTCAGGCCCCCCACCACCTTCCGCTCGATCAGCGCGAAGAGGATGATCACCGGGATGGTGGCGATCACGGAGCCGGCGAACAGGTTCTGCCAGTCGACCTGATACTGGCCGATGAAGGAGTTCAGGGCCACCGTGAGCGGCTGGTTCTCGGTGGTCGTGGTGAGGGTCAGCGCGACCACGAACTCGTTCCATGCCGCAATGAACGTGAAGATCAGCGCGGTGATGACGCCGGGCATGGCGAGCGGCAGCGTGATCCTGAAGAGCGCGCCGAAGCGCCCGTTCCCGTCGATGAACGCGGCCTCCTCCAGCTCACGCGGGATCGAGGCGAAGTACGCGTTCAGGATCCACACCGCGAACGCCAGGTTGAACCCGCCGTTGACCAGGATCAGCGACCAGATCGAGTCGACCAGCCCGAACTGGAAGAACTCCCGGTAGATGCCGACCACCATGGCCGTCGGCTGGAACATCTGCGTGATCAGCACCAGCACCAGGAACGCCGTGCGCCCCCTGAAGTTGTGCCTGGCCGTGTAGTACGCCGCCGGCAGCGCCACGAGCAGCACCAGGATCGTCGACCCGCCGGCGACCTTGAGCGTCACCCACAGGTTCCCGGCCAGGCCGCTGGTCCAGAAGTTGGCGAGGTTCGACCACACCCACTCCTCCGGCCAGAACGCCACATCGCGCAGCGAGTCCTGGGAACGCAGCGAGGTGAGCAGCATCACCAGGTACGGGAACAGGAAGACGAACGCGATGACGTACGCGCTCGCCGCGACGATCACCGTCTTGACCTTGGGCATGCGGCTCGGCCCGGCCCCTCGCGGCCTGGCGTGGTGCCGCGGCCCGGCGCTCTTCGGCGTCATCGTGTTGACGGCCATCACGCCACCTCCTTGTTCCACCTGGACACCCTGAGGAAGATCACGGTCAGCACGATCACCATGCCGAAGTTGACGACGGACATGGCGGCGGACTCACCGATGTCGGAGCCCTTGAGGATGTACATGAGGATCGTCGAGGTGGCCGTCGAGTAGCCGGGCTGGCCGTGCGTCATCGCCCAGATGATCGGGAAGCTGTTGAAGACGTTCATGACGTTGATCAGCGCGGCCACGGTGAGCGCGGGGCGCAGCAGCGGCAGGGTGATCGACCAGTACGTCCTGAAGCGTCCTGCCCCGTCCATCGTGGCGGCTTCGTACACGTCGGAGGGGATGGTCGCGAGTCCGGCCAGCAGCGCGTACGTGGTGAACGGCACCGACACGAACACCGCCACGAACACCAGCCACGGCATCGCGCTGCCGGCGTCGCCGAGCTGGTCGGCGGCGGCCCCGCCCATGGCGTCGATCAGCCCCAGCTTCAGCCGGATCTGGTTGATCACGCCGACCTCGGGGTCGAGCATCCACTTGAAGATGATCGCGGTCATCAGCACCGACGCGGCCCAGGGGGCGATGAGCGCCCACCTGGCGACCTTGCGCAGCGGGAAGCGCTGGTTGAACAGCTGGGCGAGGGCCAGCGAGATCAGCACGGTGCACACGACGACCGCGACCACCCAGATCACGCTGCGCACCATGATGTCGGCGAAGTCCTTCTCGCCGAACAGCTTCGTGTAGTTGTCCCACCCGGTGTACCCGCGCTCCACGCCGAGCCGGCTGATCTCGAGGAACGAGGACCTGATCATCTCGATCACGGGCCAGAGCACGACCAGCGCGATCAGCACGATGGCGGGCCCGACCCACGCGAAGGGTTCCAGGGCGCGCAATCTCTTCATAGCAAACCTTTCCAGGACGGTACGGCCGGCGCACGCAGGAGAGCGCCGGCCGTACCGGATCTCGATGGATCAGCCGGCCGCTTCAGCGGTCTTCTGGAGCTCACCGAGGACCTGGGCCGGGTCGTCCTTGACGGCCCCGCCGATGGTCTGCTTGATCGCCGGGTTCAACTCGGCCCACTTGGGGTCCTGGAACGGGTAGAAGCTGGCGTTCGGCAGCGCTTCGAGGAACGGCTTGAGCTTCTCGTCGCCGGACAGCTTCTCGATGCCGCCGTTGGTGACGGGCAGCAGCTTGTAGGTGTCGGAGATCTTCTGCGCGGCGGTGCCGGTGTAGAAGAAGTCGAAGAACTTCTTGATCTCGGCGGCGTGGCCGTTCTTGTTGAACGCCATGATCCAGTCCATGACGCCGAGCGTGGTGTCGAGCGCGCCGGTCTTGCCGGGGATCGGCACGACGCCGTAGTTCTTCAGCCCGGCCGCGTCGAAGATCGGGATGGACATGGGGCCGCCGTTGACCATGCCGACCTTGCCGGCCCCGAAGTCCTCCCAGACCGTCTTGCGGTCCTTGGTACCGGGGTTCGGGGTGGTCAGGCCCGCGTCGACGAGACCCTTCATGTACGTGAACGTCTCGACGTTCTGCGGCGAGTTGATGGCCCACTTGCCCGAGGCGTCCTGATAGCCGCCGCCGTTGCCCAGCATCCACAGGAACGACTCGGCCTGGGCCTCCTCCTGGCCGAGCGGCAGGCCGAACGGCTGCGTGACCCCGGCCGCCTTCAGCTTCTCCGCGGCGGCCTTGAGCTCGTCCCACGTCTTCGGCGGCTCGGCGACGCCGGCCTTCTCGAACAGGTCCTTGTTGTAGAACATTGCGCGCGCGGAGGAGACGAACGGGATGCCGTACGCGGCGCCGTCGACCTTCCCGAAGTCGGCGAACTTCTGCAGCATGTCGCCGGAGACGTTCGGGGACAGGACCTCGTCCACCTTGTACAGCAGCTGGTCCTGGACGAACCCGGAGTAGTCGCCGGTCTGCAGGATGTCGGGCACCTGGCCGTTCTGGACCATGGTGGCGACCTGCTTGTCGATGTCGTTCCAGTTGATGACCTGGACATCGACCTTGATGTTCGGGTTGGCGGCCTGGAACTCGTCCACGACGCCCTTCCAGAACGTCTCGCCCGAGTTCGGCTTGCCGGGGCCGTCGCCGTAGTCGGCGGCGACCATCTTCAGCGTGACCTGGCCCCCGCCCGAGGCCGAGGTGTCGGCGCCGCCTCCGGAATCGCCGGAACCGCAGCTGGACAGGACCAGCATGGTGGCGAGGCCGAGAGCGGCGCCGCCCACAAGCTTCATCTTCACTGGAGATACCGCCTTCTCGTCGGGCGGGTGACGCTGGTCCGTACCAGCCAACGGACCCCGCCCAGGGGGATGGAGGCGCGCGAGCCACGGCTCAACGCGTTTGCGCCAGAGTAAGCCCGTATTCACGGGCCGGTCTATACCGGACCATATCGGTTTGAAAACACTCGGGCGCGAAAATGCTCACGACCGGTCTAGACCGGCTGTCAGAGGATCTTTCGCCGTACGCTCTCCCCGCCCTGAGGGCTGCCGATCCACGGGCCCTCGATGGACGGGTCGAGGATGCCCTCCTCGACGAAGTCGTAGCGGCCTTCGAGCACGTAGCCTGCCAGTCGCACGTCCTGGTCGTCGCTGTTGTCCCAGAGCCGGTCGAACAGCGCGTCCACGCGGCGTCGCGCCTGGTGGCAGAAGGTGTCGGCCAGCTCGTACGGCCTGCGCCCCAGGTCCATGGAGTCCTCCTCGGCCTTGACGCAGACGGCAGTCATGGCGAACAACTCGGCCCCGATGTCCACGATCCTGGCGAGGAACGACTGCTTGTGCTCCAGCCTGCCCTGCCATCGGGACATGCCGTAGAAGGTGGACCGGGCCAGCTTCCTGCTGGTCCGCTCCACGAAGCGCAGGTGCGCGGCCAGCGGGCCGAAGTCGGCGTACGCGGCGGGCAGGTTGCCGGTGCCGGCCACCAGCGTGGGGAGCCACCTGGCGTAGAAGCGGCTGGCGCGTTTGAGCGCCTGGGTGCGTTCCTGGCGGGACGCGTCCGGGTTGATCAGCTCGCCGGCCGCCGACAGGTGCGCGTCCACCGCCTCCCGCGTGATCATCAGCCGCATGATCTCCGAGGAGCCCTCGAAGATGCGGTTGATCCGCGAGTCGCGCAGCATCTGCTCCGCGGGGACGCCGCGCTCGCCGCGCGCCGCGAGCGACTCGGCGGTCTCGTAGCCGCGCCCGCCCCGCAGCTGGACCAGTTCGTCCAGCGCCCGGTAGGACAGCTCCGAGGAGTAGAGCTTGGCCAGCGCCGCCTCGATCCTGATGTCGTTGCGCTGGTCGTCGGCCAGGCGGCTGGTCAGCTCACAGACGGCTTCGAGCGCGTACGCGGTGGCCGCGATGAAGGCGATCTTCGTGGCCACGGCCTCGTGCCTGCCGATCCTGTGCCCCCACTGGACGCGTTCGTTGCCCCACTCGCGAGCGATCTTGACGGCCCACTTGGCGTTGCCCGCGCAGGTGGCAGGGAGCGACAGGCGGCCGGTGTTCAGCGTGGTCAGCGCGATCTTCAAGCCCTGCCCCTCGCGCCCGATGAGATTCTTGGCAGGCACTCTGACCTGCGAGAACTCGGTCACGCCGTTCTCGATGCCGCGCAGGCCCATGAACTCGTTGCGCCGCTTGACGGTGATGCCCGGCGAGTCCGCCTCGACCACGAACGCGCTGATCTTCTTGCCCGTCCTGGCCATGACGACCAGGAGGTCGGCGACGACGCCGTTCGTGGTCCAGAGCTTGACGCCGTCGATCACGTAGTCGTCCCCGTCGCGGACGGCCGTGGTGGACAGGCGGGCCGGGTCTGACCCGACGTCGGGCTCGGTCAGCAGGAACGCCGACAACTCGCCCGCCGCGCACCTCGGCAGGAACTCCCGTTTCTGCTCCTCGGTGCCGAACAGCTTGAGCGGCTGCGGCACCCCGATCGACTGGTGCGCCGACAGCAGCGTGGCCAGCGCCGGGGAGTAGGAGCCGACGAGCATGAGGGCGCGGCAGTAGTACAGGTACGGCAGCCCGAGCCCGCCGTACTCCTGCCTGATGGTGATCCCGAACGCCCCGAGGCCGGCCAGCCCCTTGACCACCTCGTCGGGCACCAGCGCGGTCCGCTCGATGAGGGCCGGATCGACGTGCGCGTCCAGGTAGCGGCGCAACGCCCTGACGAACTCCTCCCCCCGCTTGGCGGCCTCGTCGGGCAGCGCGGGAACCGGATGCACGAGATCCAGCCGGAAGTCACCGAGGAAGAGCTGCTTGGCGAAGCTCGGGCGCGTCCACTCCTTCTCGCGCGCCTGCTCGCCGACTTCCCTGGACTCCGCGTACTTGGCGTGCTCAGTCATGGCACTCTCCCGACGTTGGACCGTCCTTGTGCTAGGAGTACTGCCCGCCTGACGGCTCACCGCGCCGTCTACGGCCGGTTTTTGTGGGGAACGGCGATGCGTTAATTGGGTTGCGCGGGGTTCCGGCGGCCCCGTACCTTCATGGACATGCGCCTTTACCCGTGATTCGCACTCAGCGACCAACCCGCCTCAGTCCATCAAGACGCGGCAGCTGAGCTTGTCGACCGGCCTTTACGAGCCGCGTCGTGAGTTACGTAAAGGAGCTTCCTCATGCGAGTTCGTGCGAGCAACAAAAAGAGCCGACCCCAACTGCCCGTGGTGCGGCCGATGCCCAAGATGCCGCAGCGCCCGATCGCGCCGCCCAGGCGCATCCCGCCCAAGGGCCGCTAGACAACTACCGGGATGGTAGTCAGCGAGCGCCGCCTCCCCTGTACGCCCGGAGGCGGCGCTCGCGCCTTCTCACAGTCTTTCGATGATCGTGACGTTGGCCTGGCCGCCGCCCTCACACATCGTCTGCAGCCCGTAGCGGCCGCCCGTGCGCTCCAGCTCGTGCAGGAGCTTGGTCATCAGGATCGCTCCCGTGCCGCCGAGCGGGTGGCCGAGCGCGATGGCGCCGCCGTTCGGGTTGACGCGGGCCGGGTCGGCATCGAACTCCTTCATCCAGGCCAGCGGCACCGGGGCGAACGCCTCGTTGATCTCGACGACGTCGATGTCGGCCATCGACAGGCCGGCCTTCTCCAGCGCCCGCCGCGTGGCGGGGATCGGCGCGGTCAGCATGTAGATCGGGTCGTCGCCCATGAGCGCGAGCTGGTGGACGCGGGCCCTCGGGGTGAGGCCGTGCTCCCTGACCGCCGCCTCTGACGCGATCAGCACCGCGCCTGAGCCGTCGGAGATCTGCGACGCCGTGGCGGCGGTGATCTGGCCGCCCTCCTTGAGGGTCTTCAGCCCGGCCATCTTCTCCAGGGTCGTGTCCGCGCGCGGCCCCTCGTCGTCCTCGACGCCGTTGATCGGCGCGATCTGGTCCTTGAAGTGGCCGTTCGCGATGGCCTTGGCGGCCCGCTGGTGGGACTCGAAGGCGTACTGCTCCAGGGTGTCCCGCTTGTAGCCCCACTTCTCGCACATCAGCTCAGCGCCGCGGAACTGCGAGATCTCCTGCTTGCCGTACCGTTCGGCCCACTTCTCGCCGAACGGGAAGGGCATGCCCTTCTCCAGGGCGGCGGTGATGGAGGAGCCCATGGGCACGACGCTCATCGACTCGACGCCGGCCGCCACGACCAGGTCCTGGGTGCCGGACAGGACGCCCTGGGCGGCGAAGTGGATCGACTGCTGCGAGGAGCCGCACTGCCGGTCGATCGTGACACCGGCGGTGGTCTCGGGCAGACCCGCCGACAGCCAGGCATTTCTCGCGATGTCCATGCTCTGGGGGCCGAACTGCATGACACACCCCATGATGACGTCCTCGACCGCCGCGGGGTCGACCCCGGTGCGGTCGATCAGCGCCTTCAGCGTGTGCGCGGCCAGGTCGGTGGGGTGGACGGTGGAAAGGCCGCCCTTCTTCTTTCCGACGGGGGTGCGGACCGCCCCGACGATGTACGCCTCTGCCACAGTGCCTCCTGGAAACCGAGCATCATTCGGTTACTAGGCCGAGACTACAACAGAACGATGCTCGGTGCCTGCTCACGCCGGCGGCAGGAGATCCTCCGCCGCGTCGACCCTGAACCGCCACCGGTCCACGACCAGGCCGTTCAGCGCCTCGGACAACTCCAGGGCAAATGTGCCCAGTTTGGCGGGCTCCTCACCACGCAGCTCGATCGCGGTGAGCTCGGTCGCGAACGGCACCAGCTCCTCCACGGCCGGGGGGCGTCCCTTCAGCGGCACCACCATGGCCCGGATGTCGCCCGCCGTGAACACGGCCTCGTCCTCTTCATCCGGCTCCAGCCGGGGCGCCAGCTCGTCGGCCGTGGGGCGTACCGGGAGGACGACGGCGGGGCCGCTCGTCTCGTCGTCGGCAGGATCGCACACCTCGCCCCGGCACACCGCGAGTCCCTTGAGCCGGAAGGCGATGCCCTCGGCCAGGTAGCGGTCGAAGAAGTCCAGCGGCAGCGGCCCCTCGGCGGCCACGCGTACCGCCCAGACCTTCTCCAGCTCGCCGCCCACCAGGTCGCTCTCGGCCTCGACCGGGGCGCACACGCGCACGTCGGTCGCCACGATGTCGTCACCGTCCCGCCGCGCTGCGGGGTCGGCTAGCTGGACGATCCGCAGCAACTCGGCCGGGTCGGGTTTGGCCGGCAAGGCCGCCGTCGGACCTGTACGCAGTCTCCGCTTGGCCATCCAGCCCATGCCAGCCTCCGCCGCTCAGCTTCGATAGGAGCTCGTCATCGTCGCGTAGACGATGACGTTGTCGGTGTAGTGCCCAGTGTTCCTGTTGTACGTGCCGCCGCAGGTGATGAGGTGCAGCTGGGCGTTGTCCTGCGGCCCGTACACGCGCTGCGTCGGGAACGTCGCCTTGCTCGCCTGCTCGATGCCGCCGACGGTGAACACGGCGGTCGTCCTGTCCTGGCGCTTGACCTCGATCGTGTCGCCGTGCCTGAGCTCGGGGAGCCGGTTGAACACCGCGCTGCGCGTCCGGGTGTCCTTGTGACCCAGCAGCACGGCCGGGCCCGCCTCACCCGGGGTCGACATGTTCCTGTACCACCCGGCCAGGTTGGGATTGTCGGCCGGCGGCACCTCGATCGTCCCGTTCTTCGCCAGCCCGACGGACTTGATCGGCGCGTTGATCCCCAGCCGCTTGATCACGATCCGGACGGGGGTCGACGGCAGCATCGGAGGCGCCGGCTTGATCTCCGGCAGCGGCGGCGGCACGTCCGGGGCCGCCTGGAACAGCGCCTGCTGGGGGTCGCCGCTGGCATTCCCATCCGGCTGCGCCTCCACCGTCAGCGGGTCCCGGTTGCTGGCCAGGCCGTACTCGTCGGGGGACTTCAGCACGATCAGCAACCCCGCCACCACCGTCACGACGCCGGCGATGGCGGCCACGATGAGCACGGTCCTGAGCGCCGTGCTCCCCTTGTCCTCAGGCGGCGGCGGAACCGGCGCGCCACCGTAGGGGTTGTAGTACTGCCCGGACACGACCGTCAGCCCTTGATGGAACGCCGGCGCATGACCAGCCCACCCACGGCCGCGACCCCGACGAGCGCGGCACCCGTCAAAATGAACGCCCTCCCATC
>NZ_JADOGI010000317.1 GCF_015645445.1 Nonomuraea cypriaca | reverse complement strand
TTCCTGTCCATCCGCGGTTACATCTCCACCGTCCGCAAGAACGGCCTGCGCGCCGCCCAGTCCCTCTACGACGCGCTACTCGGAACCCCCTGGACACCCGCACTCACAAACTGACGTGAATAGTCACCGTCGTATCCCATGAGCGAGATCCTGCCGTACGGCGCGGGGACGCGGCATCTGAAATACGGGCCGTCAGGTGTTCTTGTATTTTCTCATTACGGCCGTCAGCCGCTGGCACCCTCATTTCCCGGCAATGCCTTTTCGAGCTTGTCCTCCTTTGATATTTACGCCATGAATGAGGTCAGCGCAGTACAACGCCGATGTCATATGTCCGAGATGACGGGTGTCATGTAAAGACGGTGACACTGTCGACTAACCTCGGACATGTGCGATGGATCATGCTGACGACATGATTTCTCGCCTATTCCGACAGAACGTATCGAGGGCCGGGCTGACCGCGGGCGTGCTGCTCGTCGCCGGCACGCTGACCGCCCCCGGCGCGGTCGCCGCCGTCCAGGGTCCCGGGCTCGATCGGGAGGCGTTGCGCACGTCTCTCGACGCCGTACACGAAGCCGGCATGTACGGCATCTACTCAGACGTACGCGATGGAGAGCAGGAATGGAGCGGCGCGTCCGGCGTGGCCGACGTCGACACCCGCCGGCCGGTGCGGCCCGACATGGTGCACCGGGTGGGCAGCATCAGCAAGACGTTCACCTCCGTGGCGATCATGCAGCAGGTGGCGCGCGGCGCGATCGAGCTGGACGCCCCGATCGGGCGCTACCTGCCCGACCTGGTGCCCGGCGAGCGCGGCCGGCAGGTGACCGTGCGGATGCTGCTCAACCACACCAGCCACATCGCCGACTACGTGGGCCCGGCGTTCCCGTCGCTGCTGGAGGGCAAGACCAGCAGTGTGGACGAACACCGCTTCCGCGAGATCGCTCCCGAGCAGCTGGTCGAGTACGGCCTCACCGGTCAGCCGACCGGCGAGCCGGGCGCGACGCCGGGCTCGTACTCGAACACCAACTACGTGCTCGCGGGCCTGCTGCTGGAGAAGGTCACCGGCATGGACGCCGAGCGCTACATCACCCAGAACGTGATCCGCGAGGCGGGCCTGCGGCACACCTCGTTCCCGCGCTCGCCGCACATCCCGGGGCCGCACTCGAAGGCGTACGAGTCGTGGTACGGGGTGATCGACCCGCCGCGTGACTACAGCGTCTACAACATGTCGTGGGCCAGCACGGCGGGCGCGGTCGTGTCGACCATGGACGACCTCAACCGGTTCTACCGGGCGCTGCTGCGCGGGCAACTGGTCGGCGCCGCGCAGCTCGCCGAGATGCAGAAGACCGTGCCCGTGGCGGCGGGCGGCGGCTCGATGGACTACGGCCTGGGCATCTACGCGCTCGACCTGCCGTGCGGCCGGTTCTGGGGACACGACGGGGGCGTCTTCGGCATGGCCACGCAGTCGCTGTCCAGCCCGGACGGCAAGCGCCTGGTCTCCTTCGGGGTCAACCGCACGAAGTACCAGACCGTCAACGAGAACGGCGAGGTCGAGGTGAGCCCGATCGACGTCGCGACCGTCCAGCATCTCCTGGTGGCGCTGTGCGGGCCCGCCGGCGCGCAGGTCAAGGCGGCGCAGCCGGACCTGGTGCCGTTCCCCGTGGACCGGGTCTCCGTCAAGCGCTGATGGCATGTGGCGCTGGTCACCCTTGATGTGTGGATTTATGCGCAGAAGATCGCGTCCACGGGTGACGGCCGCCTACGCGCGGCTGACGGCCTGGCGTACGCCGCCGCGCCAGACGCCGGCGATGGCCCTGGTGGCGGTGATGTCCGTGGTGGGGTCGCCGTCCACCAGCAGCAGGTCGGCGCGGAGCCCCGGAGCGATCCTGCCCCGGTCGCCGAGCCCGAAGCGGTCGGCGCTCACGCTGGTGGCCGCGGCGAGCGCCTCCCCCGCCGTCAGCCCGGCCTCCGTCAGCAGCAGCAACTCGCGGTGCAGCGCCGCCCCGTGCACCGGCCCGAACGGCGTGCAGTCGGTCCCGGCCAGCAACGGCACCCCGGCCCGCAGCAGCGCCACGGCCGCGTGCGAGGCGTTGACCACGCCCTGCGAGTGCATCGGGATGTCGCCGTGCCGGATATCGGCGGGCTGGAGGTCGCCGTGCCGGATGTCGGCGGGCTGGAGGTCCGCGGGCTCCCTCGCGAACGTCGCCTTCGACCGCTCCGACATCCTGGCCGCCATCCGCGGGTCCCGCAGCAACTCGGCCGCCCCGGGGTCGCCGGTGACGGCCTCGACGTACGTGATCGTGCTGACCACGAACGCGTCGTACGCGGCGACCCGCCCGGCCATCTCCCCTGCCTCGTCCGGCCCGACGTCGGTGTAGAGGTGGGCGAGCCCGTCGGCACCGGCGTCCAGCGCGATGATCGCCTCCCTGGCGGTGATCGTGTGCGCGACGACCCGCAACCCGGCCGCGTGCGCCGCCTCGACCAGCACGGCGGCGAGCTCTGGGCCGAGCGCGGGCAGTTCCATCCCCGACACGGCGCCGTCGTCGATCGCGATCTTCAGGTAGTCGGCGCCCTCCGCCAGCCGCGCCTCCACGAACGCCTTGGCCTGGCCGGAGTCCGCCACCGTGTCCAGCCCGCGGTCCGTGCCGAGCGCCGCGAGCACCTTGGGGGTCATGATCTGGGTCGGATGCCCGCCCGGGGCGGTGGCCACCATGCCGGAGCTGCGGAGGTCGGCCACGTCGTCGCGCTCGGCCGCCTGCCGCCGCTGGACGGCCATGTTGGCGGGCAGGTTGTTCATGTCGAGCTCGGTGGTGACGCCGAACTTCAGCGCCTGCTCCAGGTCGCCGTCGAAGGCGTGCGCGTGCGCGTCGATCAGGCCCGGCAGCAGGGTCCTGCCCGCGCCGTCCACCTCGACGTCGGCGGGACCGCCCGGCGCGCCGATCCGCTCGCCGTCGATGAGCACGCCGGCGCGGGGGACGACCCGCTCGCCGTCGAACAGGCGGACGTTTCTGATGAGGGTACGCATGGCGATCTCCTATAGTTTGATGCCTAACTACCTGAGGACAGACCGAGACCTTGCCCTCACAAGTGATTCAGCCTCAGATAGTACGACAGCTAACTACTAGATGCCACCCTTTTCACGCGACCGCCTCCACGGCGGGCGCCGCCACGCGCGCCAGGCCGACGCGCAGGCAGAGCAGCGTGAACACGTAGAACAGCGCGGTGACAAGGGCCATCTGCCGCCAGGAGCCGCGCAGGCATTCGACGATCGGCAGCACGGGCGGGCGCCGGGCGGTCCCGGCCGCCGGCGGGTGGGCTCGGCGACCACCGGTCGACGTCCTTGCGCGCGAACCTCCACCACACCCACAGCACGCGCCTCGCCGGCGGGCGATCGTTCGCGTTCAGGGCCCGCCCTGGAAGCGTCTCCGTCATGGCAGGGCGACTTCCTTCAGCACGGCGGCCACCTGCGGGGCGACCCGGTCGGCCCAGCCGGACAGGACCTCCTCCAGGTCCGGGAGCTGCGCTTCGAGGACGGCGAGCCCCGGGGTGGGCACGACGGCGCCCAGCTCGACCAGCAGCGGCCGCAGATGCACCTCCACCGCCGGCGAATGCGCCGGATGCCCCATGACGAGCAGCGGCAGCGCCGCCTTCCCGGCCAGCGCGGCGGGCGGCAGCCGGTCGGCGAACACCTTCAGCAGCCCGGTATAGGTCCCCTTGTACGTGGGGCTGGCCACCACCAGCACGCTCGCCTCCGCGACCAGTTCCAGCGCCACCTCCACCGCGGCGTTCGGAACGGGTGACAGGAGGTGGGACCTGAGCGCGGACAGGTCCACGACGTCGTACGGCCCCGGTACCCCGATCCGCGGCCCCACCGCCTCGGCGGCCTGGAGTGCGACGCCCCGGGTCCTGGAGCCCTCACGGGGGTTGCCGACCAGCACGGTGACGGCGCTCATCCGGCCACCACCGCCTCGGGCCGCGCGTACCGGGACCTCGGCCTGGCCAAGCCGTAGTTGCCGCGGAGCGTACGCCCCTCGTACTCGTACCTGAACAGGCCCCTGCTCCGCAGCTCGGGCACGACGTGGTCCACGAAGTCGGACAGGCCGCCGGGCAGGATCGGCGGCATGATGTTGAACCCGTCGGCGGCCCCGTTGAAGAACCATTCCTGGAGCTGGTCGGCGATCTGCTCGGGGGTGCCGGCGAGGACGCGGTGGCCGCGACCACCGGCCAGGCGGGCGATGAGCTGCCTGACCGTGAGGTGCTCCCGCCTGGCCAGGTCCACGACGAGCCGGCGGCGGCTCTGCGCCCCCTCGGTCTCGACGGACACGTCGGGCAGCGGCCCGTCCAGCGCGTCCTCGGTCAGCTCGATGCCGGTCATGTTGGCGAGTTGCGCCAGGCCGTACGCGGGGATGAGGAGGTCCTCCAGCTCCTTCTCCAGCCGCAGCGCCTCCCGCTCGGTCGAGCCGGTGATCGGCGAGATCCCCGGCAGGACGAGCAGCTCGTCGTGCCGCCGCCCGTACGCGGCCAGCCGCCCCTTCAGGTCGGTGTAGAACTCCTGCGCCTCCTCAAGGGTCTGCTGGGCGGTGAAGACGGCCTCGGCGTGGCGGGCGGCGAACTCCTTGCCGTCCTCCGACGAGCCGGCCTGCACCAGCAGTGGATGTCCCTGGGGCGGGCGGGAGACGTTCAGCGGGCCGCCGACCGCGAAGTGCTCGCCGGCGTGCTCGATCGGGTGGATCTTGCCGGTGTCGGCGTAGAGGCCGCCGGCGCGGTCGCGCACGATCGCGTCGTCCTCCCAGCTGTCCCACAACTTGCGTACGACCTCCAGGAACTCGCTCGCCCTGGCGTAGCGGGCGGCGTGGGGCGGGCGTTCGACGCCGAAATTGCGGGCCTCGGCCTCGCCCGCGGAGGTGACGATGTTCCAGCCGGCCCGGCCGCCGCTGATGTGGTCGAGCGAGGCGAACTTGCGGGCGACGTGGAAGGGCTCGTTGTACGTCGTCGACACCGTGGCGATGAGCCCGATGTGGTCGGTGACGGCGGCCAGGGCCGACAGCAGGGTGAGGGGTTCGAGGCCGCCGAGCGCGTTGTGCTTGACGTTCCCCCGCAGGGCCACGCCGTCGGCGAGGAACACCGAGTCGAGCGTGCCGCGTTCGGCGATCCTGGCGAGCTCCTGGTAGTGGCGGACGTCGGTGAGCCGGGCCGGCTCGGTACGCGGGTGCCGCCAGGCCGCCTCGTGGTGGCCGACGCCCATGAGGAACGCGTTGAGGTGGAGCTTTCTCGTCATGTGGTCCTCCAGGTGGAGAAGGCGAGGAGGGCATGTCTGGTTGTGATCACGATGAGGTCCTCTGAGGAGGGGGACAGGCTCTGGTCGCGGTACGTGATCAGTGACACTGCGCGCTGGCGACGTGGCCGAAGTCCACGTGCGGGCGCCGGGTCAGGAGGAGGCCCTGGCTCATGACTACGACGCTACGAGCCACACGACCTAAAGTCAACATTTCCTACTTGACATACATGAAAATAAGGTGGTCTTCACGTGCCACCCGACCGATGGAGTTACCCTAAATGATCTTCATTACCGCGAAGTTCCGCATCCTGCCCGAGCACGCCGAGCGCTGGCCGGAGATCACCGCCGAGTTCACCGAGGCGACCAGGGCCGAGCCAGGCTGCCTGTGGTTCGACTGGTCGCGCAGCCTGGCGGACCCCGGCGAGTACGTCCTGGTCGAGGCGTTCCGCGACGACGCGGCCGCGGTGGCGCACGTACGGTCCGAGCACTTCAGGCAGGCCCAGCGCACCCTGCCGCCACACCTGGTCGAGACGCCGCGCATCGTGAACACGACCGTGCCGCAGGACGACTGGTCCGAGCTCACCGAGATGGCCGTGCCCGCCCGCGACTGAGCGTCCGCGGCGCCGCCGGCCGAAGCACACACGCCGCGCGGAGCTCGTTACGGGAACGTTACGCGGCCGCGATGTCGCCTTCGACCTCGCGTTTTTGCTGGTCACAGCCCCATGGCCGGATCTTCACGTTTTTTTCCGGGTTATTGACGAAAAAGCGGCGGCCTGTGCAGACTCAGCGGCATGGCACAACCGGGTGGCCCGCTGTCACAACTGCGGCGCGGGCACGAAGAGCTGGTGCTCGAGCTGCTGCGCAAGCACGGCCCGCTCAACCGGGGCGAACTGGGCAAGCACTGCGGCCTGTCCCGCACCACCCTGTACGACATCCTCACCGAGCTGGTCGCCGATGGCGCCGTCGTCGCGGCCGGGCAGCAGGACGCCCCGCGCGGTCGGGGGCGTCCGGCCGAGACCCTGACCCTCAACCCGGACGCCGGCCAGGCTATCGGCATCGACTTCGCCCGGCGCGGGCTGCACGTCGCGGCCGTCAACCTGGCGCACGAGATCGTCGGCACGGCCAGCGAGCCGCACGCCGCCGACCTGCCGTGGGAGCAGCGGGCGGAGCTCGCCGTATCCCTCATCGGCTCACTCACCGGCGCCGGCACCGGCACGCTGCGCCTGGGCGCACTCAGCGCGATCGGCGTCGGTGTGGTCGGCCCGGTCGGCACCATCGAGGACGACCTCGGCGAGCCCGTGGAGCAGGACGTACGACCCGGCCAGGAGCCCACGCCGCATCCTGTGCAGGTGCTGCTCCGCGAGCGGTTCGGCGTGCCGGTGCTGCTGGACAACAACACCAGGCTGGCCGCGCTGGGCGAGGCGATCTGGGGTGCCGCGGCGGGCGGCGGGGACGTGCTGTACCTGCGCCTGTCCCACGGCGTGGGCGGCGGGCTGGTGGTCGGCGGGTCGCTGCACCGGGGCGCGTACGGCCTGTCGGGCGAGTTCGGCCACATCACGGTGGACCCGGACGGCGCCCCCTGCGACTGCGGCGGCACCGGCTGCCTGGAGACCATCGCGTCGATCAGATCCGTGCTGGACGCCTACCGCGGCGCGGGCGGGCGCGCCGACGGCCTCCCCGATCTGGTGAAGGCCGTCGACGCGGGCGACCGGACGGCGGAGCGCCTGCTGGCCGGCGTCGGAGACAGCATCGGCGCCGTGCTCGCGGCCGTCTGCAACGCGATCGGCCCCAGCGTGATAGTGATCGGCGGCGAACTGGCCGAGATCGGCACCGCGCTGATGGAGCCGATCGAGCGAACGCTGAGCGCCCACGTCATGCCGGTCACCAGGCACCGGGTCAGCCTGCGCCGCGCGACGCTCGGCGAGGTCGCGGGCGCCCTCGGCGGCATCGCGCTGGTGCTGCACGAATCCCCGCTGCTCTCCCGCTATCCGGCCGGACCGGATCTCGCGCCCGGCCTTGCCCAGACCTCTCAGCAAGAGGACCCCCCAATGAACCAATCGAGGCAGTCATGACCCAGGTCACCGCACTGGGCCAGGCGCCCGCCCGAACAGCGCGCCGCGCGCCCCAGCGCGCCCTCGTTCTCAACCTGATCGCCGTCGCCGCCGGCCTCGTCCTGTGGACGCTGCTGGCGACGGTGGGCGTGCAGGGCCTGCCGACGCCGTTCGAGGTGGCGGCAAGAGCGGGTGAGCTGATCGCCGACGGCACGCTCCCACAGGACATGCTGGCCAGCCTGCGCAGGGTCCTGATCGGCTTCCTGCTCGGCACCCTGCTCGCGATCCCGATCGGCTTCCTGATGGGCTGGTACGTCACCGCGCGCGGCCTGCTGGAGCCGTACGTGCAGTTCTTCAGGACCATTCCGCCGCTGGCGATCATTCCGCTGGCCATCGTGCTCATGGGCATCGGCGAGGTGCCGAAGGTCTTCGTGATCTTCCTGGCGTCGTTCCTGTCCTGCGTCGTGTCGACGTTCCAGGGCGTGGTGGACGTGGACAAGACGCTGATCAACGCGGCCCGGGTGCTCGGCGCGGCGGACCGGACGATCTTTCTCAAGGTCGTGGTGCCGGCGTCCACGCCGTTCATCCTCGTCGGCATGCGGGTCGGCCTCGGCGCGGCCTGGGGCACGCTGGTCGCCGCCGAGCTGATCGCCGCCCAGGAGGGCCTGGGCTTCCGCATGCAGCAGGCCCAGCTCTACTACGACCTGTCCACGATCTTCGTGGGCCTGATCACGATCGGCGTGCTCGGCCTGCTGATGGACCGGCTGCTGCTGCTCGCCGAGCGTCGCCTCACCGACTGGCAGGAGCGCCGATGAACGCCAAGATCTCCTTCAGAGACGTGGTCAAGACGTACCCGATGAAGGAGGATGTCTTCACCGCGCTCGACCACGTGTCGCTGGACATCGCCGACCGCGAGTTCGTCACCGTGGTGGGCCCGTCCGGCTGCGGCAAGAGCACGCTGATGAGCATGGCCGCCGGGCTGGTCGAGCCCGATTCTGGCGCGGTGCTGGTGGACGGAAGGCCCGTCGACGGCCCCGGGCCGGACCGGGGGGTGATCTTCCAGCAGTACGCGCTGTTCCCGTGGCTGACCGTGCGCAAGAACGTCGAGTTCGGGCTGAGGCTGGCCCAGCTCCCCGCAGAGGAACGGCGGCGGCGGGCGGAGCGGGCGATCGAGCTGGTCGGCCTGTCCGACTTCGCCGACGCCCTGCCCAAGACGCTGTCGGGCGGCATGAAGCAGCGCTGCGCCATCGCCCGCGCGTACGCGGTGAATCCGCAGGTCCTGCTCATGGACGAGCCCTTCGGCGCGCTGGACGCACTGACCCGCGTGCAACTGCAGGACCAGTTGCTCGACACGTGGAGCCAGGAGCAGCGCACGGTCATGTTCATCACGCACGACGTCGACGAGGCCGTCTACCTGGCCAGGCGCGTGGTCGTGATGGCCGCCAGGCCGGGACGCGTCCAGCAGATCATCGACGTGGACCTGCCGTACCCGCGCACCGAGGAGATGCGGCTGTCCGCCGAGTTCGGGCGGATCCGCAATGAGGTCTGGCATTCCGTCTACCACCAGCCACAGGCCGTCTCGGCCACCTGACAACTCCAGGAAGGACTGATCCGCCATGCGTTCTCTTCGTCACGCCCTGACGGCCGCCTCGGCGGTGAGCCTGATAGCACTCTCCGTGACCGCCTGCTCGGACGACGGCTCCACAGTCAGGTTCGGCTACATCAGCGACTACAACGGCGCGAGCCTGCTCGCGATCGCGGAGGAGCAGGGCCTGTGGGAGCGGCAGGGCCTCACACCCGAGGTCAAGGTCTTCACGAACGGCCCGCTGCAGATCCAGGCGCTCGGCGCGGGCGACCTCGACTTCGGCTACATCGGTCCTGGCGCCATGTGGCTGCCGGCCTCGGGCAAGGCCAAGGTCGTCGCGATCAACACGCTCGCCTACGCCGACCGCGTCATCGGCCGTCCCGGCGTCGCCACCATCCAGGACCTGAAGGGCAAGAAGGTCGGCGTCCCCGCGGGCACCTCGGGCGACATGGTGCTCAACCTGGCCCTGCGGAAGGCGGGCATGACGACCGCGGACATCGAGCGGGTGCCGATGGACCCGGCCACCATCGTGTCGGCGTTCGCGGCCGGTCAGATCGACGGAGCCGGCATCTGGTATCCGCTGATCGACACGATCAAGCAGAAGGTGCCGGGCACGGTCGAGATCGCCAGCACGAAGGAGTTCCCCGACAACTCGTTCCCGACCGCGTTCGTGTCGGGGCCCGAGACCGACCAGCAGCTCACCAGCAAGGTGATCAAGGTGTTGCAGGAGGCCAACGACTGGCGGGCCGCGCACCCGGAGGAGGCGATCACGCAGGCGGCCACGCTGCTCAAGCTCGACCCGGCCAAGGTCAGGGCCGACGCGGCGAACGTCCAGACGATGACCACGGCCGACCTGGTCGCCAAGACCAAGGACGGCACCGTGGCCAAGTGGCTGGACAGCCTGGGCGACTTCTTCGTCGCCACGGGCCAGCTCAAGTCGCGGCCCGACGCCGCCGCGTACTACACCGGCGACCTCTATGAGAAGGCATCCACCCAGTGAACCTGCTGTTCCTGATGACCGACCAGCACCGCGTCGACACCCTGGGCTGTTACGGCAACCCGCACGTGGCCACGCCCAACCTGGACCGGCTGGCCGCCGGCGGCACGCGCTTCGATCG
>NZ_JADOGI010000316.1 GCF_015645445.1 Nonomuraea cypriaca | reverse complement strand
CCCGGTGCAGACGGCGGATCTCTGCCCAGTCATCCACTGTGATCACATCCCTTTCTGTCACCTGTGGTGACCAAGGGGGTCAGTTTTCACACGTTGTCTGGGGGTCAGTATTCAAGGCTCGTCGACACTTAGCCGCGTATTGGCCGTGAGACGCCGTAGAACACCGACGATCGTCGTAGACGGCCGGACACAACGAGAGAGGCCCGTCACCGCGTTTCCGCTGGTGACGGGCCTCTCTGTGCTGGTGTGGCAGGTGCAAGGTTCGAACTTGCGTAGGCTGAGCCGACGGTTTTACAGACCGCTCCCTTTGGCCACTCGGGCAACCTGCCGTGCCATCCGCTCTCGCGGCGACAGAAAGAAGGATAGCGGACTTCGGAGGTGTGCGTGACACCGGTTTGTCCCGGGCCGGATCACGGGTAGCTGGTCTGCCGAAACCGTCGCCGGCGAGCCGGCCGGTGTTCCCTCAGGGGTTGGAGCGGGATGGCGGGAGAGGGGGCGAAGGGTGATCATTCTCTGTACGGGGGCGTGGCCTGCGCGGCGCGCCGATGCTGGCTAGGCTCGTTCGCTGGGTCCGCGCGTTTCGCGTACGCCGGGGAAGCAGGATCCGATAAGTGCTTTCACAGCTGAGAGGGTGGGTGTTTTGGCTGATTCATCTTTCGACATCGTCAGCAAGATCGACCGTCAGGAGGTCGACAACGCGCTGAACCAGACCGTCAAGGAGCTCGGGCACAGGTTCGACTTCAAGGGCACCGGGGCGAGCATCAGCTGGTCCGGGCAGGACAACATCGAGATCAAGGCGAACAGCGAGGAGCGGGCCAGTGCCGCACTCGACGTGTTCAAGGACAAGGTGATCAAGCGGGGCCTCTCGCTGAAGATTCTCGATGCGGACGAGCCTCGGTTGTCGGGCAAGGAATACCGCATGCCCGTCGCTCTGAAGGAGGGCATCGACCAGGAGAACGCCAAGAAGATCTCCAAGATGATCCGCGACGAGGGGCCGAAGGGGATCAAGGCTCAGATTCAGGGCGAGGAGCTTCGGGTGAGCTCGAAGAAGAAGGACGACCTGCAAGAGGTCATCTCCCTGCTCAAGGGCAAGGAGCTGGACATCGCCCTGCAGTTCGTGAACTACCGCTAATTAGTAAGGCATGGAACCGTACGGCTCCGCTCGGTGGGAAGATCCGGGGCACACGGTTGAGCGCGCTGTCCGCGAGGGCATCGTGGCTTTGCCTGTGCCTCGGGCCGCCGGTGCGTGCGAGTCGGCGGTTCGCGGTTCCCGGCAGGTCGGGAGTCCTTGGTAGCTGGTGAAGCGAAAGCGATGAGTCCGTAAGCTCTCTTTGTGACGAAGATCCCCCTGCGCCGCATTGCGGCGCGTGCACTGCCCCTTGATGATCACGATCGGGTTCTCCTGCTTCATGGCTTTGATCCTGCGCGGCCCGATCAGCCGTTCTGGTTCACCGTCGGTGGGGCGGTGGAGGATGGGGAGACGCCGCAGGAGGCCGCGGCGCGGGAAATGTACGAGGAAGTCGCGATCCGGGCCCCCCTCGAGGATTTCAGCGGCCCGTACGAGGCTCGTACGATCGAGTTCGAGTGGGCCGAGTACGCCATCACCCAGGATCAGTCGTTCTTCGCGATCCGGGTGGGCGACGCGGCGGTGTCGTTCGAGCACATGGACCAGATCGAGAAGGACACGACGACCGCCTACCGGTGGTGGAGCGCGGCGGAGATCGAGGCCAGCGAGGAGGTCTTCCACCCCGCGGACCTCGCGGTCATCCTGCGGAAGATCGGCGAAGAATCCGGGTAGCGCCCGCGATCAGCGCCGTGGCCAGGATCCAGCCCGAGACGATCAGCCCGTACGCGAGCCACTGCGTCCACCCCGCCGGGTCGAAATGGTCCCGTTGCCCGAATGCGGAGAGCGGGAGCAGCAGGTCGAAGGTGTAGGCGAACGCGTGGAAATCGGGGCTCTCGGCTGGTTTGAGGGCTCGGGGCGGGTTCAGGCCGAACACGACCGTTCCGGCCGCCAGGAGCAACGTGAACCACATGCCGGCCAGCCAGGGGCGGTAGCCGTACCCGACCGCCATGTCGAGCAGGCGGCCCCACGCGCGACCGCCGAGGCCCTGGGTCTGCCGCCGGGCGCGGAGCTTGGCCAGCTGAGTACGGCGGGCGAGCGCCTCGTTGCCGTCCCTGAGGTACCAGGCGGCCAGTTGCTCGTACGGCTGCGGCCTGAACCCCTCCGGATCCCGCGTGACCCAGTCGATCCTCTTCCGCACGCCGGAGCCGCGCAGGCGCTCGTAGGTCAGGCCGTTCAGGCGTAATTTAGCCGGCCAGGTGCGCGGCTGGTCGTGCAATGTGCCGAAGGTCGCGTGCGCGAGGGTGACGACGCCGTCGATGGGCTCCTCGGGCTTGAGGTAGACCTCGCGGATCTCCGAGTGGCTCATGTGAAGGGCGTAGCGGGTGTCCGGACTGCGTACGACTCCGTCGAGGGAGAACGTCCCGTTGATCCGGGCACCGCGTAACCGTACGCAGCCCTCTGCCAGGAATCCGCCGGTGCAGCGCATGGTGTCCTCGACGACCAGGTTGTCGGCGGTGAGCGCGTCCTTGCCGGGATTGCGGAGGGTCGCGCCCTCCAGGGAGAATCCGCCGTTCAGGCGGGAACCGACCAGTCCGACGCCTCCGGTGAAGTCGGCGTTGCGCATGTAGGTGCCCGAGTCGACGACTGCGGCGTTCGCGTAGAGTGCCCACTTGCCGTCGTCGCCCGTCACCTTGGTGCCGCCGAGCCACAGGCCGCTCTCGAACACGGCCCGGCTCACGCGGACGGTGCCCGTGATGTTCGAGCCGGACAGGCTGAGGTGTCCGGCGACCCGCATGCCGCCGCCGCTGAAGCCCGGGAAGTGGCAGTCGGTCAGGCGGATGGTGCGGGTGGTGGAGCCGGTGAGCTGGACGGGTTCGTCCAGGTGGCAGCCGCTCAGCACGAGTTCGTGCTGGATGGTGCCGCCGAGGATCGAGAGCCGGCCGGTGATCCTGGCGCCGCGCAGGCGTACCGCCGGGGCCGAGCCGGCGCCCGCGTCGTGGGCGCCGAGCAGCAGCCAGCCGATCACCTTGGCCCTGATCGAGCGCTCGGGGCCCCAGGTGTCGCCGTCATCGGGGGCGTTCTCCCCCGCTTTACGACCGGGATCGGTTTTCACCGGGCCGAACTCGACGAACTCGCCCGTGCGGAAGGCGTTCCAGAGCTTGTGCTCTGCCTGGGTTAATCGTGGTGAGCGGCCCATGTCGATCGATCAGCGGCGGTAGCCGGCCATACGCTCGAGGCGGGCGACCCGCTCGGACGTGGGCGGGTGCGTCGAGAACAGCCGGCCGAGGCCGGAGCCGCTGAACGGGTTGGCGATCATCAGGTGGGAGGCCGAGGTGAGGCGGCTGTTCTCGGGGAGCGGAAGCCGGCGGGCGCCCAGCTCGATCTTGCGGAGCGCGGAGGCCAGTGCGAGCGGATCACCCGTGAGCCTCGCCCCCGATTCGTCGGCTTGGTATTCCCTCGTCCGGGAGATCGCCATCTGCACCATCCCGGCCGCCACCGGCCCGAGCACCATCATCAGCAGCGCGCCCACGAAGCCCGGCCCCTCGTCATCGTCGGAACCGCCGAAGAACACGGCCACGTAGCTGACCCATGTGATCATCGTAGCCAGCGCGCCGGCCACGGACGAGACGAGGATGTCCCGGTTGTACACGTGGGACAGCTCGTGTCCGATCACTCCGCGCAGCTCGGCCTCGTCGAGCAGCCGGGTCAGCCCGTACGTCACGCACACCGCGGCCTGGCGTGGGCTCCTGCCCGTCGCGAACGCGTTCGGCTGCACCGTCGGTGAGATGTACAGGCGTGGCATCGGCTGGCGCGCCTGCGTGGAGAGGTCGCGCACGATCCGGTAGAGCGTGGGCTGCTCCACCTCGCTGACGGGCCTGGCCCGCATGGCCGACAGCGCGATCCGGTCGGAGAAGAAGTAGGCGACGCCGTTGCTCGCCAGGGCGAGCACGAACGCGATCCGCAGACCGGTGTCGCCCCCCAACCACGCGCCCGCACCGACCATCAGCGCTGACAGACCGCCGAGTAGCACGGCGGTGCGCAGACCGTTGTGGCGCAAGGTCCCCCCCTTCATGGTCCCGGGTTCACTTCGTCCAACGACTACCACCCGGTTCTTCGTTCCCCGCAGTGCTCACCTGAGGGCGGAGCGCGACTTGTCGCGGGTCAGCCGGTCACGTCGAGGACGAGCTGGGGTGCCACCGAGAACAGGACGGCCACCCCCAGCGCGAGGCCGATCGCCAGCCACGTCATGGGGAGCGGGCGGTGGGCGGACGGCGCGGACGGGGTGAACAGGCGTGCCGTCCACGCGATGTAATAGTAAAGACCGATCACCGTGTTGACGGCCATGACCACGGCCAGCCAGCCGATGCCGCCCTCGACGAGCTCGCGGAAGACGAACACCTTGGCGAACAACCCGGCCAGGCCCGGAGGGAGGCCGGCCAGGCAGACCAGGCAGAACGCCAGCGCCACGCCCGCCGCCGGGCTGCGGAAGGCCAGGCCGCGGTAGTCGTCGAGCTCGTTGCGGCCGGCGGTCCTGGAGACGAGCAGGACGACCGCGAACGCTCCGAGGTTCATGGCCGCGTAGATGACGAGGTAGGCCGTGGCCGCGGAGATCGCTCCCGGGGCGGTGACGGCCACCGCGAGCGGCGCCAGGACATAGCCGGACTGGGCGACCGAGGACCAGGCCAGCAGGCGTACGGCGGAGCGCTGCCGCATGGCGAGCAGGTTGCCGACGGTCATGGTCAGCGCGGCCAGGATCCCCACGATCGGCGCCCAGGTGGCGGCCTGCCCCGACAGGCCGGTAACGAGTACGAGGATCAGCCCGGCGAACCCGGCCGCCTTGGAGACGACCGACAGCAGCGCGGCCACGGGGATGGGCGCGCCCTGGTAGACGTCGGCCGCCCAGGAGTGGAACGGCACCGCGGCGATCTTGAAGGCGAAACCCGCCAGCACCAGCACGACGCCGACCGTGACGACGGAGGGCAGTCCTGGACCCGCCCACCCCGGAGCCGGCGCCTGGCCGCCGAGGACCTCCGCCAGGCGGGACAGGTAGACCGTGCCCGCGATGCCGTACAGGAGGGAGACCCCGAACAGCATGACGGCAGTCGACACGACCGACATCACGAAGAGCTTCACGGCGGCTTCCGACGAGCGGCCGTCGTACCGTTTCATCGCGGTGAGGGCGAACACCGGCAGCGAGACCAGCTCGAGCGCCACCACGAGCATGATCAGGTCGCGGGAGGCGGGAAGGGTGATCGCGCCGATGAGGGTGCAGAGCAGGAGGAAGTACCACTCACCCACCGGGATGCCGCCGCCCGCGAGCTCGGTCATCGACATCAGGACGACCACCAGGGCCGCCACGAGCACCAGACCTGCGAAGACCAGCGTGAATCCGTCCACGACGAAGGAGCAGAGCTGCTGGGCGGCGAGGTGGGGCGGCACGCAGAAGGTCGACTGCGGCGGCCCGCCCCTGATCGCCTGGGCGGCGACGAACCCCAGCGAGACCAGGATCCCCGCCAGCGTGACGAGTGCCAGCGTGGTCTTCGTCCGCGGGCGCGCGGGGAGGAACGCGTCGAGCAGCACCACCAGGCCGGCCACCAGGGCCAGCACCAGCGGGGGTGCGATCACGAAGTAGTCGATCTGCTGGATCATGTGAGGGCTCCCAGCAGGGTCTGCGCGGCCGGTGTGGTGAGCGAGAGCAGGAGCCCCGGCCAGAGGCCGAAGAGCAGGATCAGCACGACCAGCGGCGTCCACGCCAGCAGTTCGTAGCGTCTGATGTCTTCAGTCGCCAGGGCTGGTTCGAGGGTGGCCGTCGCCGAGCGCGTCTCTGGTGAAGCGAGGGGTACGACCGGGCGCTCGTCCGGTGTCGCCGTATGGCGGGGACTCTCGTCCGGCGCCTGCCTTTGGCCGGGATGCTCGTCCGGCGTCGCTGTCTGGTCGGGATGCTCGTCCGGCGCCTGCCTCTGGCGGGGGCGGCCGTGGGTGACGCGGGACAGCATGACCACGAAGTAGCCGGCCGTCAGCACCGCGCCCAGGCCGCCGATCACCATGTACGTGAGGAAAAGCGCGCGCGGCAGGCCGTTCGCCGGTTGGAACGCCCCGAGCAGCGCCAGCATCTCGCCCCAGAACCCGGCCAGTCCGGGCAGCCCGAGCGACGCGATCGCCGCGAACGTGAGCATCGATCCCAGCCGCGGCGTCGTGGCCAGCAGGCCGCCGCCCAGCGACGGCATGTCCGCCGTGTGGTGCCGCTCCTTCAAGGCGCCGGCCAGGAAGAACAGCAGGCCGGTGATGAGGCCGTGGGCGATGTTCGCGAAGAGCGCGCCGTTGATGCCGACCGGGGTGAGGGTGGCGAAGCCGAGCAGGACGAAGCCCATGTGGCCGACCGAGGAGTAGGCGATCATCCGTTTCAGGTCGCGCTGGGCGAGGCAGGCCAGGGCGCCGTACACGATGCCGACCACCGCGAACGCGCCCAGCCACGGGGCCACCGCGGTCGCGCCTTCCGGGAGGACGGGGATGGCGATCCTGGCGAAGCCGTACGTGCCCATCTTCAGCAGCACCCCGGCCAGCAGCACCGAGCCCACGGTGGGCGCCTCCGTGTGGGCGTCCGGCAACCAGGTGTGCAGGGGCCACATGGGGGTCTTGACGGCCAATCCAATGCCGATCGCCACGAACGCCAGGATCTGCACGGATCTGGACATCCCGGCGCCGTGGGACGCGCTCAGCGCCTCGATGTCGAGCGTGCCGGTCTGCGCCCAGATGAGCAGCAGGCCGAGGAGCATCACCACGGAGCCGAGCAGCGTGTAGAGGATGAACTTGATCGACGCCGCCCTGCGTCCTTCGCCGCCCCAGATGCCGATCAGGAAATACATCGGGATGAGGACGATCTCGAAGAAGACGAAGAAGAGCAGCAGGTCGAGGGCGAGGAACGTGCCGATCATGCCCACTTCGAGCACGAGCAGCGTGAAGACGAGCGCTCTCGGTCTCGTGAACTGCCCATGAGCCCGCCGTTCGCCCCAGCACAGGTAGACGAAGCACAGGAACGTCAGCAGCGCCGTCAGCGCGACCAGCGGCAACGAGATCCCGTCGACGCCCAGATGGAAGCGCAGGCCCAGGCCGGGGATCCACGGCCAGTCGATCTCGAATTGCGGGCGCGCGGCCTGACCGTGGTCGAACGTCACCACCAGCACCGCGGCCAGCGCCAGCGTGACGCCAGAGAGGATCATCCCGTACGTCCGCAGAACCGGGCGGAGGGCGGCCGGGGCGATCAGGAGGGCGAGGGCACCGAGCAGCGGTACGGCCAGGAGTGCGACCACGAGCCAGCTCATCGTGCGGACACCCCCGCCCTGGGCCGCGGTGTTCGCGCCGCAGCGCCTCCTGGGGTACGACGGTCGATCATGTGAACACCACCGCTCCCACCGCGATCAACAGGACACCGGCCAGCACGCCGCTCACATACAGCTGAACGTTGCCGTTCTGGGCCAGTCGCAGCACTCCGGACAAACCGCGCGCCGACCTCCCCGAACCGCGTACCGCCCCGTCGACGACCACATCGTCCGTCCTGACGACGAGCCGGGCCAGCGCCAGGACGGGGCGTACGAACAGCGCGGCGTACAAACCGTCCACGTAGAACGCCTGCTCGCACGGCATCCGGAACGGGCCAAGCAGCCGGGCCGGGTCGGCGACGGGGTCGACGCGCCAGAACGCGTACACCACCCCCGCGCCCAGCAGGGCGAGCACGACGCTGATGGCCGCGACGCCGAGGTCCAGGTGCGGCTCCACCGCGAAGCCCAGCAGCAGGGCGGGGACGGCGAGGAGGACGACGGGCACGAGCATCGTCCTGGGGGCCTCGGTGACGTCGACGACGTGGGCCGTGCCGGGCTCGGGCTCCGGGAGCGCTACCGCCCTCGACTGGCCGAAGAAGGTTCGCAGCCAGGCTCTGGTCGCGTACGCGCCGGTGACGGCGACGGTCGCGAGCGCGCAGCCGTACAGGAGGAGGGCGGCCGCGTCCGTCAGGCCGCCGGTCGACAGGGCGTCGTCCATGGCCAGCAGGAGGCTGTCCTTGCTGAAGAAGCCGCTGGCCGGTGGGAGCCCCATGAGAGCGGCGAAACCCACCGTCATCGCGACGAACGTGACCGGCAGCTCGCGCCGCATCCCGCCCATCTCGGTCATCAGGTTGGACCCGACGTGGTGGATCACCACACCCGCGCAGAGGAACAGCAGCGCCTTGAACGCGCCGTGCGTCAGCAGGTGGAAGATGGCCGACGTGTCCGAGCCCGCGGCCAGGCCGCCCGCCATGTAGGCGAGTTGGCTGACGGTGGAGTAGGCGAGCACCCGTTTCAGGTCGTCCTGGGCCAGCGCGGCCAGCGCGGCGCCCAGCATGCCCAGCGCGGCGATCACGGCCAGCACGTCGAGCGTGGGCCGGGCCGCGAGGAACGCGGGGAAGAGCCGGGCCACGATGAAGATCCCGGCGGCGACCATGGTGGCTGCGTGGATCAGGGCGCTGATCGGGGTCGGGCCCGCCATGGCGTCGGGGAGCCAGGTGTGCAGCGGGACCTGGGCGCTCTTGCCCGCCACGCCGGCCAGCAACAGCATGGTCGCGGTCACCAGGATGCCTGTGGACATTTCCGGCACCCGCTCCAGCACGCCGCTGATCCGGAAGGTGCCCGCCCCCATTCCGAGCACGAAGATGCCGAACAGGAAACCGACGTCGCCGAGGCGGGTGACGAGGAACGCCTTGATCGCCGCGCGCGAATTGCCGCGGTCCTCCCACCAGTGGCCGATGAGGAGGTATGAGCAGAGGCCCATGATCTCCCAGCCCACGTAGAGGACCAGGAGGTCGTCGGCGTAGATCACCAGGAGCATCGCGCTGGTGAACAGGCTGATGAACGCGCTGTAGGAGGGATAGCGCGGGTCGTCTTTGAGGTATCCGACCGAATAGACCTGTACGGCGAGGGCCACGATGGTGACCAGGACTCCGAGGATGCCGGACAGGCCGTCGGCCTGGAGGGTGAGGGAGATCGGGATGCCGCCGGTGACGATCGTTCCGTAGGTCTGGCCTGTGGGTGCCGATGGCGTTGTGCCGTTGAGGAAGGCGAGGCCCGGTCCCGAGGCCAGCCAGATCGCCAGCACTGCTGAGGCGGTGGTGGGGAGGATCGCCGTCCAGGCCGCTCTTGTGTTCGCCCGTTCGCCTGCTGCCGTACTTGTGTGGGGCGCGGCGCTTCCGTGCTGTGTCGTGGTGCCCGCAGGGTGGGGCGTGGTGGGGCGCCGGTGTGGCCAGCGTGAGAGCAGCAGGGCCGCCACGGCGGCGGCGAAGGGCAGGAGCACGGCCAGCAACGGGAAGGTCGTCATCGCGTGCCACCTCGCTTGACGGGCCGCTCGCCGCTCTGGCCGTCCTCGACCGCTACCTGATCGGGCTCATCGCTCTGATCAGGGCCCGGTCCGGGAGTGTCCCTCAGAGCCGTCGTAGGGGGTGCGGATCGGGCGCCTGGGGCGGTCTTCTGGCTTCGTACCGGTGGCGTTGGGGCGGGCGAGGCGGCGGGCTGGTCGTGCGTGGTGCGGGGCGTCGTGGGCTTGCCTGGGGCTTCGTCGGCAGGCTCGGCGAGGTCGCGGAGGTGGTCGAGGTCGACGGTGCGGCGGTTGCGGTAGAGGGCGAGCACGATCGCGAGGCCCAGGCCCACTTCGGCGGCTGCGATGACGATGACGAAGAGGGTGAGCACCTGGCCGCTGTGCAGGCGGTCGCCCAGCCACACGTCGAACGCGACCAGGTTGAGGTTGACGGCGTTGAGCATCAGCTCGACCGACATCAGCACGAGGATCGTGTTGCGCCGGGCCAGCACGCCGTAGACGCCGATGGAGAACAACAGCGCGGAGATGACCGCCGGGTAGACGATGTGCACTAATTTCCCCCGATCGTGTGATCGGACGCCGCGTTGCTCCCCGTGGGCTCCTCATCGGACGATGCCGTGGGTTCCCGGGTGGGGTGGTTGGGTGGG
>NZ_JADOGI010000315.1 GCF_015645445.1 Nonomuraea cypriaca | reverse complement strand
CCCCTGCCCCTCCCCCATCTTCCTCGTAGCTGCTGACCCAGGGCGAGGCCGCCGTGTCGAGGGTCAACGAAGTTGATCGCGAAGCGGCGCCGCAGGCGCTCTCGGCTCGGCGGATTCGACCGGGAAACTCGACAGCGAGGAGGGCGGGCCGGATTGGAGGTGCACCGTACCGACCTTGTCGTGATCGCTTGCCTATGCTTATGTGTTCGGAGTGAGTCGTGATTCCGATACAGGCGGGCGTCTCGAACCTGTTCCGGCAAAGGTGAACCCGGCAAGTGGGAGGGTGAACCACATCGCACTGCTCCTTGTCCTGGGCGCGGTCCCCCTTCTGCTTGCGAACTGGTTCATCGTTGCCATGATCCTTGGACGCGACTGCGCCTCTTTATATGAGGGCGGCAACATAACGGAATGTGTTGGCGGGCTTTCAGAGGAAGAGATGACCGCCGCATCGGGAGTGATCGCGCTGGTGCTACTTGTCATCCAGATAGGGCTGATCGGCCTAGTACGCCGGCACATCCGCGGATCGTAGCGAGGCCGCATGGTCGGCGACGGAACGCCTTGGGACGGCAGGTACTACGATCGTCTGCTCGGGTGGCTCCCAAGGTGGCTCCCACTGGATCGGCAGTCAATTTTACACCACGATCAGCCCACCACCTGCGTCGATGGCTACCAGTCGCCGAGGGGCTTCACGTCCCATGAGAGCCGGATCGTGGGCTTGGTCTGGAGCACAACCGGCTCCTTGTAGTCCTCCCGGAACCACAGCTTCAGTCCTTCGTAGCCGGACCGCTCGCGCTCAACGGACAGCCTCCCGAGATGCCGTGGCCTGATGTACGTGATCTCCTCCCCGTCCGCGTAGACGCTGATATACGCCTCACCCGCCGACGGGTGGATAGAGAAGAGGACCGATATCACACCTCGGGTGAGATGGAATGACTGAAGGCCGAGTGGCCAGGGAACGTCCTCGTCCTCGCCTTGCGGCTCGTCCTCGAAGAGCCAGATCAAATCTGCGAGCTCAGCGATCTCCATGGCGCGAACATACTTGAGCACACTCGCTTACAGCAGCAGCCTCACGCGCGCAGGCCGCCCTGCTCGATCCTGATCTTTCAGCCGCCGTCGGCCATCTGGCAGTACGGGGGAACGCCGCCTACCGCTTCATGGCTCTATAACACTTGAGCAGAGCTGTGATGTTGTCGTAGTCGCGCGCCGTTCAACTCGTCGAGCAGATCATCAGGGCATAACTCGCAGAGGTCGCCCCACCAGCAGCGCGCCTTGTTGTCCCAGATCCGATAGCCGCCGGGAACGCCTCTGGCGACGTAACGTCTCCTGCCCACAGCTCGCCACCCTGCAATGCGACGATCCAGGGGTCAAGTTCCGTGATCAGCCACGTTGCTCGGTGAGCCAGGGTGAGGAACGAACCCTGGATCGTCGATCGCCCCCAAGCACATAAGGCGGCCAGCCACGCCGTGGCGATCGTGAGGGCTGCAGTTGTGCGGCGGCGCGGCAACCCCGGCCGGAGCGTTCGGTCAGTACGGCGCGGCAGGCGTGCGGCGGCCGGCCCGGTGCCCCGCCGCCGTCCGGGACCGGCCCCCAGGCCGCACGCCCGGACGGCGGGCGGGCGGAGGGCCGGGGTGCGGCGGCGCGCCGCGCCGCCGCCTTGATACCTACAAGAACAATTCGGCAGCGCGCGACTGCGTCTCTGAGCTGATCAGGCAGACGGTTGGCTCAGGCTTCGGTGTGCCGAGTTGATGGCTGCCAGGAGTTCGCGGGCTGAGGCATCGCGCTTGCCGGTGAGGGCGTTCTCTACTCCGGCGAGTTGTTGGAAGGCCCGGCGGGATTCGGTGCGCTGGGCGGTTTCCAGGGCTGGCCGTCCGCTGGTGATGCCTTCGTTAAGGTCGCCGATGCGGAGTTGGGCGGCGGCGATGTCGGCGTGGACGGCGGCTATCTTCTTGTGGTCGGTCTCGTGCGAAAGGGCGTTGAGGGCGGCTTGGCCTTCGTCGATGACGCGGTGTTCGTCGCCGAGGTTGACGTAGGTCGAGAGCCGGTAGGCGGCCATCCGGCCGGAGTCCAGGAAGCGGGTCCAGGCTCGTTCACGCTGCGGGCGCGCTTCGCCGTACGCGTCCCTCGCCTCTTCCAGGCGGATGAGGGCCTGGCGGTCACCGAGGTTGGCGAGTTCTTCGGCTTCGCGGGCCAGCAGCCAAGCGCGGGTGGCGTTATCACCCTGGGCCGGTAGGTACTGCTGGGCCAGGCGGATGTTCTGCACGGCAGGGGCGCCACGCGTAGCGTACGAACGGTAGCCATAGGCGCAGGCTTGGATGATCGGGTGTCCGCTCTCCTCCGCCGCCAACGTGGCGATGCGGTCGAACGCGGCGGACTGCCCCGGCTGCTTGATCTCCCAGGCAATCCACGAGGCCAGGACGGCGGCCTCGCCGGTGGTGGCGGCTAGCCGGCGGCGTAGGCGGTCGGTGAGTCCCGCCTGTAGCAGGGTGCTCAGTTCGTTGAGGTGGGCGGTGAGGCCCTGGTAGAGACTGCGGGCGGGCATGGTCTCTTCGAGGCGGTGGAAGCCGATGGTGCGGGCTTCGAGGCGTTCGACCGTGTCCTCTTGATCGGCGCGAGTTCCAGAGAGGGCCAGGGTGAGGCGCTCCCATGGGTTGGCGATGGAGGCGGCGCTTTCGGCGGTCAGTCCGGCTGCGATGAGCAGCATTGTTCGGCGGTCCATGTGGCCATCTAGCCTTCCCACGATCCAGGCCAGCGTCAGCATGTCAACGTCGCAAGTGTCGTCGGGCTGGCGCGAGCCGATGACTACTTGTTCCACGCTAAGAAGGCTGCTTGCTGGTGTTCCATCCCGTGGCGGGATGGGTGTGGGCGGGTGTGGGACGCCGGTGAGAATCCGCGGGGCGAGGCCGAGGGTGATGCGGGCGGGGTCGGGCATGTGCAGACCGTCGGCGATGCGCTCGAAGACGTCGAGTGCGGTGACTTGGGCCTTGCCTTGCATATACTCGCTGACTTTGCCCTGGCTGAAGCCCACGGCGACGCCGATGCGGGTTTGGCTGATGCCTGCGTACTGGCGGACGAGTCGGAAGAGGTGGCCGATGTCGCGATGTGTGAGGGCGGTGTGCATGTCGGGGCGTTGCCACAGGTCGGCCGGTATGACGACCGGTTCGGCCCCGTCTGCGGGCATGTGCCGTTTCCCCTTGTGTCCTTGGACTGCCGGTAACTCAACGCTCACGGTTCGGAGTTATCCCGTCAAGGGATATTGCTGATCCCGTCCGAGGATTCCGGCTCGGGATGGGTTGCCTTGCCGCAGGTGAAGACCCTTGTCCCATGACTCGGAGCGATCAACCGACAAGTGAGAGGTGCCGGGCCTGCCGGGCCACGGGATGGCGTTGGGTGCGCAGGAGCCGTGCCGAGGCGCTGCGCCGTCTTGACGGAACGGCGGTCGAGCTTGTGCAGGTGACCTGCTTCGAGTGTTCCGGAGTCGGCAGAAAGCGGGCCACGTAGTGGAGATCATCACGGGCTGCCTCAGTCCACACATCAGCGAGGTTCAGGAGGGGCACATGCAGTTGGTCTGGCGCAAGCCGCCGAAGGCTGAGGACCGTGCCCGGGTAGTGGCCTGGTCGTGCCACTGCCGGTCAACTGTGTACGAGCTGCGTCGCCTGGGTGGTCAGTCGTACATCCGCCGGACGGAATACGACGGTGACGGCGAAGAGACGATCTACGAGACTCACCGGTGGTCGTACAGCAAGGCTGCCGAGGTCTGGGCGACCTTGCTGGAAGGCCAGACGGTGTAGGTGGCGCTTGACGGCGCGGTTCCCTGGATGTGGGGGCCGCGCCGTCGTCGTTTTGGGGTACGCCCATGTGTCGCTAGAAGGGGTTGCTTAAGCAGCATGCGCTGATAGCCTGCTTGGCTAGACAGGCATGTTGAATGTGGAGCCCTGATGTCATTTGAGTACACGCCCCCGAAGTACGCGCAACTGATCGCGGAACTTGAGCGGCGCATCGACTCGGGCGAGTATCCGCCCGGCTCCCCGCTGCCCAGTGAACACCAGCTCATGGCCGAATTCGCGATGGCGCGCCCGACCGTCGTCAAGGCCCTCGGTGTACTGCGCGATCAGGGCTGGATCGTCACCCACCAGGGCAAGGGCCGGTTCGTACGCGGGCGCCCGGCCATCCCGACCAGTCAGCAGGCGCGCGCCGGACGCGAACTCCTCGACCGCAAGGAAGCCCAGGTCTCCAGCCGCTTGCTGGTGACCGGAGAGGCCGAGGCACCCAACCGGATCGCGTCCTATCTCGGGCTCAAACCGAAGGCGCCGGTCATGCTGCGGCGCTCGCTTACCGAGCACGACAACGAGCCGACCGAGATCTCTTCCACCTGGCTGCCGGTTGAGGCGGCGCAAGGTACGGCGCTGGCCGAGTCGGAGGAGTTGAAGCAGGGCGTGCGACGCTACGTGGAGAACGTGGCCGGCGCTTCGCTGGATCACATCATTGAGCACGTCACCGCGCGCAATCCGACCAAGGAAGAGTGCTCGCTCCTGGGGGTCAAGAGCTCGGCTGCGCTGCTCGTCGTCTACGCGGTCGCGTGCGATGCCACGGGCAAGCCGTGGGTGGTGGTGGAGTCTGTTCTGCCTGGTGACCGGCACGAATTGGAGGATGCCTACCCAATTCGGTAGCCGGAGTTCCAACTTCTTCGCGAAGCCCGCTTGGTCCACTTGACTGGCCAAGTGGGCTTCGTGCTTAATGGGCTTACAACTTGGTCAGTCAAGATGGCTGACCGCTCAAGAAGAGAAGAGATCCAACATGGCAATGCAGGGACCCATCCCCGTGACGTTCGCCCAGGTCTTCCCGCACGGCTGCTACACCGTCGGGGAGGTCGAGCCGGTCAAGGACTTCGAGGCCTCCACGAACGGCAGGTTCGTTCAGGCGCGGGACAAGCAGACGGGCGAACTCGTCTGGCAGATCCCGGTCATGGACGCCGACCCGTCGCTCAAGGCGGCTCAGAAGACCGTGGCGGTAAAGATCCTCAGCCCTACACAGCCGGTCGCCCCGGCTCCCGTGGCGGGGCTGCCGTTCACGCCGGTCGAGTTCGACGGGCTGACCGTCACCCCGTACGTCAACGGCTCCGGGCGGCTCGCCTACTCGATCAAGGCGCGGCAGATGCTCGCGCCCCGCACCAACGTCAAGTCCACCAACAACAGCAAGGAGGCCGCTGCATGAGCGAGCACCGTCCCTACACCTACGTCACCTTGTCCATGAAGCCCGACTCCACGCCGTATGTGGGGGTCTCCTTCCACACGCCGCGCCTGAAGGTCAGTGCCGGGATGTTGCTCAGCAACCCTCGCCCATACCTGGAGTTCCGCTCATCGGAGGCCGACGTGCACATCTCCACCACCGGGGCCGGGCCGGTCACCGACGCCGACCTGGACCTCGCCCGCCACATCTTCAACGCCGCCGCCCGCTACCTGGCCGACTGCGAGTGCCTGCACGCCGAACAGTCGGCCCAGGACGCAGCCGACCCGGCGGCTTGACAAACAAGCGGGGCCGCTGGAACTGGTCCTTCCGGCGGCCCCTCATCTCCCCTGACGCGAATCACGAGAGGACTTCAGCCTAATGTTCAAAAGGCTCCCCGGTGACGAGGCACGCAACCTGGTCACCACCACCCCGGACACCGCCATCGTCTTCCAACCGGCCGTCGTCCGCACGCCCGCCATCATCACCCTGGCCATCTACCTCTACCGCTTCCTCGTCGCCCTGGTCCGGACGATCTGGCGGCACCCAGTGGCGACGGCCGTACCCACTGCCCTCGTCTGCACCTGGTACCAGTACGGCTGGCCGCTGGCGGCGTCCCTGTTCGGGATCGTCGCGCTGAGCCTGGTCTCCTGGGCCTTCATCGACCGGCCGTCCTTCGCCCATCTCGTCGGCTGGCGACTGCTGGCCTGGTGGCGGCTCATGTCGGTCTACCGCCGTCACTGGCAGTCCGTCATGGACGTCTCCGGCCTCGGCAAACGCGTCTACGGACGCGCCTACCTGCCCTGGCTCGTCCGCGTCCAGTGCGACGGCTGGGCCGACCGCATCACCGTGCGCATGCTGCGCGGCCAGGCGGTCAAGGACAGGTCCGACCGCATCGACAACCTCGCACACGGCTTCGGCGCTACGTCCTGCCGGGTCGCGCTGATCAAAGGCGGACGGTTGCAGCTCATCTTCCCCCGCCGTGATCCGCTGGCCACGCCGATCCCCGCGCTACCTGTCCCTGACGAGCCAAGTGTGGGACCGGTCGAGATCGGCAAGCAGGAGGACGGCCGACCGCTCAAGCTCAAGGTGCACGGAACCCACGTCCTGATCGCGGGCGCGACCGGGGCGGGCAAGGGGTCGTTCCTGTGGGACACAATCCGCGGCTTGCTCCCCGCCATCCGGGTGGGCCAGGCCCAAGTCTGGGCGCTGGACCCCAAGCTGATGGAACTGTCCTTCGGGCGCGAGCTGTTCCAAGGCCGCTACGCCGCCGATCCCGCAGACTGCGCCGATCTCCTCGACGAAGCGGTCAGCGTCATGCAGAAGCGCGCGGCCCGCTTTGCCGGACTCCAGCGCTCCCACGTCCCCACCGTTGAGGACCCGTTCGTCCTGGTCCTCGTCGATGAGGTCGCGTTCCTGACCGCCTACCAGCCCGACAAGCAACTGCGGCAGCGCATCTCCGCTGCCCTGGCCACGCTCGCCACCCAAGGCCGCTCGGTCGGCGTCGGCGTGATGGCGGCTCTCCAAGACCCGCGCAAGGAGGTCATGAACATCCGCAACCTGTTCCCCGACAAGATCGCCCTACGGCTCGACGAATCCGAACAAGTGGACATGGTCCTCGGTGACGGCGCACGCGACAGGGGTGCACTCGCCGACCACATCTCACCCATCCCCGAGCAAGGGGCCGGCGTCGCCTACATGCGCCTGGAGACCTCACCCGAACCGATCCGGGTCCGCGCCGCCTACGTCTCCGACACCGACATTCGCGCCATGGTCGCCCAGTTCGGGGAGGCCGCATGAAGCTCGCTCACATCCTGGACGGGCTGCGCTGCGCCTCCTGCGGCACGCTCAACGCCCTCCGGCTCGACCCGATCCGCGCCCAGGTCGAATGCCGCGAGTGCGGCCAGACCGCGCTCATCCTCACCGACACCGACGAAGGGAGGTCCCTATGACCCATGCGCACGACCGCGCCCTACCCCGAGCGGTACGACTGGCGATGCCCCTGGCCCGCGACGTCGTCGAAGAGGTCGCCAAGCTGAACGGCGTCTGCATCCGGCCCGTCCCGCTCAAGCGGCTCGACACCCACACCGGCCAGTGGGAGACCATCGACGTCCCGTGCGGTTCGCCGATGGACAGCAAGTGCCCACCGTGTGCCAAGCGCAACAAGCAACTGCGCAAGGCGCAATGCCGGGAAGGCTGGCACCTCGACGAGGAACCGACCATCACGCCGGACGACCCGAACGAGGAACAGCGCTGGCTGGTCGAATTCCGCGCCGACGTCCAAGCCCAGCGCGACGAGGCCGAACAGATCGGTGACGACACGACCGACTTGGACGCGGTCATCGAGGGCCTGGACGAGGAGATCAACGCGGCAGGTATGCGCGGCAACGTCCTCAGCCGGACAGCATCCAAGCGCTCCCGCTCGACCAAACGGCGACAGGACGCACCAGACCTGCCCAAGCGCAAGATGGCCCACACCACGCTTGGCCGGACCTTCCAGGCCCCGGACGGTAAGATCTACCGGCCCTCGCTGTTCGTCACGCTCACCCTGCCCTCGTACGGCAAGGTCCGCGACGGCGTACCGGTCGATCCCGACACCTACGACTACGCGCGCGCTGCCCGGGACGCGCTGCACTTCTCCAAGCTCGTGGATCGGTTCGTGCAGAACCTTCGCCGTGTGGCTGGCTTCGACGTGCAGTACTTCGCAACCGTGGAGCCTCAGAAGCGGCTCGCCCCGCACCTGCACATGGCCATCCGTGGAACGCTCCCACGAGCGGAGATCAAGCAGATCGCGGCGGCCACCTACCACCAGGTGTGGTGGCCCTCCGTCGATCAGGCGATCTTCGAGGGCGAGCACCTGCCCATCTGGCAAGAAGAGACCGGCTACCTCGACCCCAACACCGGAGAAGTCCTACCAACCTGGGACGAAGCCCTCGACGAACTGGACGCCGACGAGGACGCCGAACCACTGCATGTGATCCGCTTCGGTGAGCAGGTGGACGTCAAAGGCGTGCTCGCGGGCACCAAGGACGCCGACCAGTGCATCCGCTACCTGTCCAAGTACCTCACCAAGAGCCTCGGCGAAGCACTCGACGGCGGCCAGGCCCAGCAAGAGCACGCGGCCCGCTTCGTCGATGCCCTGCGCCATGAACCCTGCTCGCCCACCTGCCCGAACTGGCTCCGCTACGGCATCCAGCCCAAGGGCGCCAAAGCCGGAATGGCTCCCGGCCGCTGCCGCTCCAAAGCCCACAAGCCCGAACACCTCGGCTACGCAGGCCGCCGCGTCCTGGTCTCCCGTAAGTGGTCGAACAAGACCCTGGCCGAGCACAAGCAGGACCGGCGTACCTGGGTCCTGGAAGCTCTCGGCAAGACCGACGAGCCCGTGGACCCGCACCGCTACGTCTGGCGGCCTATCCCGGCCGGTGATGCCAACGTCGCTCCTCTTGCCGTCCGGCTCCTTCGATCCGTACGCGAGCGGCAACGCTGGCGCGCTCACATGGCCGAACTCCAGGCCAGAGCAGACGGACAAGATCTTTCGGCAACTCCGCAGGCAGCGTGAAGGGAGGTAGACGCATGGACCAGCTACTGACCGTCGATGAAGCGGCCGAGCTGCTGCACACCTCGGTTCGCTTCGTCCGTCGCCTGATCTCCGAGCGACGCATCGAGTTCGTGAAGGTCGGCCGACACGTCCGCATCCGCGAATCGGCCCTGATCGCCTTCGTCGTCGCGGGCACCGTCACACCACTCACGCGCAGCAACGTCACGGGGAGGGCTGCCTGATGGCCAACAAGGATGGTCACCGGCGTTTCGGCAATATCCGCAAGCTCCCCTCTGGACGCTTCCAGATTCGCTATCCCGGCCCGGACGGCGTGATCCACACAGGTACGACGACCTACGGCACCAGGACGGACGCCGATCGGGCTCTGACGCTCATCGAGGCTCAGATGATCTCGGGGGAATGGACCGACCCCGAGCGAGGCAAGGTCGAGTTGGCCGTCTACGCGCGTGACTGGATCAAGGAGCGTCCGGGGCTTCGGCCGAAGACTCTGGAGCTGTACACATGGCTGCTGGAGCGTCACATCGTCCCGACGCTGGGGAAGGTGCCCGTCGGCAAGCTGACGGCGAAGACAGTCCGTGCGTGGCGTGCCGGACTTCTCGACCGTGGGGTCTCCGTCTCCACTGCGGCGAAGGCATACCGCCTGCTCCGCGCCGTCCTGATGACGGCGGTTGAGGAGGACAAGATGATCAGCCGCAACCCGTGCCGGATCAAGGGCGCGGGCAATGAGCACACTCCGGAACGCCCGGTGCTCAACGTGGCCCAGGTCTTCGAACTGGCCGACCGGATGGCCGACCGCCGCTTCAGGGCCATGATTCTGCTGACCACCTTCGCCAGTCTGCGGTGGGGTGAGGTGACGGCACTACGGCGATCCAGCATCGACCTCCAAGCCCGCACCATCCACGTACGGGAACAGCTCCTCGAACTCGACAACGGGGAGATGCGCCTGGGGCCGCTCAAGTCGAAGGCTGGCCGGCGGACCGTCAGCATCCCCTCAGTGATCATCCCGATTTTCGCCGAACACCTGGCGAAGTATGTCGATGAGGCCGAAGACTCCTTCGTGTTTCTCGGCAAGCGCGGGGCGTTCCTCCGGGGGAGCAACTTCCGGCGTGAGGCCAAGTGGGCCGACGCGCTCAAGGAGATGGGGGTGCAAGGGCTGCACTTGTTGAGTCGGCCTGGGGCGCGGTGCCGGGATTGCTCTCGGTCCGTTTCCCCAGGCCGCTCGCCGAACCCGCCGTGCCGATCTCTCGGCAACGGGCTCTCCACGATCTCTGTCGTCAGGCGGGGTT
>NZ_JADOGI010000314.1 GCF_015645445.1 Nonomuraea cypriaca | reverse complement strand
GTGCTGGGCAAGCCCGTCGAGAAGATCCCGCGCGCGGGCATCAGGCAGATCGCCGAGGCCACCGGCAACTGGCCGATCCGCGGCTGGTTCACCGCGAACGGCCTCCCTGACGACATCGCGCGCCGCTGGCCATGGAACCGCCGCAGCGCCGTCAACTCGCTGGCCGAGAACGTCGACGGCATCCCCGAGGACGACGACCTCAACTACCCGCTGCTGGCCCTGTCGGTCCTGGAGCGGCACGGCCGCGCCTTCACCACCGACGACGTGGCCAAACTGTGGCTGGACGAACTGCCCGCGGGCCGGACGTTCACCGCGGAGCGGGTGGCGTACCGCAACCTGCTCGACGGGGTGGAGCCGCCGGGGACGGCGACGTACCGGAACCCGTTCCGTGAGTGGATCGGCGCCCTGATCAGGGCGGACGTCTACGGTTGGGTCAACCCGGGCGATCCCGCGACGGCGGCGGAGCACGCCTGGCGCGACGCCCGCCTCACGCACACCGCGAACGGGATCTACGGCGCGATGTTCGCGGCCGCGATGTGCGCCGCCTCGCTGGTCGCCACGTCGGCGGAGGAGGTCGTACGGGCGGGACTGTCCGTGGTCCCCGCCGGCTCGCGCCTGCACGAGGCGGTACGACTCGCCGCCGAGGACGCCGCCGGCGAGCGGGACTTCGAGCGGGTGATCGACCGCCTGCACGACCGCCACGGTGCCCTGCACTGGGTGCACACCATCAACAACGCCGCCCTCGTCGCCGCCACGCTGATCCACGGAAGGGGCGACTTCACCGCGACGATCGCCGGAGCGGTCGCCGGCGGCTGGGACACCGACTCCGCCGGAGCCACGGCCGGTTCTGTGGCCGGTGCGCTGAACGGCGGCGTGCCCGGCCCCTGGCGCCTGCGTGACAGCCTGGCCAGCAGCCTGACCGGGTTCGACGGGGTGAGCCTCGATGAGCTGGCCGGGCGGACACGGGAGATGATGGCAGTATGATCTCGGTTTTCGGCAGCGCCAACATGGACCTCGTCGCATACGTCTCCGAGGCACCCAAACGCGGCGAGACCGTCACCGGGCACCGGTTCCGCACCGTGCCCGGCGGCAAGGGCGCCAACCAGGCCATCGCCGCCGCGCGGGCCGGTGCGGACGTGGAGTTCCTCGGGGCCGTCGGGGATGACACGTTCGGGGCGGAGCTGCGCGCCACACTGTCGGAGGCCGGCGTGGACGTGCGCGGTCTGCGCCAGGTGCCGGGCGCCAGCGGCATCGCCCACATCGTGGTGGACGACGACGGCGGCAACTCGATCATCGTCGTCCCCGGCGCGAACGGCACCGTCACCGGCCCCTCCGGCGGCGACCTGGCCACGATCGCGGGCTCACGGGTGCTGCTGCTCCAACTCGAACTGCCCATGGCGGCGGTCGTGGCGGCGGCGCAGGCGGCCCAGGTCTCCGCCGTGCCGGTCATCCTCACCCCGGCGCCCGCCCAGCCCCTGCCGGACGAGCTGCTCGACGCGGTCACCATGATCGTGCCGAACGAACACGAGGCCGCCGCCATCACCGGAGTCACCGGTGCGGACGCCGCCCTCGACGCGCTGCTCGAACGGGTCGAGGAGGCCGTGATCACGCTGGGTTCGGAAGGAGCGCTGTACGGGTCCCGGGCCGGCGAGCGGCTGCGCGTCCCGGCGGTCAAGGTACGGGCGGTGGACACGACGGCGGCCGGCGACACGTTCGTGGGCGCGCTGGCCGTGGCCCGCGCCGAGGGGCTCGCCGTGGCCGGCGCCCTGCGCTTCGCCTCCGCGGCGGCGGCGCTGTCGGTACGCCGCGAGGGCGCCAGCACCTCGATGCCCACCCGCCGCGAGATCGAGGACTCCCTGAGCGACTGATCTCGCGGTTCGCGCGGCTCGGTCTCCCTGAGCGAACAAGCCCACAGCGGGGTCGGTTTCGCTGAGCGGCCAAGTTCGCGGCGGGTCGGTCTCACTGAGGGCATCAGCCCACGGTGGCGCGGGTCAGTCGGGTGACCAGTGGAGTCGGACCGGGGCGGCAAGGCGCTCGCCGGCCAGTAGGGCGGGCACCAGCGCCGCCAGGCCGGGCGGGAAGACCCGCTCCTGCGTCGCCGCCGGCTCCGCCGCGCTCCACCATCGGTTGCCGAGGCTGAAGTCCTCCACCTCGTAGTCCTCCAGCGCGGTGGGGGCCACGGTCGCGACCGGGACGCGGGCGAAGAAGTAGGTGTGCACCGTGTAGAAGTGGCGGCCCAGGTTGGACCAGGCGCCCTCGTTCACCGCCACGGGCGCGCCCAGCGCCGCGGGGCTCAACACATGACCGGTCTCCTCCAGCGTCTCCCGCGCCGCCGCCTCGGCCGGGGTCTCGCCCACCTCGATGCCACCGCCGGGCAGATGCCAGGCGGGCTCCTTCGGCCACGGGTCCGGCGGCACGAACCGGAACAACAGCACCCGGTCGTCCGGCCCGGCGAGGATGACGCGCGCGCGGTGGGGCGCAGAGCTCGGTTGATCATCGCCGAACGATAGCAACCCGGGTTAATGGGCAGGTGAGGGGCATGAGTAAGAGATCTGATGAACTTCCGGAGACGGTGGGAGGGATCGACGGCGAGAGCGACATCGTCGCCGAACGGTCCGGCTCCAGCTCCCCGAGGACCCGCCGTCCCATCCCGGCCGATCCACCGGACGAGCAGGACGTGCCCGCGGTGGAGGCGGAACTCGACGAGGACGAGGACGTCACCCGCCCGGACGCCGGCCCCACGGGCTGACCCGCACCGCGACGACGCCCGCCACGTGTCCCCGGACGGATCGGGGAGGCGAGGTGAGGCGGGGCGGTGTGCGGCAGGGCGCGGGTGGCCGCGGCCGAGCGTAGGTGGTGGCGCGGCAGGCGTCACTCGTCGGTCGGAGGCGCCTCGCAGCGCCGCTTGAGGCTCTCCGCCTCGATGCGGACGTAACGGCGCGTACGCCGGCCGGTCAGGAGGGTGAGGAGGGGAGCCAGCAGACCCGTCTGGGTGATGGAGAGCACGAGGGACACGCCGCCCCCGTCGCGCGGCGTGAGAGCGTGGCCGCCGGAGATCGTCACCCCGCCGGTGCTCGTCTCCCAGACGAAGGACGTGCCGGGGTGCAACTCGGTGACGACCCAGTCCAGCGCGGGGATGCCGGGCTGCTTGATGCGTACGCGGCTGCCGGCCCCGAGCGGACCCTCGTCGAGCCGGCGCAGGCTCGTCATGGTCGGCGTGAACTCCGGCCACCGCGTCACGTCCGTCATGGTCCGCCAGACCCGCTCGGCGGACGCGTCGATCGTCACTCCGGTCTCGAAACGCATGAGAGCCTCCGCCAAGAAAAACCCCGGCCTCGTACGGGCAAGGCCGGGTAGTGCCGGACCATTCACCTCATATGATCCACCACCGGATCACGTTCCAGCGTGGCCCGACACGCACGTCCGCGCGCTCACGTCCGCGCGCTCACGTCCGCGCGCTCACGTCCGCGCGCTCACGTCCGCGCGCTCACGTCCGCGTGGCGAACCCGGGCGCCAGGAGCGCGGCGCACTCGTCCCGATAGTCGAGCACACGCGCGCGCAGGGTCTTGGGATCGGCGAGGACCGCCCGGGAGACCGAGGGCACGACCGCATGGCGTACGGGCCAGAAGACGCGGGCCACGTCGGCGGGAGAGGCGCCCTGCGCGCCCAGCCCGGGAGCCAGGATGGGCCCGTTGAGGTCGTCCAGCGAGTGCTCCAGCTCCGGCAGCGTCGCGCCCATGACCACCCCGACGGGCCCGAACGGCGCGTGTCCCGCGTTCGCCGCGGCGACCCCGGCGAACACCTGGCCGGCCACGAGCCGCTGCAGCGGCGCCGCCTCCGGGTTGGAGGTGCGGCCCAGCACGAACACACCCGCGTCGTTGGCCACGGCCGACGTGATCGCCCCTACCAGCGACCCGAACCCCAGGTACGGGCTCAGCGTCACGGCGTCCACGGCCAGCGGGCTGCCCCGGTCGAGGTACGCCTCGGCATAGGCCGCCATCGTGCTGTCGATGTCGCCGCGCTTGGCGTCGAGCAGTACCAGCGTCCCGGCCTCGCGCAGGTCCGCGATGGTGCGTTCCAGCACGGCGATGCCGCGGCTGCCCCAGCGCTCGAAGAACGCCGACTGCGGCTTGACCACGGCGGCCACGTCGCTCACCGTGTCGACCACGGTGCGGCTGAAACGTTCGAGGCCGGCGGGGGAGTCGTCGAGCCCCCAGGCGTCCAGCAAGGCCGGGCTCGGATCGATGCCCACACAAAGCGGCCCGAACCGGTCGAGCCTGGCTCGAAGCCGTGTGCCGAACGAGTCGTTCATCTCAGGCCCCCTCACGACCCTGGCAGGCCGTCATCAGGAATGCTTCTCTGACGACACGATATGGGACTGGACGATATGGGACTGAAGGCCCCATGCTGAACCAGCAGTCTTCCACCGGTGGCCTCCTGGGTAGATCACCAGCATGTACGAGATCGCCCGCCGGGTGCTGATGCTGCGTACCGATCCGCCGCGTGAGGTGGTCGTCACGGTGGGCGTGCCCTATGAGGAGCCGTCCGGGGAGTGGTCGTGCCCCTACCGCATCGACGGGCTCGACGGGTGGGAGCACGAGCGGAAGGTCACGGGCCTCGACTCGCTGGAGGCGATGGAACGGGCCACGGTGATGGTGCGGGCCGCCCTGGCCGGCTCGCACGAGGCCAGGGAGGGCCTGCTGAGCTGGGACGCCGTCCCGTCCGGCGCACGCGCGCAGACGGTGTACGTCATGTGGGACGAAGACCGCGATATCGCATATATCGCGATGAAGCATGAAATCTTGGCCGGAGAGGCCGTACGGCAGGTCGTCGCGGAGGACGTCGTCCTCGACTACGACGACTCGGGCCGGCTCCTGGGCCTTGAGCTGATGAACGCCGGCACCCGGCTCCCAGCCGAACTGCGTCTCTGACGCGGATCGTGGGCAGCGCGATCAGCGACGGCCGGCGGCACGGAGTGCGTGGCGAGGGCTCACGGTGCCGCGACACAGGCGGCCGGCTCGGTGGCGAACCGGAAAGCGGACGAGACCAGATCGTCCGGACGGGCGGTGGGGGAGGCGGACGCGAGTACTCCGATGGTGACGTATAAGGCCGTACCGGGATAATCGGCACCGTGAGCACCTCCACTCTCCCGCGTATCGTGGCCACCGACCTTGACGGCACCCTCCTCACCTCCGACGGCACCGTGTCACCCCGTACCAGAAAGGCGCTCCAGGCGGCTCAGGCGGCCGGAGCCGAGATCGTCTTCGTCACCGCGCGGGCACCGCGCGGCGTGCGTGACATCGCCGAGCAGGCCGGCGTCACCGGCACCGCGATCTGCAGCAACGGCGCCATCGTCTACGACCTGGCCACCGATGAGATCACCGCCAGCGCGCCGCTCGACCGGGTGGCCGCCAGGCAGGTCGGGAGCGCCCTCGCCGCGGCCTTGCCGGGAGTCGGGCTGGCCGTCGAGACCGGCAGGGCGGTGCTGACCGAGCGCGGCTACACCCGCCGGGTCAGCCACGACCTGGCGTACTACCGGGAGGTCGGCTCCGTCTTCGACGAGGACGAGCCCATCGTCAAACTGCTCGCGCTGTCGTCGGCGCACACGGCGGACGAGATGGTCACCGCGGTGCTCGCGACGGTCGAGGGCCTGGCCGAGGTGACCCATTCGGGCGTGCCCGGCCTGCTGGAGATCAGCGCCCCGGGGGTGACGAAGGCCGGCACCCTCGCCCGGCTCTGCGGGGAGCGGGGTGTGACGGCGGGCGAGGTGGTGGCGTTCGGGGACATGCCCAACGATCTGGCCGTGCTCGCGTACGCGGGTGCCGGGTACGCCATGGCCAACGCGCATCACCTGGTGCTCGCGGCCATCGAACGGCGGACGTCGTCCAACGACGAGGACGGGGTGGCCGCGGTGCTCGAGGACCTCTACGGCTGAGACCCGTCTGCCCGCCCACCCCTCTACGGCTGAGACCGGTGTGCCCGCCCACCCCCGCGGGCGGGCACGCGGCACCTCACGCGTCGTCGTCCGAGACGCGCGACGCGCCGTCACAACGGCTCGGTGTCCTGGCGAGCACCGAGAAGACCCCGCCGCAGGTGGTGATCGGCAGCGACACGGGCTCCACGATCTCGTCGTTGAAGATGATCACGTCCCCGATGAGCGGGGCCGGGGGCTTTCCCTTGGCGTGCACCGCGGGCAGCGGCCCGCAGCCGGCGGCCCACGGAACCAGCACGGCCGTCATCGCGGCGCCCACGATCGCGAGGCGCTTGACCCCGATCACCGCGCACACCCCTGAGAAGGGGTCAGGCGGCGACCCGCTCGCCCTGCCGTTCGCCCTGCCGCTCGGAGGGCCGCTCGCTCTTCGTGCTCTCCTGGTGCGGGCGGTTGTTCTCCATGATGCGGTCGATCAGGGCCAGCGCGATCGCGGAGATCACGAAGGTCAGATGGATCAGTGTCTTCCAAAGGAGCTCCCTGTCGGTTATGGCCGGTCTGGCCGCGTTGATGAAGATCTGGAGGAGATGGATGGACGAGATGCCGATGATCGCCATGGCCAGCTTGACCTTGAGCACGTTGGCGTTGACGTGGGACAACCACTGAGGCTGGTCGGGGTGACCCTCGATGCGCAGCCGGGAGACGAACGTCTCGTAGCCGCCGACGATGACCATGATGAGCAGATTGGAGATCATCACGACGTCGACGAGGCCCAGGACGATCAGCATGATCGTGGTCTCCGCCGGCGAACTCCCGAACCCGAGATGGATCAGGTGGACCAGCTCCACCATGAAGCGCCACACGTAAACGAACTGCGCGACGATCAGTCCCAGGTAGAGAGGGACCTGGATCCATCGGCTGAGGAACATCACGTAGCCCACCCGCCCGAGCACCGACTGTCGCTGCCCGGGCGAGCCGGCTGTGGATATTTGCGTGAGCCGCACTAGGACGTGAGGAGATTGACGTGCTGGATCCAGGTCGTCGCATTGACGAGCGGCGCCTCACCCGCGCCGTTGAGGAGGTCGAGGAGGTCAGGTGGCGCGGAGGCGCCCGCCATGGCCATGGCGGCGAGGGCGAACAGGACTCGGAACTTCAACGTGACTCCTTGCTGATCTTTGCTGCTGATGTTTTCGCTCGGTGCTTTCGCGGCTGGTGTTCTACGTGCGGATGAACGAACGAGACGGGCGGCGCGGCGGACGTTCGCCGAGCCGCCCGTTGCCCGGGCCGGAGGTGTGGTCAGGGCGCGAGGCAGTGCACCAGGGGCACTTCGGCAGGCGTGCCGCCGGCCAGGTCGAGCATCGTGGTGGCCTCGGTCGCGGCGCCGACCAGACAGGTGCCGAAGACGACGGGGTCGACGACGGCGTGTGCGGCCGGCGCGCCGAACAGGGCCAGACCGCCGGCGACGATCGCGGCGACGATGATCCTGCGGGGGGTGATGCGCATGAAACCTCCTGGGTAAGGGTAAGGAATTCGCTACCCAGGGTAGTGGTTTGGTAACGCTGAGTCGATATCTCTTGGTGTTCTCTTGGTTAATTCGCGCGGTCCTGCGCGGCCATGACGTCCTCGGCGTGCTCGAAGGCCCATTCCCCGAAGGCGCCGATCGGGCCGAGCAGGGTGCGCCCCAGGTCGGTGAGCTCGTACTCGACGCGGCGCGGCGCCTCGGCGTAGGCGTGCCGGACCACGAGGCCGTTGAACTCCAGGCGGCGCAGCGTCTCGGTGAGCACCTTGGTGCTGATGCCGCCGATCTCCTCGCGGAGCCGGCCGGGACGGCGGGGGCCGTGCCGCAGCGACCAGATGACGACCGCGTTCCAGGTGTTGGCGATCAGGTCGAAGGCGAGTCTGGCCTGGCAGTCGGCGAGGAACACTGGGGCCCTCCGATAGGCACCGAACGGTGTGCGACGGAATTTCTACTGTCGTGCTCAACGGTAGAACCCCTTCACAGGAGGACGGACATGCGTATCGGGATCCTCGGCGCCGGCGGCATGGCGGACGCGCTGGGCACGCAGTGGGCCAGGGCGGGACACGAGGTGCTGATCAGCGGCAGGGACCTGGGCCGGAGCACCGGCCAGGCCGGGAAGATGAACGCGCGGGCGGGCCGGGCCGGCGTGCGGGCCGGGAGCTGGGCGGAGGCCGCCGCGTACGGGGACGTGGTGATGGCGGCGGTCAGAGCGGAGGGACTCGCCGGCGTGCTGCGGGCCTGCGGCGCGGAGCTGCGCGGCAAGCCCGTCATCGACGTCACCAACGCCGCCCCCGACGAGTACGACCCCACGAGACCGTTCGCCGGCCTGATCGGCGAGCTCACCGGCGCTCACGTGGTGAAGGCGTTCAACCTGTGCCACGTGGACGTGTGGCGGATGACGCCGCCGGTGTTCGACGGCAGGCCGCTCGCCGTGCCGCTGTGCGGTGACGACGCGGCGGCGCTCGAGGCCGTGCGGACACTGGTCACCGACCTCGGCTGCACACCCGTGGACGGCGGCGGACTGGGGCGGGCGATGCTGCTGGAGGCCACGGCGTCGTTCATGATCGGGCTGTGGTTCGGGGGCGCGGACGCCCAGGCCGTGCTGCCCCCGCTCGCCTCCTCGGGCGAGCACCGGCCGGGGTGACGGTCCTCCAGAAACGGCTCGTTCGGGGGCACGCGTACGACCGGTGGTGTAGCCGGGAGGACGACGGGCGGCGGATGCCGCGCCGGGCACCGCGGACCATCCTGGAGTCCTTCACCGAGGTCAGCAGGAGGATCCAGTGGTAACCCAGGTCGCCAAGGGGAGTGCGTACATGACCGCCTTCAAGGCCGTCACCGTGCTCAACACGTTGTCGGTGCTCGCTCAGGCCGTCACGGCCGGGCAGCTCATGAGCGGGGGAGACGCGAGCCTGCACGGGCTGGGGGCGGGCGCCGTGCACGGTCTGGGGTTGGTGCAGCTCATCGCGGCCGTGCTGCTGTGGCGGCCCGGGCGCGGTGCCGGCTGGCCGGTGCCGGTGAGCCTCGCGGTGCTGCTGCTCGGGTTCGTCCAGTCCATGCTCGGCGGCTCAGGCGCGATGGCCGCGCACGTGCCGGTCGGCATGACGCTCTTCGGCCTCAGCGTGTGGCTGCTGGCGTGGTCCTGGCGCCGCTGAGCCCTTACGCGGACGACCTGGCCAGATGGTCGGCACGGCGGATCGGGTCGGGCAGCCGGTAGCGCGGCGTCAGGCGCAGGACCTGGTCCGTGGCGGTGTCCAGGGCGATGCGGTGGCCCTGGGAGACGTACACCGGTTTGACGTCGCGCTGGGTGCGCAGCGCCCGGCCCACCGTGGCGCCCTCGTGGACGATCGGGGTCCAGGCGCCGCGTTCAGGTCCGGGCGTCTCGTGCGCGCCGACGAACGGCGTCTTGCCCACGCCCAGCGCGGGCAGGCCGGTCAGCACGCCGAGGTGGCAGGCCAGGCCGAACCCGCGCGGGTGGGCGAGGCCGTACCCGTCGCAGACCAGCAGGTCAGGGGTGACGGTGAGGCGTTCGAGCGCCTCGACGAGCGCGGGCAGCTCGCGGAAGGCGAACAGGCCCGGCACGTACGGGAACGCCGCCCGCCCGTGCGTCACCACCTCCTCCACCGGCTCCAGCGTGTCCCCGTCGAGCACCACCACGGCGGCGCTCAGCTCGTCGTCGCCGTAGTAGTGCACGTCCAGGCCGGCCACCACCGGGAAGTCGGCGGGTCCGGTCAGCTCGACGCGGCCGCGGAGACGGTCCTGGACGGCTCGCGCCTCGTCGGCGTTCGTGGGCCATGAATGAAGACGATCAACCTGCACCCGCCTACCGTATTACCCCCTTCTGTAAGGTCCGGCTGTATGAGCGAAGTCCTGGTGGTGGTCGGTCCCGGCGTCGTGGCGGACGGCGCGCTGCTCGAGCAGGTCGCCGCGCGCGAGTTCGCGGCGCTGGGCGTATACGGCTCGGTCGTCCACGCCCGTGACGCGGCTCACGTGCGCTCCCTGGCGACCGGCGTCACGGTCGTGCTCCCCGGGCCCACACCCGAGGTACGCGAACTGATCGGCCAGTCGCTCGACCCCGTGGTCTGGGTCGACCTACACCGCCGACCAGAGGACAACGTGGCCCCGCGGGGCCACGTTGTCCTCTGGTCGGCGGTGTAGGTCGA
>NZ_JADOGI010000313.1 GCF_015645445.1 Nonomuraea cypriaca | reverse complement strand
TCGCGGGACATCTCCTCCAAGCCGGACACCGGAAGATCACATCATCATCCAGACAATCGATCAAAGTGACGGACAGTCACGCATCCAGCCGTATCGTCACCCGGTGCGCATGGCGTGAATGCTTACCTCACGATGCCGTCTGGCATCGGTGAGGCGGGTGTTCCCCGGCCAGTACCTCGAGGCCACCCTGGCCCAGATCAACGTGGATCGCACCACTGCGGGGCGCACGGCCTGGAAGCTACTCACGAACGGCGAGTACGCTAAGCCGTGAGGCCGAGCGGTTGAACGACTGGGGCAGCGCTGGCGGTGCATCTGAGCGAGCAGGACGTGGACGGCCTGAGCTCGACGGGCACACCATCGCTGCCCCAAACTGAGTAAGGCGTAATTCGCCTGGAAGAGAAAGGGATGTCCTATCAACTCGGCTTTCAGGAGGGCCGCCAACCAGCGGTGACCCGATGTTGAAATGGCATACTGATCGCGTAGCAGTTCGCCTTTGCGACTTACTTTTCATCCGCAACCTGAGCCGGGCGGCCGGTCGCACCTTAACGACTGAGGCTGTTGGATGCGGCCTCGCAGACGATCGATCTGTCTATTGCTCACATAGCATGTAAATCAGTGCAGACACTAAACGCGCGGACTGGGAGAGAGATTCATGGACGAGCAGACCAGGACTCCGTACATTGCGATTCTCGTTTATGTGACCCACGTCGAAGGAAATTATGCACGTCCCCGATACAGCGAAGATGTGGTTCTGCTATACAGGAACTCCATCGAAGATGCTCGTACCGCAGCAGAAGCAAAGGGTCGCGGCGACGAAATTTCCTACCATAACGAGTATGGGGAGTCCGTTACTTGGTCATTCATAGGGCTGGCGGATGTGCGTAATGCCTTGTATGACTCGCTAGAAGAAAGCACAACCCTATACTCAAGAAGTTTTCTTGATCTAGCCCAGTATAAGGATATCTTTTCGCTCTCATCGCTTGAAAGTGAGCAGGAATCGTGATGCCCCTCACAGGGAGCATCAATGTTGCCGCAGGACAGTGTTCAAGTAGTCGTAGTCCTGCGAACTGAACAAGCACCGCTTCTCAGGGCTTGCGCGTGCGTTCCCCGAAGTTGCGCAATTCCTGAGATCATCGTTCGATGGTTGCGACGTTGGCTTAGGTCGTTTTGATTGTCGACGACGCGTGAATGCTGGCCGTCGTTGACATTGATCGCCACTTCGGCTCACAATCCGGAGCGGTGAGGAAATCGCTGCCCCCGGATCGCCGCTCATCGCATGAGGAGTTGGCCGCGCTGGCGTTGTGGGTAGCGGAGCTGGCAGCCGATCTGGTCGTGGTGGAATCGGCGCTGCAGTGATACGAAACGGTACAAGAGAGTACGGATACACACGTTCTCATCCGACGACCGCAGGCGATCTCCGCGTTCTCCTTGACCGGTGCTGGACACCCCCACAGGCCAATGCCGTTAGTTAGCAATCTTGCCGGTAGCGTCGCTGGGTGATCTTGAGGGGTGCGTTACTAAGCAGAAACCGGGCTACTGGACCGTAGCTCAGTTACAGGCAACAGCAAGCCGTTCAATATTTCCAAGCAATCCGTCTGGGAGGCGTACGAGAAAGTCAAGGCGAACAAGGGCGCGGCGGGTGTGGACGCGGTGTCGACGGAAGTCTTCGAGAAGGATCTGAAGAACAATCTTTACCGGATCTGGAACCGTATGGCCTCCGGCACCTATTTTCCGCCCCCCGTGCGTGCGGTGGAGATCCCCAAGAAAGGTGGCGTCCGTATTCTGGGCGTACCCACGATCGGGGATCGCATCGCCCAGACGGTGGTTGCCCGGGTTCTGGAGCGGAAGGCCGAGCCGGTCTTCCATCCGGATTCCTACGGCTATCGTCCCGGGCGATCGGCGATCGACGCGGTGGGCCGGTGCCGGGAGCGCTGCTGGAAGGCGGGCTGGGTCATTGACCTGGACATCCGCACGTTCTTCGACAGCGTTCCGTGGGACCTGGTCCTCAAGGCGGTCGCCGCCCACACTGATCCGTCCCAGTCCTGGGTCCTGCTGTATGTGCGGCGCTGGCTGGCCGCGCCACTGCAACTACCCGACGGGACACGGCGCGAGCGGAACCGGGGAACTCCCCAGGGGTCATCGAGCAGACGCACCGCGGTGCGCAAGGACGGCGGGATGTTCCTGTCGTTCATGCCCGCGATCAGCGGGGAAGCCCTGAGCAGGATCAGTTCCGAGGTGCGGTCCTGGCGGCTGCACCACCGCACCAACCTGACCGAAGCGGACCTCGCACGGGTCATCAATCCGATCATTCGCGGGTGGATGGCGTACTACGGGGCCTTCTACAAGTCGGCGCTGTACCCCCTCCTGGAACGCATCAACGCCTACCTGATGCGGTGGATGCGCAAGAAGTTCAAGCGGCTGCGGGGCAGGAAACGGGCCCAATCAGCCTGGAACCAGGCGGTCGAAAGACGCCCCCGGTTCTTCGCCCATTGGGCCTGGAGCACTCATGTCCCCCGTGTCTGGTGACCAGAACGACAAGAGCCGTATGACGGGAGACTGTCACGTACGGATTCTGTGAGGGCCGGGGGGTGAGATTCCCCCCGGCTACTCGGCGGTGCTGGTGCCCGAGGTGGCGCGGCTCAAGGCATTTTTTTGGTTGATCGAGCGATGCGTAGATCAGCAGGCGTTGATGAGCGTCATCGTCCGGAGCACAGCGATCACGGCGAAGTGGTCAACCTCAGGGGCCACCGTTGCGACGGACGTAAGGTCCGAAGGTCGAACCAGTACACGGCAGACGCATTCCTGTCGCGCTCAGACCATCCACGATATTTCCAGCGGCTACTTCGTTGAGCTTCCCATCCTGAACCGCACAGGCAAGAAGCCACACAGTGCCGTGGACCTCCAAGCCATGTGCCCTTCCTACGGCCACGGCTTCTCGATCGTCGGTGATGGCGATCCCACGGGAGAGTTCGGTCGCGGAGAACACACTGGCCTCCCCCAGATCGCGCTCCGAGGATCCGATGCGCTGTGCCCATTTAGCGAAGCACTTGATCTCTTCCAGAGAATCGAGCCTTGCCAGCCCAAGCCAATCTGCGTCCAGCATGGTCCGGAGGAGCGGGTGCGCCTGCACCCCCCGCGCGTATCTCTTCCCGCACCACGTGTGTGGTCAGGCACGTAGTGCCCGCCAGAAGATCACGCAGCACGTCCAAGCGCTCGGCACGAGCGAAGTGGCTCAGGCACATCGCATCGAATACCAAGACGGGGTCTGGCTCAGCGCCGCTCACAGCTCGAAATCCGCGTCATCACGCCCCGGGAGGTCGGTTGCCACGATCTGACCTCGCATGAGTTCGACCGCCCGAGATTCTGTGATGAGCGACCTCTTGAAGGATTCCAGCACCGCATGCGCAAAGCTCGGCGGCACTCGGACCGCTTCCAAATCCGGTTGAGGTGCCCACCCGACCGCTTCCATCAACTCCGCACGCGTCGGGTTTCTTTGGCGCATCTCTTTGGCGACGCTGCTGTCGATGGCTTCGGCTGCGACGGCTTGCCGCACCGTCAAAGACCAGGAGGTCCTGAAGCGCGCAGCCAGGACCACCAAGTCCTCGCGCTTAACCCTCTCTCCCGAGTGAGGGATGCCGCGAAATGCCGCGGCCGGGAGAAGAAGTTCCGCAGCGAACGCATCGATGATCGCTTCTCTATCGTTACGAGACGCATGGATGCCGATGTCTGTGGAGTACTCATCTCCGACGATGAGGTGCCCCAGCTCATGAGCTGCGGTCGCGCGCCGGCGGCCAGGATCACCGTGCCTGCTGACAACCGCCACGGCAAGATCGTCTTCGATCAACGAGGCGCCTTCGCCCGGCACCTCAACCACTGCGACCAACTGTCCAAGCCGTTCGCACACACTCATGAGTGAATCGATTGGTTCATCGCCGTGGCCCAGACGATCTCGCACCCATACGGCGGCACGGCGGGCACTCAGAGTGTCCTCTACCGCCTCGGGATAGCGTTCGATGTCAGGAGGATTGAACGCTCTCATCTCAACAAGCTGCCGGATGTCAGCCAACCACGTAGAGAGAGCGACTTCCAAGTGATGGGATTGCCGTGTCGCGTCGGTCACGGTATCGTCTGCCAGCTCTGCGCGGCGGGACACGACCAGAGGCGGCGACTCGAGGAAGTAACCCAAGGGAACCTGAAGAACCGCCGACAGCTTGGCGAGCTCTAGCGCATCGACACGGCGAACGCCCCGCTCGATCTTCGCGATCATCGTTCGGTCGAGCTTCAGCGCTGACGCCAACTCCTCCTGCGACATGTCGGCTGCCATACGGCACTCACGCACGCGCTCACCTATGTCCAGCCACTCTCCTGACTCCTTCATAGTGCGATAATCGCACAGGGTCTACGGAGATGCGAGGCCGTGAAGCCGAATCGCGGTTATTATTGCGCCAATTAACTCCCATCCCCTTGCCGTCCTTACGTCCTACGTCGTCCGGTTGACATTACGCAGTTGCCCAGCAAGCAGAAGGGCGAAGCCAGGCAGCCCCAGCTTGACCGATCAGGTTGGCGGCCAGACTGCCAGAGCGCCCAGACCGGCGGCGACACAAGCTAAGCCCGTGCGCGGCAGAGTGTGGGCGTGCACGGCGGTACGACGGCGAGCAGGAGGCGCGCGGTGCCGCCATCGGCACAAGACGACTTACCTGGCGCGGCGCTCGGAGGCGCATCTCGCGCTTGGCGAGTTGGACGCTGAGGTGGAGGTGGCGAAGCAGGTGCTGAAACTGATGGGCGGGGTGGAGTCGGCACGCGGGAGCAGGTGTGCTGGGCGGCAGGCAATCGTGTTCTTGGGCGGTCCGTGACATGGCCGAGGGCTCTGCGCCCACCAGCGACTTCGCGACCTGGTCCACCTGGGCCTGTCGGGTCCCTTCCTGCAAGCAGGACACCGTAACGATGCGGCAGCAGCTCGGACTCTACTGAGGCATGGCGCGTCGGTGGACGAGGCGGAGGCCGGTTTCCACCAGGGTCCAGCCGAGGCGGGTCTGCCAGGCGCGCGCGGCCGAATCCGGCGAGGCGGCCGCCAGGCGGTGGCGGTCGGCCTCGGCGCGTAGCTCGCGGGCTCGGACCTTCTCTGCGTACAGGTAGAGCTCGGGGTACATCACTGCTCCTTGCCACCGGGGGTCCAGGTGCGGAACGGGAAGCCGTACATGTGCAGCGCGACGTTCTCGCGGCCCTCGGTGTCGCCCGCGTCGCGGGCCGCCTGTCCGCGCGCCCGCCACTTCACGGCCAGCTCGTTGAGCTCCTCCCTGAGTTGGCTCAGCTCGTCGGCCGTGAGCGACATCAGTGATTCGGAGGTGAAGGCCGCGCCGCGCCAGGCGTCGTCCCAGGCCGACTGCGCGTCGAGGTAGCTCTCGTGCAGCTCGCTCTGCTGGCGAGCGTGCATGCGGGACACCGCGATGTGGGCGGCGAGGCTCTCCGGGGCGTCGCGGAAGTCCTCGTCCCTGGTGACGAGGGTGGCGGCGACCGGCTGCCACCAGCGCTCCCTGGCGTCTCCGGTGGTCCCCTCGGCCTCCTCGATGAGGCCGTGCGTGGCGAGCTTGCGCAGGTGGTAGCTGACCAGGGAGACGGCCTCGTCGACCTGGTCGGCGAGCTGCGAGGCGGTCGCCGTGCCCGTCATGCGGAGCGCGCGGAAGAGCCTCATGCGGAGCGGGTGTCCCAGCGCTTTGAGCGTGTCGAGGTCCTTGATGCGACGGGTCTTCTCTGCGGCCATGCCTCAACCGTAGATACGAAAGGAAATTTGCGCAAATTATATTGCGCAAATTTCCTTTCGCGATCTCAGAAGCGCCAGCGGGTCTGGCCGTAGTCGCCCTTGCGGAAGCCCAGCACTTTGGCGGGGGCCACCTCGAAGACCAGGGCCTCCCCGCCCGCGATGTTCAGGAACACGCCGTCGCCCACGTCGAAATGCCACTCGGGGCCGTACTTGGCCTCCCAGGCGTCGGCGAGGCGCTTGAGCCTGCCGGTGTCCGTGACCCGCTCGGCGGTCCCCTCCACCACCAGGTCCAGCCCCTCGTGCAGGGAACTGGCGCCGGTGGTGAGCGCGCAGTTGCGGTTGGCCTCCAGGTTCCTGCCCTTCTGCTCCTCGGCGCCCGTGCAGAAGTAGATCGCGTCGTCCTGCCAGACGGCCAGGAGTGTGGTGACGTGCGGGCGGCCGTCGGCGCGTACGGTGCTCAGCCAGTACGTCTCAGCCCGCTCCAACTGGTCGCGGGCCTGCTCCCAGGGCGTCGGGGCGGCGTTCTCCGCGCTGAACCTGGCATCCAGCTCCGCGGTCGGTTCCATGATCACTCCTTTGGGTTCGGCGTGCTCATGGGTAGACTCCCCCGGCGTCAGGAACTCATCGCGAGCAGGGGCTACCTGACCGGCAGGTCGTAGACGCGGCGTACGCTGCTGCCAAGCCTGGCGACGTCGGCGCCGTACACGTGGAGCGACACCCCGACCTCGCCGCTCGTGTTGCGCACCACGTGGATGTCCCCCGGCGGCGCGAACCCGCTGACCTCGCCCGGCCGGTTGTCGGCGCGGCCGATCTCCACCAGGTGGTCGCCCATGTCGCGGTAGAGCGTCTCGTGCTCGATCCCGCTGAGGATCCCGAACGTGCACCACGACACGTGGTCGTGGATCGCCGTGAACTGGCCGGGCCGCCACACGACCGCGACGACCGAGAAGTCTTCCTGGGCGTGGAGCACGTGGGACACGTAGGTGCCGGGTGAGCCGGCGCGCTCCTGCGGGGTGAGGATGTCGAGTCCGGGGAGCCGGTCGCGGAGCAGGTCGGCGACGGCGTACGCGGTCTCGCGGACTCCGAGCCGCTGAGCGACAATGCCCGAAATGCCGGACACGAGGGTGTCGAGTCCCGGCCTGACTGCCGTGGTGGTCGCCATACATCCCCCTAGTAGGAAATCTCTCCTTCTCAGCCTGCTACGTTCCTACCAATAGGTCCAACAGAAGTTTTCTGAGCCATCGATAGATATGGTTGATGAATGCTCGATGTCGTACGCTTGCGCGTCCTCGTCGCGGTAGCCCGCAAGGGTTCGCTGACCGCGGCCGCCAGGGAGTTGCACTACTCGCAGCCCTCGGTCAGCCACCACCTCGCCCGGCTGGAGGCGGAGACCGGCGCCAGGCTCATCCAGCGCGTGGGCCGCGGCATCCGGCTCACCGAGGCGGGCAGGCTGCTCGCCGGCCGGGCCGAGGAGATCATCGGCAGGCTCGACGACACCGCGGAGGAGCTCGCCGCCCACGTGGGGCTGCGCTCCGGCCGCGTGCGACTGGCCGCCTTCCCCTCCGCGCTGGGGACGTTCGTCCCTGAGGCCGTCACGCTGCTGGCCGGGCAGCATCCCGGGCTGCGCCTGCAGCTCACCGAGACCGAGCCGCCCGAGGCGCTCAGGCTGCTGCGCGCCGGCCGGGTGGACGTCGCGGTCATCTTCAGGTACGACGACACCGCCCCCGAGGACAACGGCATCAGCATGACCCACCTCCTCGACGACCCCAGCTACCTGCTGTCCAGCGGTCCGGCCGGTGAAATCGCCGATCATGCGGAGTCGGCCTGGATCGCCGGCTGCGACCGGTGCCGCAGCCACCTGCTGGAGATCTGCGAGCAGGCGGGATACGCGCCGCGCATCTCGTTCACCAGCGACGACATCGTGGCCGTGCAGGCGCTGGTGGCGGCGAGCCTGGGCCTGACGATGCTGCCGGGGCTGGCCCTGCGCGCCCACCGGCACCCGGACGTGCGGGTCGCCGAGGTCCCGGGCTCCACCAGACACGTGTACGCGGCCGTCTACGGCGAGCCGCCCCCCCCCCCCCCCCCCGAGGCGCAGCTCAAAGCCCTCCAGGAAAGCTCGTTGACGCCGCGCTTAACATGACCCCATGCCGGATATTTCAACTCTTGCCGTTTTCTGCGTGGCAACGCTCGGTCTGCTGGTGGTTCCCGGGCCCGCGGTGCTCTACGTCGTCACCCGGAGCGTCTCGCAAGGCCGCGGCGCGGGCCTGATCTCGGTGTGCGGCGTGCACGCGGGCTCGGTAGTCCATGTCGCCGCGGCCGCGCTGGGCATCAGCGCGCTGCTGGCGGCCTCGGCGACGGCGTTCACCATAGTGAAGTACGTGGGCGTGGCCTACCTGCTCTGGCTCGGCGTACGCAAGCTGATGCGCAGGGACGAGGACGAGACCGCGATCGAGCTGCGCGTGCAGTCGAAGGGACGGCTGTTCTGGCAGGGCTTCGTGGTGAACGTGCTCAACCCCAAGACGGCGATCTTCTTCCTGGCGTTCCTGCCCCAGTTCGCTGACCCCGGCATCGGTCCGGTCGGTCCGCAGATGCTGCTGCTCGGCGTGTTGTGGGTCGTGCTCGGGATGGCGTCTGACGGCACGTACGCGATGCTCGCCTCCGCGCTGGCCGGCCGGGTCCGCAAGTCGGCCCGCGCGCGGCGGCGGATCGACGTGGGCAGCGGGGTCATGTACCTCGGGCTCGCGGCCTGGCTCACGACCGAGAAGGCCTGACCGGCTCGCGGCTCTCGCTCGCGACCGAGTAGGCGTGACGGGCTCGCGACCGAGTCGGTCTGACGGGCCGACAAGCCGGGAAATTTCCTTCGCATAGTGCGATAGTGAGACGGCAGGGGGGACGGCACGCCGGGACCTAGCAGTTGGGCGGACCTCCACGCCGGGACGTAGCTATTAGGCGGACCTCATGGACACGCCACCACACCGCCTCGGGCTCGAACGGGCCGTCGAGGTCCACTCGGGTCACGACGGCCTGGCCGGCGTGACCGGGTCCGGGTACGTGATCGGCGCCGATCTGGTGCTGACCTGCGCGGACGTGGTGGATCCGGCTGCGCCGTGCCGGGTACGCCCGCCGTGGTCCTCGCACTGGGCGGCGGCCGAGCCGGTGTGGCGTGGGCATGGCGGGGTGCTGCTGCGGGTCCCCGAGTCGCCGTGGAGCGCGGTCCCGGGCATCGACCAGGTTCGCTGGGCCAGGGTGGCGACCATCTCCGGTGATACCCCGGCGGGTGACGGCGCGTACCGGCGTTCCTTGGTAGGTGAGGGCGGGTACCAGCCGCGCTCCCCGGCGGGTGACGGCGGGTCGGGCGACCGGCTGCGTTCTCCGGCGGGCGACGGCGGGTCAGACGCGGACCAGTTGCCTTTGCCTGCGGGCGACGGCGAGTCAGGCGCGTACCGGCTAGGTTCCCCGGCGGGTGACGGCGCGTCGGGCGTGCATCGGCTGCGGTGTGTGGCGAGGGGATTCGCCGGCTCGGGGCGGCGGCGGGTTGCGCAGACGTTGTCGTGCCTGGTCGCCTCCCCCACGAGTGCCGTGTCCGAGGTTCTGACGGTCAGCGTGCTCGATTCGGCGCCCGCGTCGCTCTGGGAGGGCGGGGCGGGCGTCTGGGAGGGTATGGCGGGCGCTGCCCTGCTCGCCGAGCCCGCCCAGCAGATCATCGGGCTGATCGCCCCTGGACCCGTGGGTCACTCCCTGGCCGCGATCCCGGTAACCTCCCTGCTCGGCGACGAACGGTTCCGCGAACTGACCGCCTTCACACCCGGCCGGCTCGAAACGGTGGCCGGCGGCGAGTCTTCTGTGATCCTGCCCGACCTCCTGATCCCCGCCCGCGAGCAGCCGCCCCAGGACTGCCCCGATTGGCGGCTGCTGTTGCCGCGCCATGCGGTGGTGCCGTTCCTGGGGAGGCAGGAGGAGCTGGCGGAGCTTCGCGAGTGGGCCGCCGACGCCACCCCGTTGTCCGTCGCGGTGCTGACCGGTCGCAGCGGCACCGGCAAGACCAGGCTGGCGGGCGAGCTGTGCGAAGAACTGGCCGAGGCGGGATGGGACACCGGCTTCCTGCCGCTCGACGCCGTCTGCGTCCCGCTCTCCGACCCGGCCGCGACCTTGGACGCGCTGCGTCCCACCCTGCTGGTCGTCGACCACCCTGAGCCGTCCGCGCCGCTGGTCGGCGAGCTGGTACGGCGGCTGGCCAGGCACCGGCACAACCCCCGGACACGGCTGCTGCTCCTGGCCCGCGAGCCCGGTGAGGCCGAGTGGTGGCGGCGCCTGGACACGGCCGCCGGCGGCTGGCTAAGACGCCTCAACACCACAACCGTCCACCTCAACACCCGCCCCTTGACCCTGACCGAACGAACCCTGCACGCC
>NZ_JADOGI010000312.1 GCF_015645445.1 Nonomuraea cypriaca | reverse complement strand
CTTCAGCGGCGGTGGGCTTGGGCTCGGCGGTGGAGTCGGGCTCGGTGGTGGTGGCCTGGTCGGTCTTGGCGGCGGGCGCGAAGATGACCGGGTCCGGCTTGGTCTTGGCGACGCCGTTCGGCTCGGCGGAGCCGGGACGCGGAGCGAAGATGACCGGCTCCTTGCGCGCCGGCTTCTCCTCCTCGACGGCGGCCACCTGCTCGGCGGCCGAGGGCCGGGAGTCGTAGGTCTCCTCGCGCTCCTCCTTGCCGCCGAGACCCTTGATCGAGTTTTTCACCCGGTCGACGAGCAGCAACGCCTGTCCTGCGGCGCTGAGGGTGGTCTGTACGACGAGCAACGGAAGGTCCTTGGCCTTCTCCTTCAACTCGTCTTTGCTGGTCACGGTCTTGGCGATGTTGCGTATCACGTCTCTGAGGGACATGAACGTCTCCCTGGGAGGTCAGTATTGGACGGCCAGTCTGGCAAACCGCGGGCGGCAACGCACGTGCGGTCCCGAAGGCCGCTCCACGTAGCATAAGAAGTATGGAGCCCCAGACCCCCACTTCCCGCCGAGTCCTCGTTGCCAAGCCGCGCGGCTACTGTGCCGGAGTCGATCGAGCCGTGGTAGCGGTGGAGAAGGCGCTGGAGCAGTACGGCGCGCCGATCTACGTACGCAAGCAGATCGTGCACAACACCCACGTCGTCAAGACGCTCGAGGCCAGGGGCGCCATCTTCGTCGAGGAGACGGAGGAGGTGCCGGAGGGCGAGATCGTGGTGTTCTCCGCCCACGGCGTGTCGCCCGTCGTGCACGACGAGGCCAGGCAGCGCGGCCTGCGCACCATCGACGCCACCTGCCCGCTGGTCACCAAGGTGCACAACGAGGCGAAGCGGTTCGCCGGGCAGGACTACGACATCCTGCTGATCGGCCACGAGGGCCACGAGGAGGTCGAGGGCACCTCCGGTGAGGCCCCCGACCACATCCAGCTCGTCGACGGGCTCGACGCCGTCGGCAAGGTGCAGGTCAAGGACCCGAGCAAGCTGGTGTGGCTGTCGCAGACCACGTTGTCGGTCGACGAGACCACGGAGACCGTCGCCCGCCTCAAGGAGCGCTTCCCCACGCTGATCGACCCGCCGAGCGACGACATCTGCTACGCGACCCAGAACCGCCAGGTGGCGGTCAAGGAGATCGCGGCGCAGGCGGAGCTCGTCATCGTGGTCGGCTCCGAAAACTCCTCCAACTCCAAGCGGCTGGTCGAGGTGGCCAAGGACCACGGCGCCGACGCCTCCTACCTCGTCGACGACGCCACCCTCATCCGCGACGAGTGGCTCGAAGGCGTCACCACGGTGGGCGTGACCAGCGGCGCGTCCGTTCCTGAAGAGCTGGTCGAGCAGGTGCTCGCGCGGCTGGCCACCCACGGGTTCGACGACGTGACCGAGGTCGAGTCGGTGCCGGAGAGCATGCGCTTCGCCCTGCCCCACGAGCTGCGCAAGGACCTCAGGGCCTCGGTGCCCTCCGCTTAGTCCTCGCCGCGCGGCGTCCCGTACACCTTGGGCTCGAAGTAGCCCTCGGGCTCGGGGGCGAACGTCTGGCGCGGGCGCGGTGCCTCCGCGCCCGCCTTCAGCTCCTCGCGCAGCTCGCGTACGTTGTCGCGCAGCCCGCGCCGCCACGCCACGCCCAGCACGATGGCCGACCCGGCGAACAACCACGGCGCGCCGCGCGTGAGCGAGGTGTAGAGGCCCAGCGCCAGCGACTGCACGATCGACACCGAGCCGAACGCCCGCCCCAGCTCCACGAAGAACGTGGCGCAGAAGAACACCAGCGGCGGCGTCACCACCAGCGACAGCAGCTCCCGCCTGTTGACCAGCAGCACGCCGAGCAGACTCGCCAGCACGAAGGTCGCGCCAACCACGTGGGGGATGTCGAGCAGCGCGGTCAGCACGTAGCCCGCCAGGGTCGCGACCAGGGCGAGCGCGATGGCGCCGCGGGCGGTCAGCCTGACCGCCGGACGCCTGCCCTTCTCCCCCACTGCCTACCCCCCGTTTCACTGCCCGTTGGCCAACTTACCGTTCGAGTGGGGGAGGAGAGGCGTGGTTTCGAGTAGTTCGGGCGAGGCCAGGGGCCTCGGCAGCCCCTCCAGCATCGTGGGCGAGTCGAGGTCGCCGTCGACTACGCCCAGATCGTGCAGTTTGCGCGCGGTGACCAGGACGCGGCTCTCAAGGGACCCCACCGACTTGTTGTACGCCTCCACCGCCCGGGTCAGCGCCCTGCCCAGCGAATCGACGTTCTTGCCGAGGGTCGACAGCCGCTCGTAGAGCTCTTGGCCCAGCTCGAACACCGCACGCGCGTTCTCGCTCAGTGCCGCCTGCTGCCAGGCATAGTGCGCGGTGCGCAGCATCGTGATCAGCGTCGTCGGCGTGGCGATGTGCACGCGCCGCCGCATGGCGTACTCCAGCAGCCCCGGGTCGCGTTCGAGGGCCGGCGCCAGGAACGCCTCGCCGGGGATGAACAGCACCACGAACTCGGGCGACGGGTTGAACGCCTGCCAGTAGGCCTTGGCCGCCAGCCGGTCGATGTGCTCGCGGACGTGCCTGGCGTGCGCGTCGAGCCGGACCGTGGCCAGCGACTCGTCGGACGCCTCCGCGGCCTCCAGATAGGCCGCAAGCGAGACCTTGGAGTCGACCACGATGTTCTTGCCGCCGGTCAGTCGTACGACCATGTCGGGGCGCATGGAGCCCTCCACGACCTGCTCGTCGAAGTCGCAGTGGTGTTGCATGCCGGCGATCTCGGCGACCCTGCGCAGTTGCAGCTCGCCCCACCGGCCGCGCGCCTCCGGCCGTTGCAGGGCCCTGACCAGGGCGGTGGTCTGGGAGCGGAGCTGCTCGTGGCTCTGGCGGACGAGGTCCATCTGCTGGGCCAGCTCCGCCCGCGCCGCGCGCTGTCCTGACTCGGTGTCGCGCAGTTGCGCCTCGACCCGGGTCAGCGCGTCCTTCAGCGGCTCGACCAGGTGCTCGACCGCCTGCCTGCGCTGGTCGAGGTCGCCGGTCGCCTCCGCGCGGCTGGCCGCGAGCCGCGTCTCGGCCAGTTCGAGGAAGCGTACGTTGTTGACGTCGAGCGCCCGCGTGGACAGGGCCTGGAAGCGCTCGGCGAGCTGCTCCTCGACGTAGACGAGTTTCTCGGCGGCCGACCTGGCCCGCGCGTCGGCCTCGGCCACCCGCACCGCCGCCCGCGTCCGCGCGATCAGGAACCCCACGAGCAGCCCGACCGCGAGACCGATGAGAAGCGCGACGACGTCCACTCCAGCGATGATTGCAGGACATCGGGCCCGGTTCCGCCCGACACGCTTGGGCGTTCCGCTTGTGCGGCACATCGTTCGTCACCCACAGTATTGGGATGGACACGGCTCGGCTGCTCGCCGCGACGGCCGCCGCCTTGGCGGTGGGGCTGGCCGGGCTGGCCGGCGTGGTCATCGCGGGCTCATCCGGCGATTCCGGGTCGGGCGCCGGTTCCGGCCGGCGGTCGGGGCCGGCGCTGCGCTGGTCGCCGGGCGCGTGCGTCACCCGCGACTACGCGCTGACCCCGTGCAACGGAGGGCAGTCCGAGGTGGTGGCCCTCGCCTCAGACCCGCCGGGGCCAGGCGACTGCCCCGACGACACGGACGACGTCCTGCGCATCCCCGGGGGCCGTACGGCCTGCGTACGCAATTTCCTGGAGCCGCACCCAGGAGCGCCGGGTGGTGGCGGTGGGGTCCTGCGGCCGGGCGACTGCGTGGCGCTCGACGGCCGGGAACGGCCGTGCGCCAGCCCCGGCTGGTACGGCAGGGCCGCCGCGCTCGCGCCGGACGTCGCGGCCTGCCCGTCCGGCACCCTGGACACCCTGCGCGAGAGCGCGTCGCGGGTGATCTGCCTGGGCGCGGGCGGCCAGGTGCTGGACCGGGGCGCTTGCGTGGCCGAGCCGGCGACCGACGTGATCGCGCGGTCCGCGGTCACCCGCGTGCCCTGCGACTCCTCCCGCGCGTGGGCGCGGGTGCTGTCGTTCGAGACCTCCGCCGCGCGCTGCCCGGCCGGCTCCGAGCGCTATCTCCAGGCCTCCGCCGCCCACCGTCCGGTGACCTGTCTGGACCTGCTGAGCAAGTAAACTCGATGTCCGTGAGTGAGCGAAGCGAGCGAACCATCAGACACAGCAGTCAAAGACTCGTGCGGCCGACGGAGCCGGTCGCATGAGTCTCTCCATAGGCATCGTCGGTCTGCCCAACGTCGGTAAGTCCACGCTGTTCAACGCGCTGACCAAGACCGGCAACGCGCTCGCCGCGAACTACCCGTTCGCCACCATCGAGCCCAACGTGGGCATCGTTGGCGTGCCCGACGACCGCCTGCCCGTGCTGGCCCAGATCTTCGGCTCGGCCCGCATCCTGCCCGCCAAGGTCGAGTTCGTCGACATCGCGGGCCTGGTCAAGGGGGCGTCGGAGGGGCAGGGCCGGGGCAATCAGTTCCTCGCCAACATCCGCGACACGGACGCGATCTGCCAGGTCATCCGCGTGTTCGGCGACCCGGACGTCACCCACGTGGACGGCGAGATCTCCCCCAAGCGCGACATCGAGACCATCAACACCGAGTTGATCATGGCCGACCTGCAGACGGTCGAGAAGGCCGTCCCGCGCCTGCAGAAGGAGGCGCGCAACAACAAGGACAAGAAGGTCGCGCTGGAGGCCGCCGAGGCCGCCCTGGCGGTCCTGGAGACCGGCAAGACCGTCTTCGAGAGCGGCCTGGACCGCGACGAGTTGCGCGAGCTGCACCTGCTGACGGCCAAGCCGTTCCTGTACGTGTTCAACCTCGACGCCGACGAGCTGACCGACACCGGGCTCAGGGAGCAGTTGTCCACCCTGGTGGCCCCCGCCGAGGCGGTCTTCCTCGACGCCAAGATCGAGTCGGAGCTGGTCGAGCTCGACGAGGAGGAGGCGCTGGAGCTGCTGCAGTCGGTCGGCCAGGAGGAGTCGGGCCTGCGCCAGCTGGCCCGGGTCGGTTTCGAGACGCTCGGCCTGCAGACCTACCTGACGGCCGGCCCCAAGGAGACGAGGGCCTGGACGATCTCCAAGGGCGCCACGGCCCCAGAGGCGGCCGGCGTGATCCACACCGACTTCCAGCGCGGGTTCATCAAGGCCGAGGTGGTCTCCTTCGACGACCTGGTCGAGGTCGGCTCCATCGCCAACGCCCGCTCGGCGGGCAAGGCCCGCATCGAGGGCAAGGACTACGTCATGCGCGACGGCGACGTGGTGGAGTTCCGCTTCAACGTCTGACCGGCGTGCCTCGGCGTGGGCTCTGGATCGCTGAGAGCTAGTATTCGCTACTCTGAGTCACCGACGGTGGACGGTGACGAAGCCCGCGCGGTGATGTCTGATCCCGGGACAACTGATGCGTCAACCACTTTGGGCGCCGGCGCGTCGAATCGTCACGGCGTTCACGCTGCCTCGGGAGGCCCTCATGATCCGTCGCATCATCCGGAAACGACGCCCGGCACCCACGCTCGCCGGCATCAGCCTCGAAGAGGAGCTCGCCCTGATCAGGGTCGAGCTCATGTACGGCCTGCGCGTCAACCGCGAGGCATACCTGCGCAGAAAGGTCGACGAACGCAACGAGCTGGCCACTCGCATGCGTGACAAGAACGCCGCCGAGATGCTGGCCGATCTCCGCGGCTCACTCGAACGCGCCGTCCACCCGACCGTCGTCGACCTCCACAGCAGGCGTCAGTCGCGGACGTCTCAGGATCCGGAACCCGCCTGAGGACGTGCGTCCTTCCCCGACCCATACCGAATCCGCAGGTCGCGACAGTCCATGCCTGTTTTGGACAGGAATCCGTGGCCGTCACGCTACGCGATTTTAGGCGTCTGGCCTGGTCAAAAGGCGATTCCACCGGGAACTCACAGGAATCGGCGCCGTGACCTCCCATACAGGTCCGGTTTGCCGTGAGGGCGGTCATGCCTGCAGCATGGGCGTGGCTTTCCTGGAACAATGGCGGAGACCGGATAAGGTGACTACTTCACCACGGATGATGGGGATCGGCAACGGACGACACCGCGCCAGCCGGGGGGATCGGCGCGAGCGGAGGCGTGATGGCTCGTAGGTCTACCGTCCAGCACGATCCTCGGATCGCTGGTGAGGCCGAGCTTTCCGCACGCCTGGACACCACGGACTTCGGCGCGCCGCCATCCCGCAGGCCGCGCCGTGGCGGTTGGTCAGGCGGCGGCGGACGGTGGCTGGTGTGGACCGGCCGCATCATTCTCTGGGCGCTTATTGTGGTTATCGTAGTGAATGGGGTTCGTGCCCCATTTGAGCGGTTTACCCAGCAAGAGGCTGCAACGCCCAATGGCGCCGTGGTGGCACAAGACGGATTCCCGGCCGACCGGGGCATGGCTTTCGCTGCCCAGTTCGCCGGGGTCTATCTGAATTTCAATCCGGAAGACGCCGACAGCAGGTCACGCAAGCTGGCCGCGTTCCTGGCCGAGGGCATGGACCCGCAGCTGGGCTGGGACGGCTTCGGCCAGCTGTCGGCCGTCGCCATCCAGCCCTACGACATCGAGGCGACCGACGCGAACAACGCGGTGGTCGGCGTGGCCTTCCAGTCGGGCCCGCGGCGGCTGATGCTGTCCGTGCCGATCTACTACTCCGGCGCCGACGGCGGCGAGAGGTTCGTCGTCTCCGGTCGTCCGGCGATCCTGCCCGCGCCCGCCCCGGCCGAGCTGCCACAGGTGGCCGAGCCGGAGACGGACGAAGCGGCCGCCGCCGAGCTCAAGCCGCAACTGGAGGGCTTCTTCAAGGACTACGCCTCCGGCGACGCCGCCGGACTGCAGCGCTACGTCGCCGCGGGCAGGACCCTGCCCAGCTTCGGCGGCGCCTTCACCTTCGCGGAGCTCAAGGAAGTCGTGGTGCCTGTGGGGGGTGCCACCCGAGATATTCAGGCGGTCGTCGTGTGGGTCGTGCCGAACGGTGAGATCCCGGCCACTCCCAACGCCACCGACCCCGCCGCGGTCGGGGCGCGGCTGGAGCAGGCATACCGGCTGACCGTCGAGAAGCAGGGCGACAAATGGTTCGTCGCCGACATCCGCGGCGCCGGCCGGGTCGTTGGATAGGCGCATGGCCGCACTGCTGATCGGTACCCCCCGGGAGGACGAGAAGTGACCTTGAAGACCGTACTGCTCACCTTGATCGAGATGTCGCCGACGCCCACGCCGACCGGCATCGACACCGGAGGACTCGCCGACTTCCTGCGCGCGTTCTTCGCCCCGCTGTTCCTCGTGGTCGTCTCCGTGGTCGCGCTCTTCTTCCTCTTCACCCGAGAGATCACGCGATTCGTGCAGTTCCTGATATTGGCCGTGGCCATCGGAGTGATCTTCTACGTTCCCAACATCATCGAGGTGACGGCGAAGGCGATCGCGGGCGCACTGGGCATCCAGTAAGGGTTGAGACCGCTCCGCGGCGGTCATGTACGAGCGGGTGGAGAGGAGGACCGCGTGGACCTGCCCACGTATACGAACATCTGGCGGATAGAGAAGCGGCTCTACAAGCTCTACGACCTACGCCTGCCGATGCCGTTGCCGATCGTCTGGATCGGCGTCTTCGTCGGGGTGTTCGTACCGTGGTCGCTCCTGCTGCTCCTGGTGCGCGTGCCGGTGGAGATGCCGTGGCACGTACTGTTCCTCGTGCCGCCCGGGATCGTGACGTGGTTGTCCACCCGTCCCGTCATCGAGGGCAAGCGGCTCACCGAGCTCCTCGAGTCCCACCTGCGTTACCTGGGCCAGCCGAAGGCGTGGTACCGCCTGGCGCCCGCGTCCGAGCCCGAGACCATCACGTTCGCGGGCCGCGTCTGGCGGGCCATCCCCGCCCGGGGCCGCTCGAAGGCGCCCCGCAAGGCCCGCGCCCCGCAGCGCCGCCGCGAGTCGCCGCGCATCGCCGGGCCCCGGCAGGTCCGCCCCGCCGTCGCCGCCGCGGCCGCCGCCGCGACCCAGGCGCCGGTCGCAGAGCCGACGTCCACCCGCATCGGCTGGGGCTCCCGCCGCGGCGCCGCACCCGCCCTCAAAGCCCGAGTACGCCAGCCGGCCACCTCCCCGGCACCTGGCGCCACCCCGGGGCCGGCCGGGCGCGACAGGACCCTCTCAGCCTCCCCTGAACACCGCCACGACCCGGTCACAACCCCCGCCCAGCCGGCCACAGTCCCGCCCGATCCCGGCACGCCCGCGCCCGAATCCCGCAGGCTCTCGCCCGAGCTCCGCAGGGCTTCTCCTGGGACGGGTCGAGCCTCGTCTGAGTCCGGCACGGGTGCGCCGTCCGCTGAGGCCGGGCGTGACCCGGCCGCCCGCGAACCTGCGGGCCGCAGGGGCGGCGGTCGGCGGCTGTCCGGTCGCGCGGCCGCTCGCGCTCGCCAGGAAGCCGCTTCCACCCACGAGGGAGTTGCTCCCTCTCGCCGGGGAGCCGCTCCCGCCGGCGAGGAAGCCGCTCCCAGCCACGAGGAAGCGCCCATTCACGAAGGAGCCGCTCCCATTCATGAGGGAGTTGCTCCCACTCGCTGGGGAGCCGTTCCCGCCCGCCAGGACGGCCTGGCCGGCGCACCCACCGCTCGCGGGACGGGCGCTGCCCAGGGACCCGCGACCGGTGCCGGTGAAGAGCCGCCCGCCCGTGAGTCCGCGACCGCGGCCGGGTATGAGCCGGGCCCGCCGGAGCAGGGGGCTTCCGTCGGCCGGGAACATGCTGTCGGCCCTGAAGATGCTGCCGACCGGCAACATGCTGCACGCCAAGACGAGCCGACGGGCCGGGATGAGCAGACGGGCCAGGGCGAGTCGGTGGGCTGGGATGAGTCGGCGGGTCGGGAGCCTGGCGTACCTCGGGTGCGGCGCGACCTGGCCGGTGAGGAGGCGCGGGCCGCTCATGGGGCGGTCGTGCCGATCAGGACCGGGGAGAGCCGTAGGCCCGCGGCCGGTAAGCCGATCGACACCGAGGCGTTGCGGCGGTTGAGGAGGCTCGCGGCGAGTGCCGACGCGCCGGCCGACACCTCGGGGCGTATCGAGCAGCGGGAAGGCGAGCGGCGCGAGGACGAGGTCGCACGGGACCAGCACAGGAAGGGACAGCCGCCCAGGCTCGGCCCGGCACTGGCGCTGTCAGGCACGGAACGCGCCTGGCCCCCGCTCAACCCCGACGCCAAGCCGTTGCCCCGCCCCAGCGCTCCCCGGCCCGACCGGTCCCACGAACCCGACAAAACCGTGCCCAGCACGCCTGGAGCGTCCAGTACGCCCGCTACGCCCGCTACGCCCGCTACGCCCGCTACGCCCGCTACGCCCGCTACGCCCGCTACGCCCGCTACGCCCGCTACGCCCGCTACGCCCGCTACGCCCGCTACGCCCGCTACGCCCGCTACATCAGGTACGCCGGTGAGGTTGGGCACCTCCGGGACGCAGGAAACATCAGTTACGTCGGGCACCTCCGGCACGTCGGGCACCTCCGGCGCGCCCACGTCCGGTGCGCCTGGCGTCGGTCCGGCGGGTGGCCGGAACGACGGTCGCGCGCAGTCCGATCCCACCGCTCCGAGCGAACACCATGACGATCTCGCCACCAGGCGGCGAGCGCGGGCGGCGGATGCAGCGCGCGGCCCCGCCACGGCAGACAATCAGCAGGAGGGCACCGGACAGCAGCACTCGGCGGCCGGTCTCGCGACCCCGGACACCACGGCAACCGACCACGGGCCGTCGCACGACACACCGCCACCTGACACCCCGAGCGAACGCCCATCGCCCCCGGTCAACCACGCACCAGCGCGGAGCGAGAGCGTACCGTTCCTGAACGAGCGCCCACCGTCCTCGGCCAAGCGCGGAGCATCCCAGGATGAGGGTGCGTCGGGATCGGACGAGCGTGGGGCGGCAGCGGACCGTCGCGGAGCGGGCGAGGACGCGTCGCGGTCGGGTCAGCGTGGAGCGGCTCCGGGGGAGAGTGCGTCGGCGTCGGTTGAGCGTGGAGCCGAGCAGGGTGAGGGTGCGTCGGCGTCGGTTGAGCGTGGAGCCGAGCAGGGTGAGGGTGCGTCGGCGTCGGTTGATCGTGGGGCGGGGTCGGACGAGCGGGTGCCGGGAGCGGGCCGTCGTGGAGCGGGGCTGGGTGAGGGTGTACCGGCGTCACACCAGCGTGGGGCGGATGAACGGGTGCCGGCGGCGGGTCGGCGTGGGATGGGCGCGGG
>NZ_JADOGI010000311.1 GCF_015645445.1 Nonomuraea cypriaca | reverse complement strand
GGGGTGGAGGTGGTGCAGGAGCCGGCCTTGGTGCCGGCCACCTCCCACTGCGCCCCGGGGAACGGGCTCATGAAGTGGGTCAGGAGGTCGACCGCGTAGTCCTGCACCTGCCCGCCGGGATCCAGCAGGGACACCATCTGCGGCCCGTCCGCGCCGCGCAGCGTGATGGAGTTCCTGCCGCTCCCTGCCACGAACCCCGGCTTGGCGTCGACGATCAGGCAGGCCAGGCTGATCCCGGCCGCCTTGATCTCCTGCTTGGCCCCGATCCGCCGCATCCGCTGGTCGTAGCGGCGCAGCGCGAGCGAGTCGGTCGGGGAGAGCCGGACCGCCTCGTGGAAGACGTCGTTGCCGATCTCCCTGCTCAACCGCACGTCCACCGACACGTCCGGCCGCAGGTCCACGCCCTTGGCGGCGATGTCCAGACGCCCGTAGTTCCCTTCGAAACCGGGCGCGACGTAGCCGAGCACCGGAGGCGCCTTCAGGCCGAAGGGGACCTTGCCCGGCCGGACGCGGAGCCACGACATCCGCTGTACGGACAGCGCGAGGTCCTTCACGGAACTCGCCCCGAGCCCGAAGTGGCCGCCCACGTTGTAGGTGAGGAAACCCGTCGTGTACGGGATCTCCTTGCTCACGGCGATGCGCTGGACGGCCATCGGATCGACCTTCAGCCCGGCGTGCAGCGCGATGCGGCCCGTCGGGACCGGCCGGGAAACGAGGTCGAGCGACTGGTCGGGGTTCATCCTGATCGTGGTGTCGGCGGCCAGGTCCCTGACCGCGAACGACACGTCGCCGAGCCGCCCGGACGGATCCACCAGGCCGCCCTCCACGCCCAGGTAGCCGTCGAGGGTGCTGGCGTCCTTCCCCAGCGCCTTGTACGTCACCGCGGGCACGTTGAGCCCGGCCGCCGAGGCGTCCGCGTCCACCCCGAACCTGGCCGGCACGTCGGAGAAGCGCATCTCGCCGGTGCCCTTGCCGGCCAGCGTGACCTTGGCGGTCAGGCGCTTGACGGCCGCGGAGTTCTGGACGCGGATGCGGGTCTTGGCGCCGTACGTGCCGTTCACGGCGACGACGGCGGGCACGGGGTTCATCGCGACGTGGCCGCGCAGGCCCGCGGCCTCGGCCCGCACGTCGATCGAGCCCAGCGTGGCGGCGGGCTCGATGCGGTACCCGGCCTGCACGGTGTTGCCCTTGGCCACGCCGAAGGGGCCCACCGTCATGTTCGTGATCTTGGACGGGAGGCCGGTCAGGGTGGCCCTGGCCTTGATGGGCGTGGGCCCCAGGACACTGCTGGCCAGGTAGACGCCCAGGCTCCGGCTGCGCGGGGCGAACCCCGAGAACGCGAACGTCTTGGCCGCCAGGTCCACCGACACCTGGTCGGGCAGGCCGGTCACGTCGAGGTAGCCCTGGACCCCGAAGCAGCCGCGGTCCGGCGTGCAGAAGGGGCCCTGGGCGCAGCCCGGCGAGCCGGCGGCGCAGCCGCCGTCCACCAGCGACACGCCGCCGGGCACGGCGGGGGCGGCCCGCATCCGGTCGAGCGCGCCCGTCTTGCCGAGCCAGGCGCGGGCGCGCACGTCCAGCTTCGACCCGGTGTACGTGACCTTGCCGCCGGCCGCCGAGACCGCCAGACGGCCGGGCACAGGCCCGAGCGTGCCGACCAGGCCGAAGCGCACGTCGCCCTGGGTGACGTCGGTGTCGACGGCGAGGGTCTGCCTGGCCGAGCGGAAGTCCGCGGTGAACCCCTCCGCCGCCGGGCTGAACTCGACCCGCGACAACCCCTTGACCAGCACGCTGGCGTCGAGGTTGCCGGTGAGCTGGTCGTAGTGCGCCGACAGGTGCGGCCCCGAGGGCGCCTTGGCGGCGTCGTGGTTGGTGAACGCCAGCGCCGCCGAGCCGACCGGTCCGGACACCCCGCGGAAGCGGTAGCCGGCGGCGTTCCATGAGGCGTCGAAGCGGGCCGGCACGCCGGTCACCTCCGCGGCGGCTCTGAGGTAGCGGGCGCCGGCCTTGGCCCTGGCCAGCGCCGACACCTTGGCGACGGGGGCGCCGGAGGTCCAGGTGAGGGTCTGGGCCTTGGTGTCGGCCACCAGTTCGAGGCTCTTGCGCACGCCTTCGACGGTGGCGCGCAGGTCCTCGCCCGTGGGCGAGGTCACGTGGGCCTTGTTGGCGTACAGCTCGAACTCGTCGAGCTTGGAGGACGTCGCGACCTTGACGGTCGAGCGCGCGCCCAGCTCCCACGAGGCCTTGACGTCGTCCCGCACGCCCTGGATCGTGCCGTCGATCGTGGGGCCCGACTTGACGTTCGCGTACGCCGCGCGGAGTTCGTCGATCCTGCCGCTGGCCTGGTAGACGGCCTTCCTGGCGGCGGGGTTGAGCGTGATGTCCACGGTGGAGGGCGTGTTCGAGGCCTCCATCCTGGCCACGTGGGTGCCGTCGATGCTGGCCGCGCCCACGAAGGAGTGGGCGCTTGAGCCGACCTCCAGGTGGGCGCGCGGCGCGGCCCCGTACGTGACGTCGAACCCGGACAGTCCCGACAGCAGCCCGGACACCCCCACCGCGGCACCGTTCTTGATCATGGTGACGTGGCCGCCGCGCGGGCTGGACACCGCTCCCCCGTTGCGCTGCAGCACCACCGCGAACCTGCCGATGGGCGAGCTGGCCCGTTGCGTGACGCGATGCTCGGCCGGGTCGTTGACCAGGCGCACCTTGGCGGGCAGGTTGCTCAGCTGTGCTGTCAGCACCGTCTTGCCGGCGGCCCGGTCGAAGTAGCGGAGCTCGGCGGCGCCGGCCTTGGAACCGCTGGACGTGACGGAGAGCGTCTGCCTGTTCTTCGCGGAGCCGTACTTGGCGGTGAAGGTCGGGGGCACGTCCTCGAGCTCGGCGTCGAGCGCCCGGGCCAGCCGTCCGTCGCGGTACTCGTAGGCGTGCAGGCTGGCGCGCGGGATCGAGGACGGGCTGGCGAAGTGGATCTCGCCGCCCGACAGCCGCACCTCGGCGCTGGTGGGCATCTGGTCGAGCTCCGCCTGGACGAACTGGCGGCCGGTCACGGCCACCGCCTCGACCTTGGCCGGCTCGGACGCGGTGACGTCGAGCGCGGGCGAGCCCAGCACGGCGTCGACCGTGAGCCGCTCGGTGGCGGGCGTCTGGCGGACACTCATCGCGGTACGGCCGGTCAGCCCGGCGACCAGGGCCGCGGACTCGCCCGGCTCCGTGCGCTCGACGGCGGCCTTGACCTGCTTGCCCGTCAGGTCGACGGTGAACGTCCCCCAGTCGAACTCCGACAGCTCAGACCCGCGCCGCAGGCCGTCGAACCCGACCGACACCTTGCCGTCGTACTCGGCCCAGACCTGCGCCCGGAGGCTCTCGCGCGACAGCCGCTTGACGGCGAAGCCCAGACCGACGGTGCGCTCGGACGGGTTGGCGGTGGGCACCAGGTCGGCGGCCACGTCGGGCAGGACGTCGCCGGTGACGTCGGCCGCGACGGGCACGCCGACGGGTCTCCTGCTCGAGCAGGAGACCTGCATCTGGGCGCTCTCGACGCACAGCCGGTACGTCAGCCCCGGCACCCCCGCCACAGCCTGACCGAGGCCGTCGAACGCCTTGGTCACCGCGGCCAGCGGCTTCGTGAGGCTCAGCGGCGCGGCCTGGGAGGTGTCAGGCAGCACCTTGCGCGGGTCGGGCGCCTGCCGGCCGAACCCCTGCGCGTCCTGGACGCCGGCGGCCTCGGTGGTGACCTCGTTGACGAGTCCGGGCCCGGCGGGCGTGGTCACCTCGGGCGCGGCCGGGCCGACCCGTTCGTCGCCCGCGGGCCGTACCGCGAGCGACGGCTGCGTGGGCACGGTGACCACGGCGGCGGGCGGCTCCTGGACTGCGGGCACGGGCTGGACCTGGACGGCCGGCACCGGTTTCGTCTGCGCATCGGCGCCCGCCGCCCCGGCGGGCGGCAGCGCCACCAGGGCCGTACATGCGATGGACGTCGAAATGAGCACGCGCAGGAGGGCGTGCGGCATGAACTCCCCCGGACCGGTCTAATTCATCCCATCAGAAACAATGGTCATGAGACGACCATACTTCCTCACTGGTCGTCAAACCGGTCCGAACATTGGGACTCCAATTTCCGCGATTACATGAGAGTCCCTCGCATCAAGACCGATAGGGATGCAGCCGGGGCCACCAGCCCGGCACGTGCGCGCGGTAGTCGTCGTAGTCCGCCCCGAACGTCCTGCGCAGGTGCGGCTCCTCGTAGCAGCGGACGAACGCATAGACCGGGATCGCCATGACCGCCACGTAGAGCAGCAGCCAGGGGTTGCCGAACACCATGGCCTGCCCGATGACGGTGGCGAAGATCGCGACGTACATGGGGTTGCGGACGTGCCGGTAGAAGCCGCCCACGACCAGGCGGTCGGGCGCGGCGACCGGGATGGGCGTGCCGAAGCCCTCGACCACGAACCGCACGAACGCGTTGACCAGCACGGCCAGCCCGCCCAGCACCAGGAGCGCGCCGAGGAGCCTGAGCGGGACCATGACCGCGACGTGGAGAGGGTCGAGCATCCGCCAGCCGGTGATCCAGTACGGGACGAGGACGGCGACGATGCCAGGGGCGACGGCGAAGAAGACAGCGCTGACGACGGCGGCGGGAGTCCTGCGCATGGGGTCGCCTCCATAATTCACTATAGGATGAGTTTAAGAAGCGCTTCCCCTGCTCGTCAACGCAGCCGTCGGGCGACTTGCGGGAATTCTGTAAGGTGCCTTACGGTTTTTGGGTGATCGAGACAGAACGACCCTCGTATGACGAGTTGGTGGCCAGGCATGGGGCACCGGTCGGCGTGGAGGAGGCAAGGGACCACTGGGGTTCGCTCGTCCGCGCGGCGGGGAGCGGCGAGACGACGCTGATCACCCGCGAGCGCTGGGAGTGGGCCGCGCTGGTGCCGCTGTCGGCGGTGGCCGGGGTGCTGAGCGGGCTGCCCGTCGTGTCGTTGTCCACGGCCCGGTCCAAGCTCGGTGACCTGGTGCGGCAGGCCGCGGAGCCGTACGACGACACGCCCGTGCTGCTGACCCGGCACCGCACGCCGGTGGCCGCCCTCGTCGGGGCCCGCCGCCTGCTCGAACGGCCCGCGCCCCGGCGCCGTACGGACGCCGACGGGCTGCTGTCGGCCGGCCACACGATCACCTTGGTGCGCAACGCCGGCGAGCGGATCGTCGCGACCGCGCACGACCCCGGCGGGAACGAGGTCGCGGCCGGTTGGGGACGCGACGCCGCCGAGGCCCTGCGCTCGTTGTCCGCCGAATGAGCCCCCTGGAACGAGCCCTATCGGGAGACGGGCGGCTGGATCAACGCGTCGGGGCCGGGGAAGACGAGCTGCTCGTGCCCGTCCTCGAAGCGCACGAGATAGGGCGGCGCCCCGTTCTGGCCCCTGACCTCGATGATCTGACCCTTCCGATCCGCCTGGCCGACGACGTGGCCATGGACGAGCAAGGTGTCACCGACATTCGCGTGCATGATCGATTCCTCTCAGCTGAGCTCCGGCAACTTTGAGGTTCATGCCCAGCCTTTCATCAGCGGAGCCGTCACGCAAAGACAGGTTCGGACCAAGGATGCCCGCCCATTCAGACCTCCCTGGGCGGGGTGCGTACGGCCAATGCGAGCCAGCGGTCGCCGACGTTGGCCATGAGGCGGCGCTCGCGGCAGCCGGCCAGGAACGCGCGGACCTCCTCGGGCTCGGCGCCCTCGCCCGTGCCGGCGGCGACGGCCGCCCGCTCGGTCGTGACCCTGTCGCATCGTTCGTACACCGCCGCCCGCCACCCCGTCAGGCGGCAGGAGACCGGCTCGCCGTCCCTGTCGTCGATCAGGACGACGCCGCCGGCGGTGTGCGGCAGCAGCGCGAGCGTCCCGCCGAGGCGGCGGCCGGTCCACCGGCGCACCCGTTCCAGCGCGGGTCCCGCGTACGCGTCCGGCTGCCCGCCGTCGGCGTGGTCGAAGTCGAAGTAGTACGCGATGCGCTCCAGCGCCTCCCCGGGGAACGGGTACAGGTGCCGGTAGACGGGCTTGGGCCGGACGTTCACCAGCCCGAAGGCGGCGGGGTCCGCGTGGTAGGGGCTGAAGCGGTCGAGCCTGACGGGCTCCATGCCGGACGGCGGGGTGAGGAAGTCGATCGCGTCCACCAGCTCGGGGAGGTGGGCGTAGTCCTCGGCGGTCTCCCCGGGGAACCCGTAGATCAGGTTCCACTCCGGCCGGACGCCGAACTCGTGGCACCACTTGAGCAGCTGGACGTTCCGCAGCGCGGTGGTGCCCTTGCGCATGAGCGCGAGGACGTGGTCGCTGAGGCTCTCCAGGCCCGGCTGGACGCGGCGCACGCCGGCGCGGGCGAGCAGTCGTACCTGCTCGGCGGTGAGGTTGGCCTTCACCTCGTAGAACAGCTCCATAGGCGCGCCGGCGGCGGCCAGCGCGGGCAGCACCGTCCCGAAGTAACGCATGTCGAGGATGTTGTCGACGACCGCCGCCGTGGTGACGCCGTGGCGGTGGAGGAGGTGCTCGATCTCGGCCAGCACGCGTTCTGGGCTCTTGCTGCGGTAGGCCATCGAGGTGCCGTTCAGCCCGCAGAACGTGCAGTGGTGCCTGGCGCCCCACCAGCAGCCGCGCGAGGTCTCCAGGAGTAGGCGGGGGGCGATGTGCGCGGCGTTCGCGCTGGCCGCCAGGTCTGCGAAGTAGGCGTCGAAGCAGGGCTCGGGCAGCGCGTCCAGGTCGGCGATGGGCGGTCCTGGCGGGGTGCGTACGCCGCGCCCGTCCGCTCCCCGTACGATCACGCCGGGCACGCCGGCGGGTGAGCCGCCCGTGGCGATCGTCCGCACCAGGGCGGGGAACGACCGGTCGGCCTCCCCTGTGCAGACGGCGTCCAAGAACGGGAAGCGGGCGTGCAGCTCGTGGCCCATGTCGCCCTCCCAGTTCGCGCCGCCGAAGACGACGAAAACGCCGGGGTGGCGTTGCTTGACGCGCCTGGCGAGGGCGAGTGAGGCGATGTTCTGCTCGAACGTGGAGGTGAAGCCGACGACGTCGTAGCCGGCCCACGGGATGGACTCCAGGCAGTCGTCGATGAACGCCTCGCACGGCCCGCGCAGCCGGCGCAGCCGCCCCAGGACGTCGCCGGAGCCGAGCACGTCGCGGGCGTACTCCGCCTCGTCGCCATAGCCGAGCACGTCGCGGGCGTACTCCGCCTCGCTCCGGGGCGGCGTCCCGTACAGGGCGGAGGTGAATAGCCACTCGCCGGCGAACGCCAGGTGCGGCAGCTCTCCGTGTACCCACAGGTAGTCGGGCAGCCCGATGGCGTCGCACAGCCGGAAGCCGAGATGGCGCACGTCGCACGCCACGCCCTCGCTCCGCAGGCCCGCCTGCAGCAGGCTCAGCCCGAGCGAGGGCCGGTTGAGCGCGTGCCACGGCATGCTGATCAGCAGCACACGTGGTGGCCGGGAACCCGTCACCTGATGGAGTTGTTGACGGCGTCCTGGCGGGCGGCCAGCGCCGACGCCGAGGCGTCGAGCAGCCCGCTGCCGGTCGCCAGGTCGGGCCCGCTCACCGCGTCGTGGCCCATTCCCGGCCGCTTGAAGCAGCTGCCCGCCGTGACGTCGCGGGCGTGCGCGGTCAGGAACGCGGCCACCTGCCGCGGCGGCAGGTTCGGGTACGCCTGCCTGATGAGCGCGCACGCCCCCGCGACCTGCGGCGCCGCCGCGGAGGTGCCGCTGATCGCGGCCCAGCCGTCCGCCGTCCCCGTCTCGTCGCCGAGCGGGTGCGGCTGGTCCCCGCCGAACTCCGTGTCGATCCTGGAGCCCGGGGGCACGGGCGACATGATGTACGCGGCCCTGGGCCGCATCCCGACCAGCCCCGTCAGGTCGGGGACGTCCCGGCCGGGATAGATCCGGCTGGTGAACCCGCTCGCGTAGTCGGAGGCCCGCAGGCTCCCGTCGGCGTCCATGAACGTGCCGCCCACCGAGATCACGTCGGGGTGCTGCCCGGGGAAGCCGAAATGGCCGTTCCCCGCGGCGAACACCACGACGACGCCGCGGGCGACCGCCAGCCTGATCGAGGCGATGAGCGCGACGTCGGCCGCGGTGAGCTCCGCCTCGGTCTCCTTGTCGCCGCCCCAGCTGCAGGTGATGACGTCCGGCCGCAGGCTCACCGCCATGTTGAACGCGCCGATGGTGTTCAGCGGGCTCATCTTGACCATGGTGAGGCGGGCGTCCGGCGCGACGGCGAAGACGTTGACCGACTCGGCGGTGCCGTGCCCGTCCTCGTCCGCCATCGGATCGGCCGTGCCCGGCCCCAGGACGACCGGGTTGACGCGGTAGCCGCGGTTGAGGAAGTAGGGGTGCTGGTAGAGGCCGGAGTCGACCATGGCGACGTGGACGCCGACGCCGGTGATCGAGGCGCGGTGGGCCTCGCTCGCGTTGCAGCCCGCCGACACGTCCCCGGGCACGTTGAGGTGCCAGTAGTTCTTCGGCGGCGCGAACGGGCTCTCGAACAGGATGCGCGGCTCCTCGATCGCGATGCCTTCGATCAGGGTCGGGCCGGCTGCGGCGGTGGTGTCGATGAAGCCCGGCAGTCTGGTGCCGCGGCTCGGCTGCTCGGTGTGGCTGGTCACGCAGGTCACCGACACCGTGTCGCCGGTAGCGGTCGCCACCTGCCGCTCCTCGGTCTCCAGGCTGCAGTGGAACTCCTGCTCGTACAGCTCCGGCGGAGCGGCGATGTTGATCGTCGTACGCGCGGTGTGCAGGATCCTGAATCCCCTGCGCCGCAGCTCGTCCGCGGCCTCGATGATCGTCTGGGGGTCGGAGGTCGCGGCCAGCGGCGACCGGTCCATGTCGGTGGCGACGTCGAACAGCGACTGGTCGCCTTGCGAGCGGGGTGAGGCCTGGGCATACACCTCAGCCGGGAGCCGGCTGGTTCTGCGCGGTAGCGACATCGATCCGCTCCTTGGTCACGAAATCGACGGGACTTCGAGTTCCGTACGGTCTCCGGCGGGAGCGCTGAGCCGTACCGGACGGACTGTAGGCGGGCGGGGGCGGCCGGCGCCCCGGGAGGCGGCCAGGGGAAAACCCTGGGCGGCGCAGGAACGCGCCGCCCGCGAGGCGAAACCCCTGGCCGTTCCCTGGGGCGCCGGAGGGTGGCCGCGGCCTAGCGTCGTCGCGGGGCCGGCCTCGAGGGCCGGATGGCGACGACGGGGGGCCGCGGCCGGCCCCCGAAGGTGAGTCATGTCAGACGACAAACTGAGCGAGGCGTTCCAGGCGGTCGCCGCGAACGCGAGCGACGACGAGATCATCACCGCTCTCGTCCGCACGAGGCTGACCGGCCCGGACCGCAAGACCCTGGACTGGGTACGCGGCCTGCTCTCCGGCGAGCACCTGGCCACCCGCAGGTCCGACATCCTGCGCCGGATCACCGAGCGGTACGGCCGGGGCGGCGCGTTCCGCGGCAACCTCAAGAGCGCGATCGCCGAGGCGCAGGACAGGGTGGCCGCCGCCGCGCCGGAGGCCCGCAGGTTGTGGCTGGCCGACTCCGTCGCCGTGTCGGGCACGCGGGCGGAGCTGATCGACCTCGCCGGGCACGAGCAGGTCGCCCGCGTGTACGCCAACCCCGTCTACCGGGTGCCCGAGGTCCTGCAGACGCCGCTGGAGGACAGTCCGGAGACGGTGGACGGCAGCACGTGGGGCGTGGCCAGGATCGGCGCGCCGGAGGTGTGGGGCGGGCTCGGCAGGGGCGGGGGCGTGCTCGTCGGGCATCTGGACACGGGCGTGGACGACACGCATCCGGCGCTGGCGGGCAAGGTGACGGCGTTCCAGGAGTTCGACGCGCTGGGCAGCCCCGTCGTCTCCGCGCCGCACGACTCCGACGCGCACGGCACGCACACCGCGGGGACGATCGCCGGGCGCACCGTGCGGGGGATGAACATCGGCGTGGCGCCCGACGCCCGGCTGGCCTCGGCGCTGGTGCTGCCGGGCGGGTCCGGGTCGTTCGCGCAGATCGTGGCGGGCCTGCAGTGGGTCATCGACCAGGGGGCGCACGTGGTCAGCATGTCGCTCAGCGCGCCCGGCCACAGCGCGATCTGGAACCTCCCGATGTTCAACACCGTCATGTCGGGGGTGGTCGTGGTGGCGTCCATCGGCGACAACGGGCAAGGGATCAGCGGGGGGCCGGGCAACGACCTGATG
>NZ_JADOGI010000310.1 GCF_015645445.1 Nonomuraea cypriaca | reverse complement strand
CCGCCATCGAGGGACTCGGTCTTGACAAAGCGGGCATCCGCACGACCGAACGTGGCGCCATCGAGGTGGATGAGCACCTGCGCACGAGCCGGCCGCACATCTACGCGATCGGCGACGTCAACGGGGGACCGCAGTTCACCTACATCTCCCGCGACGACTACCGCATCGTCGCGGACCGGCTTCTCGGTGACGGCACCCGCTCCACGGCTGATCGACGGGCTGTTCCGCACACGATGTTCATCACCCCGCCGTTCTCCACCGTCGGCCTCACCGAGACCGCCGCCAGAGAACGCGGCTACAACGTGAGGATCGCCAGCAAGCTCGTTGCTCAGACCACGGCCACGCATCGTGCGCGGATCATGGGCGATACCCGCGGCCTGATCAAGTTCGTCATCGACGCGGACACCGACCTCATTCTCGGCGCCGCATTGATCAGCATCGATTCCCAAGAGGTCATCAACCTGGTCGCCTTCGCCATGCGCCACGACGTCACCGCCGGCGAGCTCGGCAACTCGATCTACTCGCACCCCAGCACGACCGAAGGATTCAACGAACTCCTCGGCACGGTCGCGCGCGTGCGGTTGCCGTCGAGCACGGCTGAACTCGAGAACGCGTAGCAGCTCAAAAGACAGTCGCTCGAGAGCGAAGGCTCGGTCGCGTCGTTCGAATACGGCCGAGGGATGACGTCCGCGGCCTTGCAAGCGGCGTGCCTGTCGATGTACTTGCAGTCGATGCCGGACGTGCGGGGGCGGCCCGGGAGTTCTTCGCCCTGCAGAAGGTGGTGGTGGGAGCCCGCCTGGGCCACGTCGACGTCCGCCGACCTGGCGCGCCGCTTGTCGACGAGCCGTATTCGTCCCGGTACCGGCGGAAGAGGCGGATCGCTGGGCGCCACCGCGGTGGGGATAGGCAGGCCGTACGCCCACGGAGGCCGACGTCAGGCTCCGCTTCGGAGTTTGACGATGCCCTGTCCTTGCGCGGATGGCGGCGCGGTGGCTCAGGTGCTGGCCGGAGGCCGGCCGGGGATCGGCAGTTCGCCGTCAACGTACTGGGCGCGCCCGAAGCCGAACGACCAGTCGTCGGGGCCGTTCTCCATGTAGCTGAGGAACAGGTCCTCTCCGGCTACCCCGGCGCGTTCCAGGCGGTCGGCCAGCGTGCGGTAGAGACGCTGCTTGCGGTGTAGGTGGTCAAGGGCGGACCAGGATCTGATCATTTGCCCTGAAGATGCTCCTGGCATGGGGAAACATCGGCGGTCTTCATCACACCGTCTCCCATGGAGGGTGTCCGCCGATGTCTCCGACGCCGACCCTACCGGCCACCTGGCAAGCGTTGCTGGTGGAGTTCCGAAGGTGTTTCTCATCGTCCACCTTTCCGGTGTTCTGCGTGTTGACCACGGGTTTGGTGGCCTGCACCCGACTTCGGACCATCACCGGCATGCTGATCGCCGCTGGGATGAACCTGGCGTGGCGGCACGAGCGGGTGCACCGCTTCTTCTCCCGCGCCTGCTGGAGCACCGACCATGTGGGCTTGGTGCTCGCCAGACTGATCGTCGCCACCCTGGTGGATGAGGATGCGCCGCTGCTGGTTGCGGTCGATGACAGTGTCAACCGGCGCAGCGGCAAGAAGGTGCACGGGGCGTTTTGGCAGTACGACGGGTCGGCCACGGGGACGACGAAGACCAGCCGGGGCACCTGCTTCGTCGTCGTGGGGATCATCGTGCACCTGCCGTTCCTGCCCCGCGCACTCTGCCTGCCGGTGCTCGCCGCCTGTATGTCAAGTACGGGCCGGGCAAGGTCGCCATCGCCGCCGAGCTGATCAGCCTGCTGGCCGGCATCTTCGGTGACCGGCGCATCCACGTGGTGACCGATGCCGCCTACCACGGCAAACCCCTGCACACCCTGCCCAAGGCGGTGTCGTGGACCTGCCGCATCCCGCGCAACGCCGTCTTGTACGAGCTGCCGCCCACGCCCGTCGCCAAGCAGCGAGGCCGTCCACGGACCAAAGGCGAGCGGCTCGGGCAGGTCGCCGAGCTGGCCGCGACCCGCTCCTGGAAGATCCACCGGCTGCGGCTGTACGACAAGCAGCGCTCCGCGTGGCCGAGCTGACCTGCCTGTGGTACGGCTCCTTCGGCCCGCGCACCGTGCGCGTCATCTGGGTCCGCCACCTCGACTCCGACAAGAGTTTCGACCTCGCGTTGGTCACCACCGACCTCGACACCCCGGCTGAAGATCTTGTGGTCCGCTACTCCTGGCGCTGGTCCATCGAGCAGGCATTCCTCGAATCACGCCACCTGCTCGGGGTCGGCCAGGCCCGCAACCGCACCGAGGCCGCCGTCGCTCGGACCCTCCCACTGGGCTTGATCGCCTACAGCCTGGTCATCGTCTGGTACGCCCGCCACGGACACAGCCCTGACGTGGTCGCCGAAACCGCCGCCGCGCCCCCTGGTACCGCACCAAGACCCAGCCCAGCTTCGACGACATGCTCGCCCTGCTCCGCCGCACGATCATCGCCGCCCGATTTTCCGCGACCCAGCTCGCCGAGCCCGATCCCGCAAAAATCAGCTTCGACGAGCTGACCTGGACTTACGCGACGGGATAACGGCCAAAGTCGAGTAAGAAGCGGCACGGGCCACCGAGATCCTGATCGACGGCACGGACTCCCGCCCGAGCGTGCGCGCGGTCGCCGCGCGCGCCGGGGTCGGGGCCAGCACGCTGCGGCACCACTTCCGCACGCAGCACGAACTGGTCGACGCCGTGCTGGAGTCGATCTACCGCACCGCGATGCCGGACCAGCGGATCGGTGACGCCTCCGTGCGCGCCGACGTCCGCCTGACCGAATGCCTGAGCAGCCTGCTGACGCCGATCGGCTCGCCCGAGCAGGCCCGCGAGATGTGGCGCCAGTTGTTCCGCACGTATGTCGACTCCGGCCAGCGGGCGGCCCGACCCGGGTACGCGGCTCTGGTACGCCACACCCGCAACCGCGTGGAATCGTGGCTCACGACTCTGGAGGAGGAGGGCGTGCTGCCCGCGGGCGACAGGTGGCTTCGTGCGCGCTACCTGCTCATCGTCCTGGACGGGCTCGCCGTTGCCAGAGCCCTGCCGGACACCACCCTGGCGCCGCATGACGAAGAAGTAGTTCTCCGGGCCGCCGCCAGCACCGTTCTACACCTGCCGTGGCCACAGGGCGATACGGCAAGTACCCGCCTCGGGTGATTCAGCGGGCTCCAGCGCCGCCTGTGTGGGCGGTGGGTATGGCGTCCTGGCTCGACGCGCGCATGGGGGTGACTGCCGGCCCGTCGCGGCGGGTGCGGTACCAGACCGCCGCGGTGATGACCGCCAGCAGAACGACCGGGGTCAGGTAGACGACGGAGCCGACACCGGACGAGCGGTCCGTGAAGGCGCCGAGGTCAGCGTGCAGCGCCAGCGCCAGCAGGAGCCCGAAGACGTTGTTGGCAGCGTGCAGTACGACTGCGGTCTCGATGCCGCCGGTGCGCCACGTGATGAGCGCGAACGCTACGCCGACAGCCAGGAACTGGAGGTTCAGCCAGACGTCGGTGGACAGGTGGATCGTGGCGAACAGGACGGCGGAGACGACGACGCCCAGGGTGAGAGCGGATCGCGGTCCGCGGCCCCAGCTCCCGGCGACCCGGAAGATCAGCCCGCGGTAGCCGTACTCCTCGCCCGCGCTCTGCAGCGGAACGATGACAATCGTGACCGCGAACATAAACAGCAGGTCGGCAACCGCCCAGCTCCCTGCCAGGGATGGCTCCAGGGCGGCGAGAACCGTCATGTAGATCGCCCAGACCGGTGCAAGGAAGAGGATCGCGCGGCCGAGGACCGCGGGTCGGAACGCCCCGACGACGGAGTGGAGCGAACCGCCCTTGACGCCGTACAACCAGCGCTGGATGAGCATGCTCCAGGGGATCAGCAGCGCGGTGGAGGCATAGGTGGTGGCCATCGTGACCGGCGTGAACTCCGTACCGCCCGTCACGACGCTGTCCCGCCCGAGCAGGAGGTCGATCTGACCCCCGAGCTGGGCGAAGGCAGCGCCGAAGCCCACCAGGCCGGCGTGCAGCAGCACTATCGCAAGGATGCCGCGGCCGATGCGGCGCTTCTCCCCCGCGAGCACCAGGTGATACGGCGCGCCTTCAGGGACCGATCTGGGCTGACCCTCCGAGCCGCCGGCGGACGAGCGTGCGGCGGACGAGGTCTCGGACAGGTGGGGCATGGTGTGTCTCCTCGAGAAGGCGTGCGTCAACAGGGTGTGCGCGGGGTAGGAATATTTGCTGGATCGAGCGATACGGCGCCGAACAGAGCGGGTTCTCAGCCGAGGGCGTTCATGACGCCACTCGCGATCAGCGCGGTGAGCGTGGTCCAGGCGATGATCGCGAGTGCCTGCCAGATCAGGATGCGGGTCTTGCCGACGCCGGAGGCGGCGAGCATGGTGGCCGTGAAGTGCGTGGGCAGCAGCAGGGGTCCGAGCAGGCTGACGCCCGGTACGCCGTAGCGCTCGTAGGCGTGCTGGAACTTCGCGCGGCGCGCGGCGCTGCGAGAGCCGTCGGAGCGTTCGGCCGGCGCCGCTGCCAGGGCGGAGTCGCTGCCGGCCGGCATGCCGTCGCGCGCCAGGACCTTTTCGCGGCGGGGGGTCACGACGGCGTCGCGCGCACCGGAGCTGAGCAGCACGAGCACGGCCACGCTGAGGAAGTTGCCGGCCATCGCGGCGATCGCGGCGACGACCGGCGGGATGCCGCCGATGATGCCGATCGCGACGCCGCCCTCGCCCTCGATGAAGGGGATGGCGCCCGCGGCCGCGCCGATGAGCGGCTGGACGACGTCCGGCACCTGCCCGACGAGGTCCTGGAGGGTGTCGATGAGGCTCATGGTGTGCTCCTGTCGGTGTGGGCGTCGGGGTGTCCCCCCGTCCTGACTCCAGTCCACCGCTCGGGAACGCAGCTCAGAAGTGCCTCGCTGTCACCGCCTTCCGGGACCTTCGCACGCCGCATCCATGACATGTGTCATGCCGGTAGCCTGGGCGAATGAGCAGCCAGCCCGAGTCCGCGGCCGCCGTATCGGCGGCAGCGGAAGCCCGCACCGCGCTGCGGCTCACCCGGAGCATCAGCGCGACCTGGTGGTATGTCGCACTGACGGTGGTGCTCTTCGAGCCGGTCGTCCTGCTCCTGGTGACCGCCCTCGTCGAGGGCGGGTTCGGCAACCTCACGGCCGCTGCCGTCGGCGTCGGCGGGTTGGTGTGGTGGCTCGCGACGCTGCGCCCGCTGCTCGACTACCGGCATCGGACGGTTGACACGCCGCTGGTGAACTGGCGGCGCCACCTCGCGCCCCTCCTGATCGCGGCGGCCTACGGTCTCGCGGCCGGGCTCGTCACCGGCGTCTGGGTGGTGGGCGTCCTGCCCGTGATCCAGGTGCTCATGCTGCTGAACTGGCCGCCGGGGGTACGCCTTCGCGTGGTGCTGGCGGCGACCGCCCTGCTCGTCGCGCTGGCAGTGATCGACGTCCGCCTCACCCTTGGACCGAGCGCCGACACGAAGTGGTTCCAGCTGATCTCCCTGTCCGTAATCCTTCCGGCCATGACCGTCTCCTCGCTGTGGTGGTGGGACGTGCTCGTCACCCTCGACCGGGCCCGGGCCTCGGAGGCGAAGCTCGCCGCGACCCAGGAGCGGCTACGGCTGGCGACGGACGTCCACGACCTGCAGGGGCACCACCTCCAGGTCATCGCCCTCCAGCTCGAGCTCGCCGAACGACTCATGCCCCGCGACCCCGAAGCGGGCATGGAACAGCTACGCGCCGCGCGCGCCAGCGTCGACGACGCACGGCAGGGCACCCGCGACCTGGCCACCCGGTTCCGCGCCGTCCCGCTGAGCGACGAGCTCGCCAACGCCGTCGACCTGCTGCGCGCCGCGTGCACGAAAGCCGAAGCCGTCGTCGATCCGGACGCGTCGCTGGCACCGGCGTCCGCCCTCGGACCCGTCATCCGGGAGACCACGACGAACGTGCTGCGCCACGGCGGCGGCCGGTGGGCCCGCCTGTCCCTCAGCCGCTCGGACCGGTCGTGGCGCTACGAGATCTCCAACGACGTCGCTGACAGCGCACCGGAGAGCACGGGCGGCGGTTCCGGCCTGGAAGGACTCGCGCGACGCGCGGCCGAGGCAGGCGGAGACCTCGAAGCACGGCGCGAGGACGAGACATTCACCGTGGTCGTCACGGTCCCCGCCGAAGAAGTCCCTGCCGAAGGAAAGGTTGCCGGATGATCCGCGTGCTGCTCGCCGACGACGAGGGCATGATCCGCTCCGCACTGGCCGCGCTGTTGCGCCTGGAACCGGACATCGACGTCGTCGCCGAGTGCGCCGATGGCGCCGAAGCGGTCACCACCGCCGAACGCCTCAAGCCCGACGTCTGCCTGCTCGACCTCGAGATGCCGCACCTGGACGGCGTCCAGGTCACCGAGAAGCTCAACCGCACCCTGGCCACCCGGTGCGTGATCGTCACCCGCCACGCCCGACCCGGCGTCCTGCGCCGAGCACTGGCCTCCGGAGCCGCCGGGTTCCTGCCCAAGTCCCGCTCCGCCGACGAGGTCGCGGCCGTCATCCGCCGCGTCGCCGCCGGCGGTCGGTACGTCGACCCCGAGATCGCCGCCGACGCGCTGAGCGACGAACGCTCACCACTGACCGACCGCGAGCTCGACGTACTCCGCGCCGGCCGGCACGGCGAGACCACCGGACAGATCGCCCGCACCCTGTCCCTCGCCCCCGGCACCGTCCGCAACCACATCTCCACTGTGCTGGGCAAGCTCGCCGTCGACACCCGCCAGCAGGCCGTACTCCTCGCGGAAGAGCGCGGCTGGATCTGATCGGCCCCGCGGCTCACCCCACGAGCGCGTCGATCCGGCACAGGTGGTAGGGCGAGAAGTGAGGCTACCGCGGCCGCCGAGACCGAGCAGGCCCGCGCCGCCGACGCCGCGGCGACCCAGACCGTCTACCACCTGCACCTGCACGTCGTCCCCCGCGAGGTGGGTCTCCCTGGTCCCCGCAGCAGGCGGCACGCACCGCAGGGCAGCACGGAGCCACCCGGTGATCGCGCTGGTCATGGCCCGCAAGCTCATCTCCGCCGCCGGGCCGTCGATGTTCCTGGCCGACTCCACCCCGCGCCTGGGCGGCGCGGTGGAGTCCTGGCGGCCCGCCGCCGTTGCCGAACTGGCCGCCCAGTGGGCAGTTGTGTGATGTCGAGTCGATGTCCGGTACGGGGTGCACGTCGTCGGGGTATGTGGCGGGTAACGGCAACAGCTGGAACGTTCCGTCCGGGAAGCTGGCGTGGGGTAAGCAGTATTGGTGGACGGTCACGGTCCGGGATGTCTCCAACTTGTCGACCACGACGTCGCCGGTGTTGACGTTCGTGACGGGAGTGCGCCAGCCGGCGGTGTCGTCGTTGCTGGCCAGCAGTGGTGTGGCGGGGCAGGACTTCAACCAGCAGACGGGGAACTACACGACCACTTCCACGGATTTGCAGGTGGCGACAGTGGGGCCGCCGTTGTCGGTGGTGCGCTGCGAGTGCCGAAAATTGCGTTCGATGGTCTGACCTGCAAGCCTTCGATACACAAAGATCAACACTTAAGCAATTGCTCAAATGGAGTTGAGCGGACGCTCAATTGATTTGAGCGATTGCTCAAGCCTGTATTCAAGCTGCCATCATCGACAGCGCCCCAGATCCGAGTTAACCAGCAGGGTCCCACACGTGCGCTGAGCCGGTGTGGATCAAACGATCGTGGTGCGGTCAACTGGCCAGTTCGCCGCGCAGGTAGTCGGTGAAGTCCCGCGCGTGCGGGTTGTCGCGGTAGGGCTGCAGGTGGGCGGCGAAGGCGTGCAGGTGGGCGGCGGCGCGGGCGGAGGTGAGGTCTTTGGCCGAACCAACGGCAGCGCGGGCGTGGTGAACGGCCGCCTCAATCTCGCGCATGCCGAGGTAGCCTTCGGCAACGCTGGTCTGCGTGAGCTGGATGGAGCGCGGGTAGCGGGTGCCGAAGGCCGCGATGGCTTCTTGCTGGCGGGTCACGCCACGCTGGAACTCGCCTGCGCCGCGCCAGCACAGCCCGCCCTCCCCAGCCAGTTCCGCTTCGCCGAAGTGGGCGACCCAGACCGGGTCTCGATCGCTCGTGCCCGTGCTGAAGTGCTTGTCAGCCTGGCTGAGGTACTCGGTGACCAGCCGTTTGGTGTGCGCGCTCCCCGGAATGCCATCGGCGGGGTGGATGGAGTGTGCACGTGCTTGACGCAGGCTTAGCAGCGCTCTGGCCTTGGCTGGTGCGTCGGCCCGTGCCCCCGCGTCGGCTGCGGCGCTCGCCAGCCGTACTGCCCACCGGCCGTGGCCCAGGTCGCATGCCTGCTGCGCCATCGTGGCCAGCACCCAGGCCGCAGTGAGGTCGTCTCCGGCCTCTTTGGCCAGGCTCAATGCTTGCCCGAAGTGGGCCTGAGCTTGGCCTTGATGGCCAAGGTCGAAGGCCATCCACCCAGCCATCCGTGTCATCCCCGCTGCCGCGCTCAGCAACTGGGCGCGAACCTGCTCAGTGGCCGAGCCCTGCAGCAGCGGGACGAGTGTGGTGTTCATGAAGTCGGTGACCGCGGGGCGGACCAGCCCGGCCCCGAACTGGTGATCCATGAGAGCGAACGCATGGTGCGCCTCGCGCACCCGCTGAACATCGGCCATTCCGACTGCGACACCCTTACCGGTCGTGTGCGGGGCGGCGGCCGGAGCCTCATCGAAACGCCAGGCCAGTAGCCATTCACCCAGCGCCGCCGGAACAACCGGCAACGCCACCAGCAGATGCCTCCGGGATGTGTCCATTTCCAACCTCCACAACTGCCTGGCCGTCTCCACGCTGGATATGTGAGGTATCGGCTCGGCCAGTCCCGCCTCCACCACGGTCGTATCGGCACAAGGCGCGGGGGCGGAACACGCTGTGACCTGCAACCACATCTCCACTTCAGCGGGCTCGGCGCCCCACCGGTCGACCAGCAGCTTGCGGTAGAACGGCCGCACGGTCTGAGTGCCGCGTTCCCACCGGGCCCAAGTCGACAGGGAAACACCGATCTCATCCGCGGCCTGCTCTTGCGTCAGGCCGCGCTGCAGCCGCGCCCGGACCAGGCCGGGGCGGGACGGCTTGACCGGCCCGGCCTCGTGGGCCTTGTTCCGCTGTTCTGGTTGGTGGGTCACCACACTACGCTCCCTCAGCGCCTAGAGGACCACACAGCATGGGCCGACTCCAACCCCCGTCTCCAACCCATTGCAGAAACGACCTGGAAACGCCCTCCAGCCGCCCGGCCGGGCTCCCTGGGCGGTAGTCAACGCCCTGAAGCCGCTCTTCCGCTGCGCCGTTGGCACCGGCTTACATAGGTCACCGTCACACGGTGTAACCAAAGTACGGCGTCGGCCGGGAACCCGGCTCGGCAGGCCGGGACGGCCGCTCAGCAACCGAACGGGAACGAGTCGGGCCTCAGTCGTTGTGCGGCACTGAGGCTCATACGGATCAGCCGGACCCTGTGCTGGCCGAGCCACTGATGGAGAAGGACGCGGCTGATGATCGAGGAGTAGCGAGGCGAGGTTCGTGATCTACTACATTCCTACAAAGACCGATCTTCAAGAACTCGGCACCATCCAGCTGGCGCACAGCGACCGGGCTCCGTATCTGGCCCGTGACGCGGTCAGTCGTTGGCTAGGCGGCGAGCATCCCGCACGGGAGATCGTAGCGTTGGCGGCATCAGAGCTGGTCACCAACGCCGTCAAGTACTCCGACGCCTCCAGCACCGGTGACGATGCTGATGCGATCAAGCTCGAGCTGTCTCAGGGAGCGGACTACTTGCGGCTGGCGGTGACCGACCCGGGGTCATCCTGCTCGGCTCGGCCGAGCATCCCGCTTCAGACACCGAACCTGCATTCGGAGCACGGACGAGGGCTGGCGATCGTGGAGGCCCTGTCGCGCAGGCGGTGGGGAAGCTACCGGGTGCCCCCGAGAGGGCTGCGTCTCGTGTGGTGCCATCTCGATCGCCAGCCGACCCTGGCGCAGTTGGAGGAGCTGTTCCGCGCCCCGGTCTAGGTAGCTGGTGTTAAGCGGGTCATCTCGACCCCGGGGTTTCGGGTGACTTCATTCGGTGCCGGACTACATGACCGCGAGCAACCTGTCCCGGGCATGGATTGTGTCGGTCTCGCGGCCTTGTGG
>NZ_JADOGI010000031.1 GCF_015645445.1 Nonomuraea cypriaca | reverse complement strand
CACCCGCACCGCGATAGCCGCCGTGGCCGCCACCATGGTCCTGCTGGTCACCGGCTGGCCGGTCGTGGCGGTGGGCACGGTGTTGCTCGTGTTCGCCTGGCGCGGACTGTCCGGCGGCGCCGCCGAGGAGCGGGCCGCGATGCGCCGGCTCGAAGGGCTCGCCGCCTGGACCGAGTCCCTGCGTGACACGATCGCCGGCGCGGCCGGGCTCGAACAGGCCATCCCGTCCTCCATCAGGGCGGCCGCCCCCACGCTCAGGCCGCACCTGCGGGCCATGGTCGACCGGCTGCACACCAGGATGGCGCTGCCCGAGGCGCTGGCGCTCTTCGCGGACGAGCTCGACGACCCGTCGGCCGACCTCGTGATCGCCGCGCTCATACTCAACTCCCGGCTGCGCGGCCCCGGCCTGCGCGACGTGCTCGGCGCGCTGGCCGTCTCGGCCCGCGAGGAGCTCGACATGCGCCGCCGCGTGGAGGCCGAACGCCGCGCGACCAGGCGCAGCGTCCAGATCGTGGTGATCACCGCGCTGGCCTTCGCCGCGATCCTCGTCGTGTTCAACCCCTCGTACGTCAGCGAGTACACCTCCTTCCTCGGCCAGGCGGTCCTGGTGATCGTGGCCGGCCTGTTCGGCGCGGGGTTCGCGTGGATGAGGCGGCTGGCCAGGTTCGACAAGCCCACGCGGCTGCTCATGGGAGGAGGCGGCCATGATTGAGGGCGCGCTGGCCGGCGCCGGGCTCGGGCTCGGACTGTTCGTCCTGCTCCGGGCGCTCTTCCCGGCCCGTCCTGGACTGGTGGCGCGGCTGCTGGCCCTGGACGCCGTACGCGAGGACGCGGGCGCGTCCCGCATCCCGATCCTGCTGCCCGACGAGCAGGTCGGCGCGTTCCGGCGCAGTCTCGGCGCGCGGCTGGCCCGCCTGTACGGCGCCCGCGGCTGGGAGGCCAGGTCGGTCAAGGCGGACCTGGCGTTGCTCGGCCGCTCGTTCGAGGCGTTCCTGGCCGGCAAGGTGCTGCTGGCCGTCAGTGGCCTGCTGGCCTTCCCGCTGCTGCTTGGCTGGCTGGTGGTCATGGGGTGGGGAGCCTCGCTCGCCGTCCCGTTCTGGGCCGCCGTGCTCGTGGCGGCCGTGTTCTTCTTCCTGCCCGACCTGCAGGTGAAGCGGGACGCGGCGGCCAAGAGGCGCGACTTCCGTCACGTCGTGGGCGCGTTCCTCGACCTCGTCTCCATGAACCTCGCCGGCGGCCGCGGCGTCCCCGAGGCCCTGATGATGGCCGTCTCGGTCAGCGGTGAGCAGCCCAACTGGGCGATGGGCCGCATCCGCGACGCGCTGGGCGGCGCCAGGATCGTCGGCATCACCCCGTGGCAGGCGCTCGGCCAGCTCGGCGAGGAGATCAACGTCGACGAGCTGCGCGACCTGTCCGCCGCGCTCGGCCTGGTGGCCGACGACGGCGCCAAAGTACGCACGTCGCTGACGGCCAGGGCCGCCACCCTGCGCCGCCGCGAGCTGGCGGAGATCGAGGGCCGGGCGGGCGAGCGTTCGCAGTCGATGCTCGTGGCCCAGCTCCTGCTCTGCGCCGGTTTCGTGATCTTTCTCAGTTTTCCCGCCGCTATGAAGATGTTGGGGGTCTGATGCACCATCCCTGGATCGTTTACCTCACCGCGTTCCTGAGCGAGCGCGTCCACCGCGCCCGCACCGCGCCCACCCGAGGCGCCTCGGCCGTCGAATGGGTGATCATCACGGCCATCATCGCCGGCGTGGCGCTCGGCCTGGCCACACTGATCAGGACCCTGGTGGAGCAGCAACAGGGTCAGATCGAGCAGAGCTTCGGCGACGGCGGCGGCGGTGGCGGTGGTGAAGATCCGTGAGGAGCCGCACCCGGCGGGGTGAGCGGGGCGTGACGGCGGTCGAGCTGGCCCTGCTCATGCCGATCATCCTCGCGGTGGCCCTGCTCATCGTGCAGGTGGCGCTCTGGTTCCACGGCCGTCAGGTCGCGGAGGCGGCCGCCAGGGAGGGCGCCAGGGTGGCCAGGTCGGCGCCGTTCGACTCCGGTGACTGGGAGGGCGCGGCCACGGCGAAGGCCACCGACATCGTTCGCGCGATCGGCCCGCGGCTGCTCAGCGGCGCCACCGCCACGACGTCCGAGCAGGAGCCCGACGAGCGCTTCGTCACCGTGACCGGCAGCGCCGTACAGGTGATCCCGCTGCTGCCCGACCTCACGTTCACGATCACCGCGACCGCGGGCGGGCCCGTCGAGTGCTTCCGCCCCGACGACGGCGGCGAGGACTGCGGATGAGCGGGCCCGATCGGCGCCCCACAGCCCAGCGGGTGTCCGGAGGCGAGCGGGAGTCCACACCCCAGCGGGGGTCCGGGGCCGAGCGGGGGTCCATGGCTGTGGAGACGGTGATGCTGGCTCCGGTCTTCCTGCTGTTCCTGATGTTCCTCGCCGGCGCGGGCGTGCTGGTCGAGTCCCAGGGGCGGGTCAACGGGGCGGCCAGGGACGCGGCCCGCGCCGCGTCTGTGCAACGCACGTTCGACGACGCCGAGGGCGCGGCCGAGGCGATCGCCGAGGACGCGCTCGACGGTCCCTGCGGGTCCCCGTCGGTCTCACTGGATGAGGCCGGATGGGAGCAGGGCGGCCAGGTCGAGGCCGAGGTCTCCTGCGAGCTGGACCTGGGCTTCCTCGGGTTCGGCGCGAGCAAGCGGCTGACCGGCACGGCGGTGGTGCCGCTTGAGCAGTTCAGGAGGATCGAATGAGGGCCGGCGAGCGGGGGTCCATGTCGGTGTTCACCGTGCTGTTCTCCGTGGTCGTGTTCCTGCTGGCGGGCCTGCTGGTGGACGGAGGCGCGGCGATCAACGCACGGTTGCGCGCCGCCGACGTGGCCGAGCAGGCCGCGCGGGCGGGCGCCGACCAGATCGACGTCGACCACCTGCGCGCCACCGGCGAGACCCGGCTGCTCGGTGAGGACGGCGTGTGCGCCAGGGCCGACGAGATCGTCACGGCGCAGGGCGGCGACGACGTGGCCAGGGGCCAGTGCGCGGTCGACGGGGAGCAGGTGACCGTGACCGTGTCGGTCCGATGGGAGGCGTTCTTCCTGAGCGCGGTCGGCTTCCCTGGAGCCGAGATGCTCGGCGAGGCCAGTGCCGCGCCCGAAGCGAGATAGACCGATCCCGCGCCCCAAGCGAGATAGACCGATTCCAGCCACTCGATGGCCTGCGCAACACACGAGGCAGGACGCTGGACATGAGAGGGGAGAGGCGATGCCGACGCGACAGCCCGCGCGTCCATCCGGACGCCACACGCCCGCGCGCGCCAGGGCCAGGCGCGGTGCCGGCGACGTGTTCGCCGGGCTCGCGGCGCTGGTCGTGCTGGTGGCGCTCGTGGGCGGGGTGCCGTACGCGCTGCTCATGTTCGTCGGGCCGCCGCTCGCGCCCGAACTGCTCGACCTCGACCTGCTCACCAGCCGCGTCGGTCCGAGCACGATCGTGGCGGTGCTGGTGCTGCTGGTGTGGCTGGCCTGGTTCCAGCTCTTCGCGTGCGTGCTCGTCGAGGTGTACGCCGGGGTCCGCCGGGTCGGGATGCCCGCCCGCGTACCACTCTCCGGTGGCACCCAGGTCCTGGCCAACAAGCTCGTCTCTGCCGTGCTGCTGCTGTTCACGGCGGGGGCGATGGTCGCGCCGATCGCGAAGCTGACGCCGACGCCCGCCGCCACCCCCGTGACGACGGTCGCGTACTCCGCGCCCATCGTCGAGCAGACGCTCGAAACACAGAAGACCAAGAAGGTGTACGTCGTCCAGCCCCCGCACGGCCGGCACCACGAGAGCCTGTGGGAGATCGCCGAGAAGTGCCTCGGAGACGGACGCCGATATCCCGAAATTTACCGGCTTAATCAGGCGAAGGAGCAGCCGGACGGAAGCCGTCTCCGGATGGCCGACCTGATCAGGCCCGGCTGGGTGCTCGACATGCCGGACGACGCCAGGAACGTTCACATCGTCCCCACCGACCAGCCACGCAGCAAGACGTTGAAAGAGCACCCGGGCCGCGCCGAGGTCCCCCAGGGCCAGGCCGAGCGCAAAGAGACCGAGAAGAAGTCCGAGGCGAAACACCGCCAGCCAGAGCAGCGGCAGGACGTCGTACGTCCCGACCAGCAGCCCGTCGTCATCCAGGAGGGCCACGAGAGCGACCTGGTCGACTACCTGGCCAGTGCCTCGCTGGCCGCCGCCGGGCTGCTGCTGGTGCTGGCCAGGCGCCGGCGCGAGCAGCTCTGGCGGCGCGTGTTCGGCCGCAGGATCGCCCGCCCGCGCGACGACGCCGCCAGGGCCGAGGTCGCGCTCAGGCTGGGCGGCGACGCGCCGGGCGCCCGCGTCCTGGACGTCGGCCTGCGCGTGCTCGGCGCCGAGCTGGCCGCCCAGCACCGCACCCCGCCCATCGTGTACGGGGCCCATCTGTCCCCCCGCACGCTCGACCTGTGGATTCACCCGCCGGACGGCGACGCCCCCCAGCCGTGGACGGCCGAGGACGGCGGCCAGGTGTGGCGGCTGCCCGCGCACGAGGGCCGCCTGCTGCCCGACCACGAGCCGGGCGGGGCGCCGTACCCGGGGCTGGTGTCCATCGGCACGGACGCGAGCGGGCGCGTGCTGATCGACCTGGAGGCAGCGCAGGGCCTGATCAACGTACGCGGCCCGCAGACCACGGCCGCCCTGGCCGCCCTCGCCGTCGAGCTGGCCACCAACCGCTGGTCCGACCGCATGCGCGTCACCCTCGTCGGCTTCGGCGAGGAGCTGACCGCGATCGCCCCCGACCGGATCAGGGCGGTCGGGAGTCTGGCCGAGGTGCTGCCCGAGCTGGAGGCCACCGCCGCGCCGCGCAGGGAGGTGCTGACCGGGCGTGTCTCCGGCAGCCCGCGCGACGCCCACTACCTGCTGTCGTCGGTGGCGCCCACGCACGAGGAGGCCCGCAGGCTGGCGCTGCTGGCCCGCAAGGACACCGCCGGCTACGTCGTGGCGGGCGACGTCCCGCACGCCACCTGGACGATGGAGATCACTGAGGACGGTAAGGCCAGGATCGCCGAGCTGGGCTTCGAGGTGACCGCGCAGCTCCTGCCCCGCCGCCACTACAAGGCGCTGGTCGATCTCTTCCGCACCGCGGGGCGGCTCGACGGCGAGGCCGTGCCCCAGGCAGAACCGCTGCAGGGGCTGCACCCGCCCGCGGTCGAGATCAGGATCCTCGGCCCCATCGAGGTCGCCGGCCTGCCTCCGCTGGAGGAGGGCAGGATGGCGCTGGCCACCGAGCTGCTCGTCTACCTGGCCACGCACCCGGGCGGCGTGCATCCCGCGGTGCTCGGCGGGGTGTTGTGGCCCCGGGGCGTGCAGGCCATGGTCAGGGACGCCACGATCGCCAGGGTCGCCGAGTGGCTGGGTCCCGAGCACCTGCTCACCGACGAGGCGGGCCGGTTACGGCTGGGGCCCGAGGTCCGTACGGACTGGGCGTTGTTCCGCGAGCTCGTACGCCGCTCACAGGGCGACCCGACGGCCGGTGCCGTACTGCTGGAGAAGGCGCTCGGCCTGGTCAGAGGCCCGTTGCTGACGGGCAGGCCGCCAGGAAGGTACGCCTGGCTGGCGGCCGACGACCTGGAGTACGACGTGGCGGCCGGAGTGGCGGACGCGGCGCACCAACTGTGTGAGATCAGGCTCGCGAACGACCGGCCGGACGCGGCGGTGGCCGCCGTACGCGCGGCGCTGCTGCTCGCGACCGACGATGAGGGCCTGTGGCGCGACCTGCTGCGGGCCACCCACGCCACGGAGGACACCGTACGCCTGCGCGCCGTCGTCGAGGGCCTGACCCGCAGGGCGGCCTCGCACCCGTACGGCGGCGGGATGGCACCGGAAACCGAGGCATTGATCGAGGAACTGCTGCCCACGTGGCGCATCCACGTGGTGAGGGAGTCATCCGCATGAGAAGAATGGCGATACTGCTGGCCCTGCTCGCCGTAGCGGGCTGCGGCCAGCCCGAACGACCGTACGCGCCCAAAGAGGCGCCCGCACCGGCGACGAGCTCGGCCGCCGCGAAGACGGAGAGCCCGGCACCGGCCGAGCCCGCCGAGGACGAGACCGCCGAGGACGAGCTGCCGTCCGGGCCCCAGACGGTCCAGGTCGCCGAGAACCTGCGGGCCAGGATCGAGTGGCCCACCGACCCGGACCCGCTGCTGAAGGTCATGGTCGACCAATACGTCGGCACCCGCAAGGCCGTGGCGGAAGCGGCGTCGGGCTACGGCCACAACATGGAGATTCAGGCGGAGGCGCAGGCCACCGGCTGGATCCGCGAGTTCGCCGAGCGGGACCAGTCGATGCGCGGCATCGGGCGGGTCTACAACCTGCGGGTCGCCTCGGCCAGGCCCAAGGGCGCGCAGATCAACGCGTGCATCGACGAGACCGGCATTCGGCTCATCTCAGCCAGCACCGGGAAGGCCGTGGCGCGCCAACCCGGCTGGACCCGCGCCCCCTACCCCGAGAGTGTGATCGTGCACCGCGGCGACGACGGGGTGTGGCGCATCAGGACGTATCTGGACACGGCGGAACGGTGTACCCGATGAAACCTCTCATCTCAGTGATAGCGGTGGCACTCCTCCTGTTCGGCGAGAGTCCCCCGCCCGACCCGGGCGACCAGGCCACGGTCACGCGGGACGGTAGGAATGTGACCACGGAGATCGCCCTGCCGGGCGAGCTCAACGTCTTCGGCGATGGCGTCAAGAGGGGTAGGGGCGACGGCTATCGGATCAAGAGCCCCTGCTGGCACGAGCCCTTCATGAACGCCGAAGACATGCTCAAGTTCCAGACCGACCCGCGTACCCATGCGAAGAGAATCCTGGCCGACGAGGAGAGCTTCCTGGCCCACACCCAGCAGTTCAGGGATAAGAAGGACCAGGAGGGATTCTGGTGGACGCCGAACTACGACGCGGCCGATCCCGAGGGCTCGGCCTGCTACGGCGAGCTGGAGCAGTTCGTGTTCGTCCCGCCGAACACCACGCCGCCCTCGGGGATCACGCTCGAACAACTGGCGGAGATCGCCAGGGCCTCGATGACCGTCCCCGAGCACACGATCAAGCTGAACCCCGACGCCAAGAGCTTCGTCAACCTGCCGACCTGGGTCTGGCTGGAGGGCATCGGCGAGCCGCGCCGTACGGTCACCGCGGAGATCCCCGGCTTCATGAGCGTGACCGTGGTCGCCACGCTCCAGAGCATCAAGATAGACCCCGGCACCACCGAGGAACGGGCCGAGACACACCAGGAGGGCTGCGGCGTCGGCGGGAAGCCGTACACCAAGGGCGGCACCTTCGCCTGCGGCGTACGCTATCTGCGCTCGTCGATCGATCAGCCGGGCGAGAAGTACACCCTCGGCGTCTCGACCGTGTGGCCGGTCGAGGTGGTCGACAACGTGGTGCCGGTCGAGTTCCCGCCCGTGGAGGTCGAGACCACGCGGGACGTCGAGGTGGGTGAGATCCAGAGCAACGTCAGGCCCTAGGCGATCACCGCGGCGAGCGGGGCCGGCTCCGGCCGCCGGCCCCCCGGTGCGGTCCGTCCCTGCAGACCCGTGTGCTGGACGCCGCGGCCGGTGCTCCCGCGCCCGCCTCGGCCGCCGGGATGTGGGCGGGCGCGCCTACGGTCGCCGGGATTCGTGGGCGATGAGCCACTCCTTGACCGGTACGCCGTAGTAGTAGCCGCCGTATCCCCCGCCGCTGGGCAACACCCGGTGGCACGGCACGAAGGGCGCGATGAGGTTCTGGGCGCAGGCCGAGCCCGCCGCCCGTGCGGCCGTCCGCGGCAGTCCCGCGCGTACGGCCAGCTCGGCGTACGACACCGTCGTCCCCGCCCTGACCTCCCGCAACGCCTCGTGGAGCCGCTGACGGGTGGGCGTGCCGGGCTGCGAGACAGGGACGGCGTCCAGGGCGTCCAGGTCGCCGTCCAGGTAGGCGCGTACGGCGTCCGTCGCCGGCCCGGCGTCGGCGACGACCTCCAGGCCCTCGGACTGCAGGACGGGCGTGAGGCGTACGAACATCTCCTTGGGCTCGGCCGTGAAGCCGGCCGCAACCAGCACGCCCTCGCGGGACAGCAGGGACAGCGGCCCCACCGGAGTCGGTACGAGCTGAGCCGTGATCATGAGCAGCTCCAGAGGTGCAGGGCGGCGTACGCCCGCCACGGGCGCCACCGCTCGATGTGGTCGTCGGGAATGCCCAGGGCGGCCATGCGCTTCCTGAGCACGAGGTCGCCCGCGGGCCAGGCGTCGGGGTCGCGCAGCGCGCGCAGCGCGATGTAGCCGGCCGTCCACGGTCCGATGCCGGGCACCTCGAGCAGCCCCGCCACCGCCTCCGCCGGATCCTGGCCGCCGTCCAGGTCGATGCGGCCGTCGGCCAGGCGCGCGGCCAGGTCCTTCAGCGTGCCGATACGGCGGTTGGTCAGGCCCAGGCCGGTGAGGTCGGTCTCCAGGAGGTGTCCTGGCGTGGGGAAGAGGCTCTCCGGCGCGGCGGCCCTGGCCACGATGCGGCCCAGGAGGGTACGCGCGCCCGCCACCGAGATCTGCTGGCCCACGACCGCGCGGACGGCCAGTTCGAAGCCGTCGAACGTGCCAGGCACCCGCAACCCCGGACGGGCCGACACCAAGGGCCCCAGCGAGGTCTCACCGAGGATCTCGGCGATGGCGTCCGGGTCGGCGTCGAGGTCCAGAAGGCGGCGGCAGCGGGCCACGACGCGGGCGAGCTGCCGGGTGTCGGACACCGAGACGTCCAGGGCGATGTGGTCGCGGTACGGCGTGAGCGTGATCGTCCCGCCCGGCACCGCCCGCGCGTACGACGTCTCGTCGGCCACCTCCAGCCCGGGAATGGCACGGGAGGCCAGGAACGCGAAGACCCCCTCCACGTCGTACGGCTCCCGCCGGTGCAGCCGCAACCGCAACGTCGCCGGCCCCGCCGCGCCGGCGACCGTCAGGCGTGCCCCCGCGTCGGCGACCGTCAGGCACTCCGCCGCGTCGGTGGCCCCGGTGGGCGGGGTGGCCCGGCTGGCCGCGGTGATCTGGGCGAACCCCGCCGTGGCCCGCAGCTCGCTGGGCGTGAACCCGTACGTCTCCCGCATCGTCGCGTTGAACTGCCGGACGCTCCCGAACCCCGCCGCGAACGCCACGTCCGTCACCGGCAGCCCCGTCTCCGTCAGCAACTGCTTGGCCAGCAGCAGCCGCTTCGTGCGCGCCACCGCCAGCGGCCCGACGCCCAGCTCGGCCGCGAACAGCCGGTGCAGGTGGCGCTCGGTGATGTGCAGCCGCCTGGCCAGCCCGGCGACGCCGTGCTCGTCGGCCGCCCCGTCGTCGATCAGCCGCAGCGCGCGGCCGATGAGGTCGCCGCGCAGGTCCCAGCCCGGGTCGCCGGGGGAGAGCTCGGGACGGCAGCGCTTGCACGGGCGGAACCCGGCGGCCTCGGCCGACGCCGCGTGCCGGTAGAAGCGCACGTTGCGGAACGAGGGTGTGCGCGCCGGGCAGATCGGACGGCAGTAGATGCGCGTCGTCGTCACCGCGGTGTAGAAGCGCCCGTCGAACCGGGCGTCCCTGGCGGAAAGCGCCCGGTAGCAGGAGTCGAAGTCGAGCTCGAGTGGCGGCATGTCAACGAGCGTATGCGCTTCCCAAGTGTGCCGACTGGCGGAAATCGGACATCGTCACGGGTGCGTGGGAAGCGCGTGGCACCGCTACTTCGACGAGACCCCCACTCCGAGGTCGAACTCCCGGTAGACCCGGGCCCAGAACCCGTCGCGCAGCCACACCCGCGCCTCCGGGTAGGGCCGCAACGAGTGCCCGAGCTCCTTCTCGGCCTCGATCAGCAACTCGGTGTCGATCACGGTCGGCAGGATCGGCCCTGGCAGCAGGTCGCGGATGTTGTCGCGGCCACGGGTGAGGATCCACTTCTGCGCCACGTGCTCGCCGACGTCCTCCACGCGCGGCCGGCTCGGCCCGAGCTTGGCGACCTGGCCGGGCTTGGCATGCGGCTTGACGGGAGCGCGCCCGGCGAAGACCTGGGCGGGCGAGGGGGCGGCGGCCGGCGGAGTGACGGGAACGGGTTGGGGAGCACGGCTGAAAAAGGGCCTCAGGAAATCAGCGGTGATCACTTCGACGGTGTCGGACTCCCAGACCAGGCGCTCGGCCTGGTTGGTGCCGTAAGGCGGTTCGACGCCCCACAGGTGGATGCGCACGCCGTAGGCCTGCGCCGCCTCGACCGCGGGGACCATGTCCTCGTCGCCCGCAAGCAGGATCGTGTCAGTGACCGCGTGATGCCTCGCCAGCGCCTCCAGATCACTCCGGATCTGCGCGTCCACACCCTTCTGCTGGCCACGGGCGTTCAGGTTGCCAAGTCGCACCTTGACCCACGGAAGCTGGGCGATGACCCGCTGGTCGACGGTGGGCACGCGGTCACGGGCTGCGTCATACCAATAGATCCGCAGAAGTTCGCCAGAAATACGTTCCTCTGCATGTTTCTGAAGGCTCTGGATGAGCTCATCTGCGGCCACCCGATATTCCTTGCGCTCCTTCGCACCCAGCAGCACTTCACCCGCCGCCGCGTAGAGATAACCGACATCCACTAGGACGGCGTACTTGGCTGCCACAGGATGCGGCATGAGGTCTGGGATGGCCATGTCGTCCTCCAGGCCGCGGTGTTAGTTGATCGGCCGACTATATACGCCTACTTTCTCTAGATAGTCCCAACTCCCGGGGAACTTGACACCCGATTCCCAGGATCTATCTAGGGTAGTACGCTCATCCGCCATGCCGACTTCCCTGGGACGACAGGCTTACGCATACCTCTAGCTGGGTTTCGCCACGTTTGTCTTCTGGGCTCTCTAGTGGGCGCCGGAGGAGACTCCGGTCCGGCGTGTCGGGCGGCGAGTACGGCGACCAACGCCGCGATCTCCTCGGGCGTGGCATCCCCACGGACAATGCGCAGGTTGGGCGTCATAGCGGGATGTTCCCATGCTTCTTGGGTGGCAGCGTCTCGCGCTTGTTCCTGAGGGCGCGCAGCGCTCTGACGACTTGGGGGCGGGTTTCGGCCGGCCGTATTACGGCGTCCACGTAGCCGCGCTCGGCCGCGATATAAGGGTTGGCCAGCGTGTCCTCGTACTCGGTGACGAGCCGCGCGCGCTCGGAGTCCGGGTCGCCTGAGGCGGCCAGCTCGCGCCGGTAGAGGATGTTGACCGCGCCCTGCGCGCCCATGACCGCGATCTGTGCCGTGGGCCAGGCCAGGTTCACGTCCGCGCCGAGGTGCTTCGACCCCATGACGTCGTACGCGCCGCCGTACGCCTTGCGGGTGATGACGGTGATCAAGGGCACGGTGGCCTCGGCGTAGGCGTAGAGGAGCTTGGCGCCGCGGCGGATGATTCCGTTCCATTCCTGATCAGTCCCGGGCAGGAATCCTGGCACGTCTACAAAAGTCAGGATAGGAATATTAAAAGCATCACAAGTTCGAATAAATCTCGCGGCCTTCTCGGAGGCGTTGATATCCAGGCATCCGGCGAAATGCATGGGCTGGTTGGCCACGATCCCGACCGACTGGCCGTCGACGCGGCCGTACCCGACCACGATGTTCGGCGCGAACAGGGCGTGGACCTCCAGGAACTCCCCGTCGTCGAGCACGTGCTCGACCACCCGGTGCATGTCGTACGGCTGGTTCGACGAGTCCGGGATCACCTCGTCGAGCTCGGGGTCGGGCTCCAGAGCGGCGGCGGAGTCGAAGATCGGCGCCTCGTCGAGGTTGTTCGACGGCAGGTACGACAGCAGCGTCTTGACGTACTCCAGGGCGTCGTCCTCGTCGGCGGCCTGGTAGTGGGCCACGCCTGACCTGGTGTTGTGCGTACGGGCCCCGCCGAGCTCCTCGAACGTGACCTCCTCGCCCGTCACCGTCCTGATCACGTCGGGCCCCGTGATGAACATCTGCGACGTCTGATCCACCATCACCACGAAGTCGGTCAGCGCGGGGGAGTAGACGTGACCGCCGGCCGCGGCGCCCATGATGAGCGAGATCTGCGGGATCACGCCGGACGCGTGCACGTTGCGCTTGAAGATCTCGGCGTAGAGGCCGAGCGCGACCACGCCCTCCTGGATGCGCGCGCCGCCGCCCTCGTTGATGCCGATGATCGGGCAGCCGATCTTGATGGCCAGGTCGAGCACCTTGACGATCTTCTCGCCGTACACCTCGCCGAGTGAGCCGCCGAACACGGTCACGTCCTGCGAGAACACGCACACCTGCCGCCCGTCCACGGTGCCGTGGCCGGTGATGACGCCGTCACCGTACGGCCGGCGCGCCTCCAGTCCGAACATCGAGGAGCGGTGCCTGGCGAACTCGTCGAACTCCACGAACGAGCCCTCGTCCAGCAGCGCCAGGACCCTTTCCCTGGCCGTCATCTTGCCCTTGGCGTGCTGCTTCTCCACGGCCGCCGCCGACCCCGCGTGGGCGGCCTCGCCGAGCCGCCGCTCAAGATCGGCGATTTTCCCGGCCGTGGTGTGAATATCCGGCTCTTCTGGTATCGGGGCAGCGCCTGCCGTGCTCATTGGTCGCTCACCGCTCCTCATTCGCTCCGCGGAGCCGTTCGTTCCTCACGTCTCCACTCCGCTCACTGCGTCGGGTTCACTCCACGCGCGCAAGATTAGTCCTTCCTCCTACAGTGGTCCTATGACGGATGCCGTTCGTACCCAGGGCCTGTTCAAGCGATATGGTGCGCAGATCGCGGTGGCCGGGGTGGATCTGGTGGTTCCCGCGGGCAGTTTCGCGGGGCTGGTCGGGCCCAACGGCGCGGGTAAGACGACGACGCTGAGCATGATCACCGGCCTGCTCCGCCCCGACGGCGGCTCGGCCGAGGTCGACGGGTTCCACGTCTGGCGCGACCCCGTCGAGGTCAAGGCCCGCATCGGGGTGCTGCCGGAGGGGCTGCGGCTGTTCGAGCGGCTGTCGGGCCGCGAGCTGCTGCTCTACAACGGCCGCCTGCGTGGCCTCCCCAAGGCCGACGTCGAGCAGCGGGCGGGCGAGCTGCTGGCCGTGATGGACCTGACCGGCGCGGCCGACAAGCTCGTCGTCGACTACTCCACCGGCATGCGCAAGAAGATCGGCCTGGCGGCGGCGCTGCTGCACAACCCCTCGGTGCTGTTCTTAGACGAGCCGTTCGAGGGCGTCGACCCGGTGAGCGCCAACACGCTCACCGACGTGCTGCGGCGCTACACCGCCTCGGGCTCCACCGTGATCTTCTCCAGCCACGTGATGGACCTGGTCGAGCGGCTGTGCGACTGGGTGTCGGTGATGAGCGCCGGCCACATCGTGGCGCAGGGCCCGCTGGACCGGGTGCGCGGCGACCGCAGCCTCAACCAGGTGTTCCTGGAGCTGGTCGGCGGCTCGCGCGACGACGGTGAGGCGGGCCTGACCTGGCTGGGTTCCAAGCCGGGGGAACGCCGGTGAGCACGGTCCTGCTCTTCGCGCAACTCAAGATCCGCCTGCTCGGCGGCAACCTGCGCGGCGACCTCCAGCGCAAGATCGGCTTCGTCTTCACCCTGGTCATCGCGGTCGGCCTGGCCGCGCTCGGCTTCTTCCTGATGAGCCTGCTGCGGCTGGCGCCCGCCGACATCGCGGCCTCCGTCGTGACCATCTCGTTCGGGTTCTTCCTGCTGAGCTGGATGATCGTGCCGCTGCTCGCGTTCGGCCTGGACGACACGCTCGATCCGGCGAAGCTGTCGCTGTTCCCGCTGCGTACGCGCGAGCTGGCGGTGGGCATGTTCACCGCGTCCGTGACCGGCGTCTGGCCCGTCGCGATGCTGATCGTCATGGCGGGCGCGCTGGTGGCGCTCCCGTCGAGCCCCGGCGGCCTCCTGCTCGGCGTTCCTGCCGTGCTGCTGCAGTTCGCGCTGTGCGTGGTCGCGTCGCGGCTGATCACCACGTCGTTGTCGAGCGCGCTGCGCACCAGGCGGGGCCGCGACGTGCTGGCCGTGGCCGCGCTGCTCGTGGTGGTGCTCGCGCAGCTGCCCAACCTGCTGATGAACCGCGGTCTCAGCGACCCGATCGCGATCCTGCACCAGATGGCGGCCGTGTTCCGATGGACGCCGCCCGGCATGGCGGCGCACGCGATGGCGGACGGCGGGCTCGTCGGGCTGGCCGAACTCGTCGTCGTGGCGCTGGCCGTGGTGGTGCTGGCCTGGCTGTGGATCAAGGCGCTGAGCCGGGCGCTGGTCACGCCAGACGTGTCCACGCAGGCGGCGTCCGTACGCAGGGAGAGCGGGCTGCTCGACCGGTTCCTGCCGGACGGGCCGCTGGCTGCGGTGGTCACGAAGGAGCTGAAGTACATCAGGCGCGAGCCGAGGTTCCGCGTGGGCTGGTTCAGCGCCATCGTGGTGACGCTCCTGTTGTCGTTCTCACTGGGCGGCGACTCCGAGGGCGGCCCAGGCGCGGGGATCCCGATCGTGCTCACCGCCATCGGCGCCATGATGATCGCGCTGCAGTCGGGGAACGCGTTCGGCATCGACGGCCGCTCGCTGTGGATGAACGCCGTGGCGTTCGGCTCCGAGCGCGGCCTCGGCACCGACCTCGCGGGGCGCCATCTGGCCAGCGCCCTGATCGCGGTCCCGCTGCTCGCCGTGATCGGTGTCGGCACCGGGCTGTTCACCGGCCATCCGGAGACCATCGTGTGGGCGGTCCTGGCCGGTTGGGGCGCGCTCGGCATCGGGCTCGGCATCGGCTCGGTGACCAGCGTCGTGGTGCCGTACACGGTGCCGGAGCGGATGAACGCCTTCAGCGGCGCCGCACCCGGCCAGGGCGGCCAGGCGTTCGCCGCGTCCATGGGCGCGATGCTGGGCTTCCTGCTCCTCGCCCTGCCTCTGGCGATTCCGCTCCTGTTCGGCCTCTACTGGGTGTGCGTGCTGGCGCCGTTCTACGGCCTGCTGGCCGAGGTCCTCAGCAGACGCCTGGCCGCCAAGATCGGCCACGCCCGGATGCCAGAACTACTGGCAGCGGTCTCAAAGCCCACGTAACTATGGCCTCCACTCCGTGGAGAGACGACGGCGCTCCCTCGCAAACCCCCGGAAGTGGTCTAGTCCAATTGGCGAGACCGGTCTACGGGTTTTTCGAACGACTCGATACCCTTCGAAACATGATTGACCAGGGGTTCGAACGCCGTAGTGCCGCCGTGACCGAGATGCCGGACGAGTTGCGCCACGACGTGCGCCTGCTCGGTAACCTGCTCGGCCAGGTGCTGGCCGAGCAGGGTGGCGAGGACCTGCTGGCCGACGTCGAACGGCTGCGCAAGGCCGTCATCGCCGCGCGCAGAGGCGAGATCTCGGCCGACGAGATCACCGCCATGGTCGCCGGATGGGAGATCGAGCGGCTGGTGCAGATCGCCCGCGCGTTCACGTGTTACTTCCATCTGGCCAACCTGGCCGAGGAGCACTACCGCATCCGCACGCTGCGCGAGCGCGACGCGGAGGGCAAGGTGCAGCGGGAGTCGCTGGCGCAGGCCGTACACGAGCTGGGCCATGAGCGGGTGACCGAGCTGCTGGAGGGCCTGGAGCTGCATCCGGTGCTCACCGCGCACCCCACCGAGGCCCGCAGGCGCGCCGTCGTCACCGCCATCCAGCGAGTCAGCGGCCAGCTCACGGAGTACAACTCGCCCGGCCGCGGCGCGTCCGAGCGCGCGGAGAACAAGCGCCGCATGCTGGAGGAGATCGACCTGCTGTGGCGCACCGCCCAGCTCCGCTCCACCAAGCTCGACCCGCTCGACGAGGTACGCACCGCCATGGCGGCCTTCGACGAGACGCTGTTCCGGATGGTGCCCCAGGTCTACCGCTCGCTGGACGCCGCCCTCGACGAGCGCACCGGCACCCGCCCGCCCCAGGCCAGACCCTTCATCAGGTACGGCAGCTGGATCGGCGGCGACCGCGACGGCAACCCCAACGTCACCGCCAGGGTCACCCGCGACACCATCCAGATCCAGTCCGAGCACGTGCTGACGGCCCTCGAGACCGCCTGCTCGCGCATCGGCCGCACACTGACCGCCTCCGCCCAGTTCGCCCCCTGCTCGCCCGAGTTGCGGACGGCGCTGGCCACGGCCGTCGACGCGCATCCCGAGGTCGTCTCCGAGCTGGCCACCCGCTCGCCGCGCGAGCCGCACCGGCAGTGGCTGCTGTTCGTGACCGCGCGGATCGCCGCCACCCGCCGCCGCGACCTCGACCTCGCCTACCGCTCGTCCGCCGAGCTGCTCGGCGACCTCCGGCTGGTGCAGGGGTCGCTGGCCGCGAGCGCCCCGCGGCAGGCGTACGGCGAGTTGCAGCACCTCATCTGGCAGGTCGAGACGTTCGGCTTCCACCTGGCCGAACTGGAGGTGCGCCAGCACTCCCAGGTGCACGCGGCGGCGCTCGCGGAGTTGCGGACCGGCGGCGAGTTGTCGGAGCGCACCGAGGAGGTGCTGGCCACGATCCGGGTGATCGGCTGGATCCAGGAGCGGTTCGGCGTCACGGCCTGCTCCCGCTACGTGGTCTCCTTCACCCGCTCCGCCGAGGACATCGCGGCCGTCTACGAGCTGGCCGGGTACGCGCTCGGCGACCGTGCCCCGGTGCTCGACGTGGTGCCGCTGTTCGAGTCGGGTCAGGACCTGGCCAACTCGCCGCTCGTGCTGACCGGCATGCTCGACCTCCCGCAGGTCCGGCAGCGCCTGGCGGACACCGGCCGGCGCATGGAGATCATGCTCGGCTACTCCGACTCGGCCAAGGAGCTGGGTCCGGCCGCCGCCACCCTCCGCCTCTACGAGGCCCAGGAGGCGCTGACCGTGTGGGCCGCCGAGCACGACGTGAAGCTGCGCATGTTCCACGGCCGCGGCGGCGCGCTCGGGCGCGGCGGCGGCCCGGCCAACCGCGCGGTCCTGGCCCAGGCGCCAGGTTCGGTCGCTGGCCGGTTCAAGGTCACCGAGCAGGGCGAGGTCATCTTCGCCCGCTACGGCCACATCGCGATCGCCCGCCGCCACCTGGAGCAGGTCACGAACGCCGTGCTGCTGGCCTCCTCGCCCGCGGTCGGCGCCAGCACCGCCGCCGCGGCCGACCGCTTCCGCGGCCTGGCCGAGCGGGTGGCCACGGCTTCGGAGCAGGCGTACCGCGCGCTGACCGAGGCGCCGGGCTTCCCCGAGTGGTTCGGCCTGGTCAGTCCGCTGGAGGAGATCGGCACGCTCCGCCTGGGCTCCCGCCCGGCGCGCCGCGGTCTCGGCGCGCCCCGCTCCCTCGACGACCTGCGGGCCATCCCGTGGGTGTTCGCGTGGGCGCAGACCCGCGTCAACCTCCCCGGCTGGTACGGCCTCGGCACCGGTCTGGCCTCGGTCGGCTCCCTCGACGAGCTGCGCGCGGCCTACGCCGAGTGGCCGCTGTTCAACGCGATGCTGGACAACGCGGAGATGTCGCTGGCCAAGACCGACCGCTCGATCGCCAAGCGCTACCTGGCACTCGGCGGCAGGGAGGACTTCACCCACCAGGTCCTCGAGGAGTACGACAGGACCCGCGACCTGGTGCTCCGTGTCACGGGCCACACGCGGCTGCTGGAGAACCGCAAGGTGCTGTCGCGCGCCGTCCAGCTCCGCGACCCGTACGTGGACGCCCTGTCCCACCTCCAGCTCCGCGCCCTGCGCGCCCTGCGCACGGGCACCCCGTCGGACCAGGAGCGCGAGCGCCTGTCCACCCTCCTGCTGCTGTCGGTCAACGGGGTGGCGGCCGGCCTGCAGAACACCGGCTGACGCCACATCAGACGGCCTCCGCGAGGTCGCTCACAGCGGCCGGACCGTGACCAGCGCGTTGTAGTCGGGGATCCTGGCCTCGGGGGAGCGGCGGGCCTCGTCCAGCAGGATGTTGCCCTCCGGCCAGTGGATCTGCAGGTTGCCCGGCATCAGCGGGGCCCGCAGCACCTTGCCCCGATAGGTGCGCTCGCCCGAGCGGAGCTCCACGCGGGCGCCGTCGGGCAGGCCGAGGCGGTCGGCGTCGTACGCGCTCATCAGCACCGCCTCGCGCGGTGCGCCGTTGAAGCCGTCGAGCCGCTCGTGCACCATGCTGTTGAACTGCTTGCCGCGCCTGGTCGCCACCATGAACGAGCCGTCAGGCCGCTCCAGCGCGGGCGGCTCGACGACGGAGAAGACGGCCAGCCCGTCGGCCGTCTGGAAACGGCCTCCGTCGAACAGGTGGCGCCCGCCGTACTGGACGTTGTCGCCGAACTTCGTCAGGCCCGCGATGCCCTGGTAGAAGGGGACCGCGCGCTCGATCTCGGCGCGGATCTGCGGCGTGCCGGTGAAGCGTACATGTGACGAAATTTCGGGACGTGTGTGGGCGGCCAGTTCCGTGAAGATCTTCCACTCCGGCCACGCCTCGCCGATCCGCGGCCCTTCGACCTCGGGCGAGAAGATGATCCGGCGTTCGGTGGAGGTCTCGGTCACCCCTCCGGCCATCTCGTAGCGGGTCTGCGCGGGCAGCAGCAGCACGTCACCCGCCCCGGGGACGAGCATCTGCGACGACAGCACGATGTCGATGTGCACTCGGAGCGGCAGCCGCGACAGCGCCTCGCGGCTGTAGTCCGGGTCGGGCAGCACCTCGAGGAAGTTGCCGCCGGAGGAGACCAGCGCGTCCAACTCGCCGCGGTGGGCGGCGTCGATCATGTCGGTCGCGGTGAGGCCCGGCGTGTCCGCGACCTCGAATCCCCATTTTTCGGTAAATTTCGCGGCGTTGGTGGGGTTGATCGGCAGCCCGCCCGGCAGCCCGGTCGCGTACGCGCCCATCTCCGCCCCGCCCTGCACCCCGCTGTGCCCCCGGATCGGCATGAGCCCGCACCGGTCGCGGCCCACGAACCCCCTGGCCAGCGCCAGGTTGACGATGGCCCTGACGTTGTCCTCCCCGTAGCTGTGCTGCGTGATGCCCATCGACCACACGAACACCGCCGACTTCGCCTCGCCCAGCAGCCTGGCCAGCCGGAACATGTCCTCGCGCGACGCGCCCGACAGGGCCTCCAGCGACTCCCACGACTGGCTCGACACGGCGCGGCGCACGTCCTCGAAGCCGCTGGTGTGCAGGTCGGCGAACTCCTTGTCCACCCAGTCGTTCTCCATCAGGTGCTTGAGCACGCCGTTGAGGAAACCGATGTCGCCGCCCACGTTGACGCCGAAGAACTCATCCGTGATCTTCGTGCCGAACAGGGCGGACTCGGCGTTCGACGGCACCCAGTAGCGCTCCATGCCGGGCTCGCGGTAGGCGTTGACCATCGCGATGCGGGTCCCCTCCTTCTTGGCGTGGTAGAGGTACTTCATCGCGACCGGCTGGTTGTTGGACGGGTTGGAGCCGACGAACACGATCAGATCGGAGCCGATCCAGTCGGCGTACGAGCAGGTCGTGGCGGCCGCGCCGATGGTCTCCTTCAGCGCGACGGTCGACGGGGAGTGGCAGATCCTGGCGGCGTTGTCGATGTTGTTCGTGCCGAGCGCGCGCACCGCCTTCTGGGCCGCGTAGTAGTTCTCGTTGGGCATACCGCGGCTGGTCAGGTAGGCGCCGAAACGCGCCCCGCGCAGCCCGTCAGCGGCGAGGCGCAGCGCCTCGTCCCAGCTCACGCGGGTGAAGCCGGGCTCGCCCGCCCGCCGCACCATCGGATAGGGCAGCCGCCCCAGCTCGCGCAACTCGGCGCTGCGCCGGCCCGCGAGCCCCGACACGTCCCGCAGGACGGAGACGTCCATGGCGGGCATGGTGTTCAGCGGGAGTAGTCGCAGCCTGATGTTGCACAGATGGATCTCGTCCATCGTCCAGTCGCGCATGCCCTGCGTGCCGAGCGCGCACCCGTCGCAGGTGCCCTGGTTGAGTATCCGCCAGGCGTAACGCCTGTTGCCCTTGACGGACCTGAACGCCTTCCACAGCTCCAGGTAGTTGTTCGGCTTACGCAACCCCAGGCCGAAGGGCCGCCACGAGGCCCAGTTGCGCGGATCCAGCAGCTTGCTCATATCCCTATTTTCACCCCGACCGAAACCCTGAAGACCGCTCATCAGGCAAGATGGGCGCATGTCAGACTCCCGCTACTCCGATCTCGAACGCCCTCCGCTCTCCGCGGCGGCGCTCAACCGGGCCCTGGTGCGCCCCGGCTCCCTGTGGACGGGCGTCACCGTCGTCGAGAGCACGGGCTCGACCAACGCCGACCTGGCCGAGTCCGCCCGCGAAGGAGCGCAGGAGGGGACGGTGCTGGTGGCGGAGGCGCAGGTCGCCGGGCGCGGCCGGCTCGGCCGCGGCTGGTCGGTGCCGCCCCGCGCGGGCCTGACGTTCTCGATCCTGCTCAGGCCCGAGGTCCCGGTCGCCGACCAGGGCTGGCTGCCCCTCCTGTACGCCGTCGCCGCCGCCTCCGCCGTACGCCGCCTGTGCGAGGTCGACGTACGCCTGAAGTGGCCCAACGACCTGCTGATCGGCGAGCGCAAGCTGGCCGGGGTGCTGGCCGAGCGGACGGACGACGCGGTCGTCATCGGCATGGGGCTGAACGTGTCGCTCCGGCCGGATGAGCTGCCGGTCGAGACCGCCACGTCGCTCGTCATCGAGCAGGCGGCGTGCGTCGACCGGGATCCGCTGCTGCGGGCCGTGCTCAGGGAGGTCGAGGGCCACTACCGCGACTGGACGGCGGCGGGGGGCGACGCGGAGGCGGCCGGGCTGCGCCCGGCGTACCTGGCGGGCTGCGCCACGGTCGGCCGCCGGGTCAGGGTGGAGCTGCCCGGCGGGCGGGCGCTGACCGGCCTCGCGACCGGCGTCGACGGCGCCGGACACCTCCAGGTGGAGTCCGCGGGGGAGCGCTACACCCTCAGCGCCGGCGACGTGGTCCACGTCCGGGCGGCGGAGTAGGACGTGCCGGTGGTGTCGTCCGCGTAGCCGCCGGGCGGCGATGGTGGCACGATACGGGCCATGACGATTCCCGACCATCATCTGACGCAGGGTGAGCGGCGTATCCGGTCCTTCCACCCGCACTGGAAGCGGCTCGTCCTGCCGTTCATCGCGCTGGTCCTCATCGCCGCCGCCTCGGGCGCGGCGCTGTTCTTCATCCCCGGCGACTGGGATTACGCCCTGTACGCCAGGATCGCCGTCGTCGTCGTAGGTCTCATCCTGCTGACGATCTGGTCGTTTGTGCCCTACCTGCGGTGGAAGAACACCGCCTACGTGCTCACCACCCACCGCTTCACGATCAGCACAGGAGTGCTCAACAAGTCGACCGACGAGATCCCGATCACCAAGGTCAACACGGTCAGCTCCGACCAGACGTTCGCCGAGCGCATGCTTGGCTGCGGCACGCTGACCGTCGAGTCCGCCGGCGACCGGGGCGAGATCGTGCTGCGCGACATCCCAAGGATCCAGGATGTCCGCACCGAGCTGTTCAGGCTCGTGGAGGACGCCTCCGACGGCGAGCTCGACGGCCGCTGATCCGGAACCCCTGGCGTGGTGCCGCCCGATGTCTTGCGGAAGATCATCCTCCTGGCACAAGATGGCTGGCATGCCGTACGAAGTGCAGGGCGTCGTCGCCCGAGGCAAGGGCCAGGAAGTTTCGCTCGAGACCGTCGTCGTCCCCGACCCTGGACCGGGTGAGGCGGTCGTCACCGTGCAGGCGTGCGGGGTCTGCCACACCGACCTGCACTATCGGGAGGGCGGGATCAGCGACGACTACCCGTTCCTGCTCGGTCACGAGGCGGCGGGCGTCGTCGAGGCGGTCGGCGACGGGGTCACAGGGCTGGAGCCCGGCGACTTCGTGATCCTCAACTGGCGCGCCGTGTGCGGCCAGTGCCGCGCCTGCCTGCGCGGCCGCCCGTGGTACTGCTTCGCCACCCACAACGCCAAACAGAAGATGACCCTCGCGGACGGCACCGAGCTGTCGCCCGCCCTCGGCATCGGCGCGTTCCTGGGCAAGACGCTGGTGGCCGCCGGGCAGTGCACCAAGGTCTCGGCCGAGGCCCCCGCCGAGGTCGCGGGCCTGCTCGGGTGCGGCGTCATGGCGGGCATCGGCGCGGCCGTCAACACCGGCGGCGTGACGCGGGGCGACAGCGTGGCCGTCATCGGCTGCGGCGGCGTCGGCGACGCGGCCGTCCTCGGCTCGTCGCTGGCCGGCGCCGCGAAGATCATCGCGGTCGACGTGGACGACCGCAAGCTCGCCTGGGCGCGCGAATTCGGCGCCACCCACACCGTCAACTCCCGCGAGAACGACCCGGTCGAGGCCATCCGCGACCTGACCGGCGGGTTCGGCGCCGACGTGGTCATCGAGGCGGTGGGGCGGCCTGAGACGTACAAGCAGGCGTTCTACGCCCGCGACCTGGCCGGGACGGTGGTCCTGGTGGGCGTGCCGACGCCGGAGATGACGCTGGAGCTGCCGCTGCTGGACGTGTTCGGGCGCGGCGGGTCGCTCAAGTCCTCCTGGTACGGCGACTGCCTGCCGAGCCGCGACTTCCCCATGCTGATCGACCTGTTCCTGCAGAACCGGCTGCCGCTGGACAAGTTCATGTCCGAGACGATCGCGCTCGACCAGGTCGAGGAGGCGTTCGCCAAGATGCACCGCGGTGAGGTGCTGCGCTCGGTGGTGGTCCTCTGATGATCGACCGGGTCATCACCTCGGGCACGTTCTCGCTGGACGGCGGGACGTGGGAGGTCGACAACAACGTCTGGGTGGTCGGCGACGCCCGCGAGGTGGTCGTCATCGACGCCGCCCACGACGCGGCGGCCATCGCCGAGCGGGTGGGCGGGCGCGCGGTCAAGGCCATCGTCTGCACCCATGCGCACAACGACCACATCAACGCGGCCCGCCCGCTCGCCGCGATGACCGGGGCGACGATCCGGCTGCACCCCGCCGACCAGGTGCTCTGGGAGCAGGAATACGGCGACGAGGTGCCGTACGTGCCGCTGGAGGACGGCGAGCGGATCGCGGTCGGCGGGATCGCGCTGGAGATCCTGCACACGCCCGGCCACGCCCCTGGCGCCGTCTGCGTGTACGGCCCCGAGCTCGGCGTCCTGTTCAGCGGCGACACCCTGTTCCAGGGCGGCCCAGGGGCGACCGGCCGCTCCTACTCCTCCTTCGACACGATCATCGAGTCGATCAGGAAACGCCTGCTGACGCTGCCCGCGGAAACCGTCGTGCACACCGGCCACGGCGACTCGACCTCGATCGGCGCGGAGGCGCCGCACCTGGAGGAGTGGCTCGCCAGGGGCCACTGATCTGCTCTTCACACGCGAAGGTACGGGAGTGTGACCCAGCCAACGTAGGCAAGCCTAACCACAATGCCCTATCTTAGGTGTGCCTTACCTAATGGCGTCCCCCCACGGCGCCTTCCCCCTTCGCGAGAGGTATGTCCCTGGATGTACGTGTGCATTTGTCGTGCCGTAACAGAGAACGAGGTGCACGACTGCATCGCCTCTGGGGCAACGAGCGCGAAGCAGATTCGGGACACCACCGGTGCTGGTGGTGACTGTGCCCGATGTGTACGAAAAATCTGTGCGATCCTGAAAAGGTCGGAGGAACTCACGACCGCCTAGCCGCACAGCACGAGGAGCCCGTTCTATGCAGGGCGACAAGCAGATCATCGAGTTGCTCAACGAGCAGCTGACCGCCGAGCTCACCGCCATCAACCAGTACTTCCTGCACGCGAAGATGCAGGAGAACTGGGGATACACCAAGCTCGCCGAACACACCCGCGACGAGTCGATCGACGAGATGCGCCACGCCGAGCGCCTGACCGATCGCATCCTCTTCCTCGAAGGTCTGCCCAACTACCAGCGCCTCGGCACGCTGCACATCGGCCAGACCGTCCCAGAGCAGCTCAAGGCTGACCTGGAGGTGGAAATGTCGGTCCTGCAGCGCCTGCGCCCCGGCATCGCACTCATGCGCGAGAAGGGGGACATCACCTCGGCCCGCATCTTCGAGGAGATCCTGGAGGACGAGGAAGAGCACATCGACTACCTGGAGACCGAGCTGTCGCTGATCCGCAGCCTCGGCGAGCAGCTCTACCTGGCCCGTTACGCCGAACCGCCGTCCGTCGACGACGACTGAGCGCGTCAACCTCATTCGACCGTTCTTAAGATCTGCTCGATGGCCGCCGTACGCGAGCGCAGCTCGGCCAGGTCGGCGGCCACCGCTGCTGCGCGTCCAGGGTGGTCTCCGCGAGTTGCTCGAAGCGTTGCACGAGCCGGCGCAGGTCCTCCTCCTGGGCGGCGGTGATCCTCGTCTTGCGGGCGTCGAAGACGCCCACCACGAACAGCGAGATCAGGAACGCGGCCACCACCAGCACCGCGATGAGGACGATCGCCTCCGGCCAGGTCGTCGTCCCGGCCGGGGTCAGGGCAGGGGTCATCACGAGGGCTCCTTGGGGTCGGGATCCGGCACGGAGAGGGTCCTGGCCGCCTCGACCAGGGCCGACGCGTTCAGGTGCAGGCTGAAGTCGGTGACTTCGTAGTACCTCATGGCCTTGCCGTCCTCGGACAGTTCGAGGGTGCCGGCGATCAGGCCGGCGGCTTCGAGCCGCCGCAGGTGCATGTGCAGCAGCGGGCGGCTCACGCCGATCTCGCGGGCCAGGTGGCTCACGTAGTCGCGGCCCCCGGCCAGCGTCGCGACGATGCGCAGCCGCAGCGGGTTGGCCAGTGCCGCCAGCATCTCCACCAGATCGTCGCCGGTCGGCCCTGATGCCGTCATGATTTCCCGTCACGTGTAAGAGCTTCGTTACAGCGCCGAAGCGTAGCCTGACCTGCCCGTTCAGGCAACGCTGTGGCACCACGGGGCGGCGCCACAGCGGTCGCGCAGGGGCGCCCTCGGGAGGCGGCCCAGAAGGAGGACCAAGGCCTGCCAGGAGGCGCCCTCAGAAGGGCCAGGGCCTGCCAGGGAGGTGCCCCTCAGGAGGCCAGGGCCTGTCCAGGAGGGCCAAGGGCCTGTCCAGGAGGCGCGCTCAGAGCGGCTGGGGCCAGTCCAGAGGCGCGCTCAGAGCGGCCGAGGCCTGTCAGGACACGGGATCAGAAGGCCAGGGTCTGCCAGGAGGCGGCCTCGGACTGGGACAGGGCGCGGGACCAGACGGCCATCCGATCCACGGCGCCGGTCAGCCGCTGCCCGCCGCCTTGGTCGGCGGCGAAGCGGAGCGGACGGGTGGCGCAGCCCACGATGCCGTCGGCGGAGACCGTGCCGCCGCCGGCGCGGGCGCCGTCCACGTACACGGTGACAGCCCCGGTCCGGGCCAGGGTGACCACCAGGTTGACGTAGCGGCCGGTGGGGAGCGTCGCGTCCGTGGTGACGTTCAGTCCCGCGCCGATGAACCGCAGCCGGTGGTCCGGCGTGACGTCCATGAGGACCCCGTCCGTGCCCGGGTCCCCGGAGGGCTGGAAGTCGAACAGCCGCCGGTACCCGCTCCCGCCGATCTTCACCTCGGCCGCGAACGTGGCCTCGGGCAGGAACCCGAGCGTCGTGCCCGCCGTCGACAGGTACGTCGTCCCGTCCAGCACCAGCCCGCTGCCCGTGGGCGCGCCGCCGTCGTACACCGGCGTGCCGACGACGGAGGCGTGCCTGCCGTTCCCCGAGGAGTCGGTGACCGAGGCCCCCGACGTCGGATCCCAGGCGACCAGCGCCTTGTCAGGAGGCGGCGTGGCGCACGGCGAGAGGCCCAGGGTGGCCGAACCCGCCGAGCGCCACGAGTCCGCCGCCAGCACCGCCGTCACCCGCGCCGTACGGCTCCCGTCCGCCGGTCTCGCGGTCACGGTGAACCTCTCGGTACGCGTCCGCCCGGCCGTCACGGCGGGTACCCGTACCGAGGCCGGCGCCCCGGTCCAGCCCTCGGGCAGACCGAGCGTGAGCGTGCCCGCCGGCACCGCCCGCTTCGCCCGAGCCGCGACCGTCACCTCGACTTCGAACGACGACCCAGCGCCCACGCTCTCGGGCGCCTCGACCGACACCGCGACCTCGTTGACGATCGTGTACGACTTCCCGCCTCTGGCGTTCCAGCTCAACGTGTCCCCGGAGCGGTGCGGGCCGACCTCGTGCCCCTGCTCGTCGTACACGCGATACCGCCCGGCGATCGCCGCGGCCCGCACCTTGATCGGGCCGGTGCGCCCGGCGTGCAGCGTCACCTTCTCGGCGGCGCCGTCGCGCCAGGAGACGTCCACCGTCACGTCGCCCCGGGCGCGCAGCCCTGTCATCGACCCCGTGGGCCAGGCCGACGGGAGGGCCGGCAGCACGTGGATCTCGTCGTGCTGGCTCTGCACCAGCATCTCCGTGATCCCGGCGGAGGCCCCGAAGTTGCCGTCGATCTGGAACGGGGGATGCGTGTCCCAGAGGTTCTCCAGAGTCGAGAACTTGAGCTGCTCGCTCAGCATCTTGTGCGCGTGGTCGCCGTCCAGCAGCCGAGCCCAGAAGTTGATCTTCCAGGCCTTGCTCCACCCGGTCCCGCCGTCCCCGCGCGCGGTCAGCGACACCTTGGCCGCCTCGCCCTCGGGGCTCCCCGCGACGATCTGCCGCCCGGGGTGCAGCCCGAACAGGTGGGAGGCGTGGCGGTGCGTGTTCGCGGGGTCGTCCCAGTCGGACTTCCACTCCTGGAGCTGTCCCCAGGAGCCGATCCGCAAGCCGGGATCCAGCTTGGCCAGGGCCTCGCGTACGCGGGCGCGGAAGCCGGCGTCGACGTCCAGCACGTCCGCCGCCTCGGCCACGTTCGTGAACAGGTCCCAGACGATCTGCTGCGACATCGACGCGCCGGCCGAGAAGTCGCCCTGCTCGGGCGAGTAACTGGGCGAGACGACCAGTTTCCCGTCCCGAGGGTCGGTGTGCAGGGTGTCCAGCCAGAACTCCGCGGCGCCCTTCATCACCGGGTACGCGGTCTTCCGCAGGTAGCCGGTGTCGCCGCTGAACCGGTAGTGGTCGTACATCTGCTGGGTCAGCCAGGCCGCCGCCTCGGGGAACCAGAACGCGGTCGCCCAGTCGTGCACGCCGGTGAAGCCGAACGGGTTCGTCTCGTTGTGCACGAGCCACCCGTCCGCCCCGAACATCTCCCGCGCCGTCTGCTCGCCCGGCGCCACCATGGCCGTGACGTAGTCGTCGTACGGGCGGGTCGTCTCTGCCAGGTTCGTCTGGTCGGCGAGCCAGTAGTTCATCTGCAGGTTGATGTTGACGTGGTAGTCGGCGGACCAGGGCGGGCTGGTGGAGTTGTTCCAGACCCCCTGCAGGTTCGCGGGCAACGAGCCGTCCCGCGAGGAGGCGATCAGGAGGTAGCGCCCGTACGCGAAGAACAGCGCCTCCAGCGCCCGGTCATCGGGCGACCCGCCCCCCGTGTACGCCGCCCGCAGCCGATCCGTCGGAATCGCCGGCGTCCGCTGCCCGATGTCCAGCTTCACCCGGTCGAACAGCTTCCTGTGGTCGTCCTGGTGCGCCCGCCTGAGCGTGTCGTAGTCCCGCGCCGCCGCCTTGTCCACGGCGGCGGTGACGGCGGCGTGCGGATCGGCCCCCCGGTACGTGGGGTAAGCCCCGGCGTAGTCGGTGCCCGCCGACATCACGAACATCGCGCTGTCCGCCCCGGTGACCGTGATCCGCCCGGCCCCGTCCGTCCGGCTGCCGCCGCGCGTGATCACCTGCACCTGGGCCTCGAACGTCATCCCGTTGTCCGCGAGTCTCCCGCGAATCGTCAGCCGCCCGCCGCCGACGCTGACCTGCTGGTCGTCGCGCGGCGATGAGGTGCGCAGGGTGAACGACACCTTGCCCGCCTGGTCGGCCGAGAGCCGCCCGACGATCACGTTCCCCGGGTGGCTGGCGAAGTACTCGCGCGCGTAGCGCACCCCGCCGGAGGTGTACCCGACCCGCGCCACGGCCTCGCGCAGGCTCAGCTCCCGCCGGTATCCGCTCGCCGCGCCGGTGTCCGGCATGTCCAGCCACAGGTCGCCGAAGGTCTGGTATGCCCCGAAGCCGGACTTCGGCTGTCCCAGCTCGTCCGCGACCGGCTCAGGGGCCATCTTCCCTTCGCGGTCGAGTTGTTGCCGTATCCCGTCCAGGGCGCCGGGGCGCGGCGAGGTCCAGTTGCCGAAGTCGTAGCCCTGCCGCGACCCCGGCCCGCCCGTCCACAGCGTCTTCTCGTTGAACTGGATCTGCTCGCTCGACGTGCCGCCGAACACCATCGCGCCGAGCGCGCCGTTCCCGATGGGCAGCGCCTGCGTCTCCCAGTCCGTCGCCGGCTTGTCGTACCAGAGCGTCAGGTCGTCGGGTGTGCCGGCCGGTTGCGCGGCTGCTGGGGACGCCGGTAGGCCGGTCACGAGGGATAAAGCTAACAAGGCGGCGAGGCTTGATCTGATCGAGGGGTGCGGCTTCACGGCAGTGCTCCGATCATAAGGCGTCGGAACCTACGAAATATCACCGGAACTCCCGCGAAACAACCCTTGACACCCCCCAAGACCTCGGATGTATGTGCGACTGGCTACTCTGAGGGAGGAGCCGGGGGCCCGCTCCGGCTTGAGCAGGTGATGCCATGCGCCCGGGATCCGTGCCGCGTTCATAAGATCACGGAAATTCGATCTGGCAATCGTGGCGATTTAATCCTGACTAATTGATATTTAGCTGAGTTTGCCCAGGCCAATGGATAAGTCAACTACGAGTCAAACCGCGCGCTGCGGCCGGGAAACGATCGCCTAAGGTCCTACGATCGCTTCATGACCTGCGTACTTCTAGCCGAGGATGACACCTCGATTTCCGAGCCACTCGCGCGTGCGCTACGCCGCGAGGGCTATCAGGTCGAGGTGAGCCCCGACGGCCCACAAGCCTTGGAAAGGGCTTTGTCGGGCGGCATCGACCTTATTGTTCTCGACCTCGGGCTGCCAGAAATGGACGGCCTGGAGGTAGCCCGCCGGATCCGTGCCGAGGGGCACGGCACCCCGGTTCTCATACTCACAGCCCGCGTCGACGAGGTCGACACCGTCGTCGGACTCGACGCCGGCGCCGACGACTACGTCACGAAACCGTTCCGGCTCGCCGAGCTGCTCGCCCGCGTACGCGCACTGCTGCGCCGCGGCACCTCGGAGACACCGGTCGTCCAGGGCGTCCGCATCGACGCCGACTCCCGTCGAGCCTGGATGGGGGAGAAGGAGCTGCATCTGACGACCAAGGAGTTCGACCTGCTGCGCGTGCTCGTGCGCGACGCCGGCAAGGTCGTCACCCGCGAACAGATCATGCGGGAGGTGTGGGACACGAACTGGTGGGGGTCGACCAAGACTCTCGACATGCACATCTCCTGGCTACGCCGCAAGCTCGGCGACGACGCCGCCAAGCCGCGTTACATCACCACCGTCCGGGGAGTCGGCTTCCGGTTCGAACGAGAGTAGGAGATGCGCCGCCGACTGCTCTCCTCCACACTGGTCGTCGCGGTAATCGCGGTCCTGTTGCTGGGGGTCCCCCTGGGCGTCGTCGTCAGCCGCCTCATCGTCGACGAGGCGGCTCAAGAGCTTGGGGCGGAAGCGAAACGACTCGTGGGAGAGGTCGAGTATGCCCGCGTACAGGAGACCCCGCTCGACCCTCAGCAACTTGAACAGAAGTACCCGGGCAGGTACATCCAGATCTGGGAACGCGGAACCCCTCTCAGGGTGACCGTCGTCGGCACCGCGCCGCCGTCCGGTCACCTGATGACCGAGGATGCCCAGACCAACACCGGCGTCTACGTCCGGATAAGTCGCGACCGAGATCAGGTCGAGCAGGATGTACGAGCTCGCCTGCTTCTCATCGTGGCCCTGGCCGTCGCCGCCCTGGCGGTGGCCGTGAGTCTCGCCGTCGTGCAGTCACGCCGGTTGACGCTGCCTCTCCAGGACCTGGCCAAGATCGCCGAGCGCCTGGGCTCAGGCGACGCGCGGCCGAGCAAACACCGCTACGGCATCCCGGAACTCGACCGGGTGGCCCAGGTGCTCGACCGCAGCGCCACCCGCATCTCCGACCTGCTCACCAGGGAGCGCGAGTTCGCCACCGACGCCTCGCACCAGCTCCGCACTCCGCTGACCGGCCTGACCATGCGCCTGGAGGAGATCGTCGCCGGCGCCGACGAGCCGGACACCGTACGCGAGGAGGGGGAGGCGGCGATCGTACAGGCGGAGCGGCTCACCGCCGTGATCGACGAGCTGCTGGCCGCGGCCCGCCGCCAGCGCCAGGCCCAGGCCGAGCCGGTCGCGCTCGACGAGATCCTCATCCAGCAGGTGACCGAGTGGGGGCCGGTCTTCCGTGACGCGGGCCGTACGCTGCTGCTCGAAGGCCAGCGCGGGCTCAAGGCGATGGCCACCACCGGCGGCGTCGGCCAGGTGGTCGCCTCGCTGCTGGAGAACTCCCTGCGCCACGGCGGCGGCACCGTCACCGTCACCACCACCTGCGGTGACAGCTACGTGGTGATCGAGGTGGCCGACGAGGGCCCGGGGATCGCCGACGAGATCGCCCCGAAGATCTTCGAGCGGAACGTCAGCGGTGCCGGCGGCACGGGCCTCGGCCTGACGCTCGCCCGCGCGTTGGCCGCCGCGGACGGTGGCCGGCTGGAGCTGATCAGGCATCGCCCGGCCACGTTCGCCGTCTTCCTGCGCCCGGCGGAGGACGACGAGGGCAGGCGTGCGGTCAGCGGTCCTGCCTGACCCCGGATTCGGGCAGCTCCACCGGGATCGGCGTGGTGGCCTCCAGGAACACCCACTTCTTGTACGACCAGTAGCGGAACAGGGTGCCGAGCCCCACGCCGACGAAGTTGGCGATGTTGAGGCTGAGGCCGTCGTCCAGGCCGAGCGTCAAGCTGGTGAAGCCGATCACCAGCACGCCGAAGAGCAACGCGATGCCGTTGAGCAGGAAGAACAGGAAATATTCGCGCCCCAGCCCGCTCTGCTCACGATGCCGGAACGTCCAGAAGCGGTTGCCCGCGTAGGCGAACGTGGCCGAGATCGTGGTCGCGATGACCTTGGACGTCATCGGCCCCCACCCCAGCCCCAGCAGGAACAGGTTGTAGACGCCGGTGTCGAGGACGAACGCGACTGCTCCGATGCTGCCGAACTTGGCGAGCTCGTGGACCAGGGAGGCGAACCGCTGGTAGAGGCGTTTGGTGAAGTTCACGTCTCTGCTGGGTCCCTTCCGTAGTCGAGCCGGTCCGGCTCTGGCACTGGCTCTGTGATCCCAGCGTAGCGGGCATGATGTTGGTCCCGTGTCAGACTCCAGAACATACCGCGCAAAGAACCCCTAGGAATATCGCCCTATGCCCGGCATTTCGGGAAGGTGGGCATTACGCTGCGTGCAGATCGCGGGCGAGCCCGCGTCGCCGGGCATCGCGCCCAAGCGGTATGTCGAACCCGGTGCGGAACGCTGGGCGGTCGTGCCCTTGAGGCGACCCGGAACGGCCGCCCAGCCACCGTGGCACCAGGGAAATCCGGCTGCCCAGCCCACCATGGCGTAGGGGAATCCGGCCGCCCAGCCCAACGTGGCGCGGGGAAACGGCTGCCCAGCCCACCGCGGCGCCGGGGAAGTCGTTCCGTCCCGGTAAGCTCACCTGGCGTGAGTTCCTATCATCCCATCGGCCCCGTTGTTGGCATCATCGGCGCGGGCCAGCTGGCCAGGATGACGCAGCCGCCCGCCATCGCGCTCGGCGTCGAGCTACGGGTGCTGGCGGGCGCCCCTGACGAGAGCGCCGCGCGGGTGATCCCCGACACGCGCCTCGGGGACTATCGCGATCTCGCGGACCTGCGCGAGTTCGCCCAGGGCTGCGACGCGATCACGTTCGACCACGAGCACGTGCCCACCGAGCACATCAGGGCACTGGCCGCGGGCGGCCACGCCGTCCGCCCCGGCGCGGACGCGCTGGTGCACGCGCAGGACAAGGCGGTCATGCGCGAGCGGCTGACCGAGATCGGCGTGCCCTGCCCGGCCTGGGCCCGGGTGGCCGGACCCGAGGACGTGGCGCCCTTCGCGGCCGAGCACGGCTGGCCGGTGGTGCTGAAGACGGTTCGCGGCGGCTACGACGGTCGCGGGGTGTGGGTGTGCCGGACGCCGGAGGACGTAGCGGAGGCGTTCGCGTCCGGGGTGGAGTTGATGGCCGAGGCGTTCGTACCGTTCGAGCGGGAGTTGGCGGTGCTGGTGGCCCGCTCACCGCACGGACAGGGCGTCAGCTACCCGGTCGTGGAGACCGTGCAGCAGGACGGCGTCTGCGTCGAGGTGCTCGCGCCCGCGCCCGGGCTTGACCAGGAGGACGCCGCGCAGGCCCAGCGCATCGGCCTGCAGATCGTCCACGAGCTGGGCGTGACCGGGATGCTGGCGGTGGAGCTGTTCCAGACGGCCGGTGGGCTGCTGGTCAACGAGCTGGCCATGCGGCCCCACAACAGCGGGCACTGGACGATCGAGGGCTCGGCGACGTCGCAGTTCGAGCAGCACCTGCGGGCGGTGCTCGACCTGCCGCTCGGCTCCCCCGAGATGACCGCCCCCGTCGTCGTCATGGCCAACCTCCTCGGCGGCGACGATCCCGACCTGTTCAAGCGTTACGAGCACGTGTTCGCCCACGACCCCGGCATCAAGCTGCACTTCTACGGCAAGGAGGTGCGTCCTGGCCGCAAGATCGGCCACGTGACCGCACTCGGCGCCGACCTGGAGGAGACGCGAGCCCGCGCCCGCCACGCCGTCGTCTACCTCACCACCGGGGAGTACACATGACCGCGCGGGTCGGCATCGTGATGGGCAGCGACTCCGACTGGCCGGTGATGAAGGCGGCCGCGGAGGCGGTGGCGGAGTTCGGGGTGACGTTCGAGGCCGACGTGGTCTCGGCGCACCGCATGCCGGTCGAGATGATCGAATACGGCCGCCAGGCCGCCTCCCGGGGCATCCAGGTGATCATCGCGGGCGCCGGCGGCGCTGCGCACCTGCCCGGCATGCTGGCCTCGGTCACGCCGCTGCCGGTGATCGGGGTGCCGGTGCCGCTGAAGTACCTCGACGGGATGGACTCCCTGCTGTCGATCGTCCAGATGCCGGCCGGGGTGCCGGTGGCCACGGTGGCGGTCGGCGGGGCCCGTAACGCGGGGCTGCTGGCCGTACGCATTCTGGCCGCTTCTGATCCCGGGCTGCGGGAGCGGATGGTGGAGTTCCAGGAGCGGTTGAAGCAGCAGGCGTACGCCAAGGGTGAGAAGCTGCGCGCCGAGGCCGCCGAGCTCTGAAGCCCTTCTTTGACCGGGCTGCCTGGCGCTAATGTGCCGGGATGATGGACGTGATCAGGAGCCATTCGGCCCGTGTGCGGGCCGCGGATCCGCTGGCCGGTGACCAGGACGAGCTGCCGGACTGGCCGGAGCGGACGATCCGGGCCCACGGCGGCGTCGGCGTGGTCACCGTGGACCAGATCGACCCCGGCAGCGTGCGGGCCTCCTGGTCCCCGCTGATCGTCCACCGGCTCCAAGCCCGCGTCAGCGGCCCCGATCCCGAGGCCGCCCTCGGCGCGCTCGTCGACCGTTGGCTGGCGGGCCTGCGCGGCACCGGGCCCGGGCACTCCCTGACCGTCTCCTGGCCGAGTCGCGACACCGCTCCGGTCAGGGCCCTGGCGACGCGCGGCTTCGGTCCCATCTCCGTGACCGCCGTCCGCCCGCTCAGGCAGCGGTCCGCGCCGGTTCCCGGCGTACGCCCGGCCACCGCGGGGGACCTGGACGCCCTGGTGAAGCTGTACGAGGGGCTGGTGGCGTACGACGCGCAGTTCGGCTGGGTGGCCGTGCGGCCGTCGACCCCGGCGCGGCTGCGCGAGCTGGTGGCGGGGGAGGTCCTGCCGCTGGAGTGGTGCTGGGTGGCGGAGGCGGGCGGCCGGGTGGCCGGGTGCCTCATCATGCAGCCGCCGGAGCGATCCGGCTGGATAGCGCGGTCCCTGAACGCGGGGCCTGCCGCGTACCTGAGCGTCATGTACGTCGACCCGTCCGTACGGGGCCGGGGCATGGGCACGGCGCTCACCGAGACCGCCCACGGACACGCGGCGGCCTCGGGGGCGGCCTGGTCCGTCCTCCACCACGCCCTGCCGAACCCGCTGTCGACCCCGTTCTGGGCCCGCCGCGGCTACCGCCCCTTGCTCACCCAGTGGGTCCGGCACCTGCAGTAGACGGGTGGTTCGGCTATGGGCGGCCGAGGGCGCGGTAGTGCCAGCCGGCGGAGCGCCAGATCTCGGCGTTCAGCGCGTTGCGGCCGTCCACGATGCGCCGGGTCGCGACGACGGCGCCCAGCTGCTCCGGGTCGAGCTCCACGAACTCCTGCCACTCCGTGAGCACCAGCACCACGTGTGCCCCCCGGACCGCCGCGACGGCCGACTCGCCGTAGTTGAGCTCGGGATGAGCCTTACGAGCGTTGTCGAGCGCGATGGGGTCGTAGACGGTGACCTGTCCGCCCTGGTGGCCGATCGTGACGGCGACGTCGAGAGCGGGCGAGTCGCGGATGTCGTCCGAGTTCGGCTTGAACGCCGCACCGAGCACGCCCACGGTGCACCCGTGGAAGGACCCGCCGGCCAGCTCCCTGGCCAGGTCAACCATGCGGGCCCGGCGCCGCATGTTGATCGCGTCCACCTCGCGCAGGAACGTCAGCGCCTGGTCAGCTCCCAGCTCGCCGGCCCGCGCCATGAACGCCCTGATGTCCTTGGGCAGGCAGCCGCCGCCGAAGCCGAGGCCCGCGTTCAGGTAACGGCCCCCGATCCTGTCGTCGTACGACAGGGCCTCGGAGAGCTGAGTGACGTCGGCGTGGGCCGCCTCGCACACCTCGGCCATGGCGTTGATGAAGGAGATCTTGGTGGCCAGGAAGGCGTTGGCGGCCGTCTTGACCAGCTCGGACGTCGCGAAGTCGGTCACCACGATCGGCACGTCGCCCAGCGGCTCATAAACCTCACGCAGCATCTTCTCCGCTCGTTCGGTACGAACGCCGAGCACGATGCGATCCGGGCGCAAGGTGTCCTGAACGGCGAATCCCTCCCGCAGGAACTCCGGGTTCCAGGCCAGTTCGACCTCGACTCCGGCGGGAGCCAGGCGTACGAGCTTGTCGGAGAGCCGCTCCGCGGTGCCGACCGGGACGGTGGACTTGCCGACGACCAGGCACTCCCGGTCGAGGAGCGGGGCGAGGGACTCGATGGCGTTGTCCATGTACGTGACGTCCGCGGCGTACTCGCCGCGTTTCTGCGGTGTGCCGACGCAGACGAAGTGCACGTCACCGAAAGCAGCGACCTCTTCGTACGAGGTGGTGAAGCGAAGGCGGCCGGAGTCGAGCCCACGGCGGAGCACGGCCTCGAGACCTGGCTCGTGGATCGGGAGCTCACCGCTGTTGAGCCGGTGGATCTTGTCGGCGTCGATGTCGAGGCCGAGGACTTCGAATCCCAGGTCAGCCATGCACGCGGCATGCGTGATACCCAGGTATCCGGTCCCAATCATCGTGAGGCGATATGGCACGAGCGGGCTCCTTTCGATCGCGCAGGAATGCTACCGGCTCCTCGCTACCTCCTTCGTGCCACCTGCAACTCTTCGCAAACCGTACTGACTGGTAACAAGATGGTCGGACGTCCTAGTATTCGACGCATGAGCTTTCCCCTTTACGCGCCCGCCGAAGAGCACGACATGCTGCGCGAGACGGTCCGCGCCGTGGCCGACGAGAAGATCGCCCCGCACGCGGCGGCGGCCGACGAGAACGAGGAGTTCTCCTGGGAGGTCTACAAGGCACTCGTGGCGGCGGACCTGCACGCCGTACACGTGCCTGAGCAGTACGGAGGCGCCGGGGCGGACGCGCTGGCCACGGTGATCGTGATCGAGGAGGTGGCCCGCGCCTGCGCGTCGTCCTCTCTGATCCCCGCCGTCAACAAGCTCGGCACGGTCCCGCTCCTGCTCTCGGCCTCGGAGGAGCTCAAGTCCCGCTACCTGGCGCCCGTGGCCGGCGGGGAGGCGATGTTCTCGTACGCGCTGTCGGAGCCCGAGGCGGGTTCGGACGCCGCCGCGATGAAGACGAGGGCGGTGGCGGACGGCGACTCCTACGTACTCGACGGCACCAAGATGTGGATCACCAACGCCGGGATCTCGGAGTACTACACGGTGATGGCGGCGACCGACCCGGTGGCCGGGGCGCGCGGCATCTCGGCCTTCGTCGTCGAGAAGTCCGACGAGGGCGTCTCCTTCGGCCCCAAGGAGAAGAAGCTCGGCATCAAGGGCTCGCCCACCCGCCAGGTCATCCTGGACAACGTACGCATTCCCGCCGGCCGCATGATCGGCGAGCCGGGCACCGGCTTCAAAACGGCCCTGGCGACCCTCGACCACACCCGCATCACCATCGCCGCCCAGGCGCTCGGCATCGCGCAGGGAGCGCTGGACTTCGCGATCGGCTACGTCAAGGAACGCAGGCAGTTCGGCCGCCCGGTGGCCGACTTCCAGGGCCTGCAGTTCATGATCGCCGACATGGCCATGAAACTGGAGGCGGCGCGGCAGCTCACGTACCACGCGGCGGCGAAGTCGGAGCGCGCGATGCACGGGGAGTCCCAGAAGGACCTGACGTTCCTGTCGAGCGCGGCGAAGTGCGCGGCTTCCGACGCGGCCATGGAGATCACCACGGACGCGGTGCAGTTGCTCGGCGGCTACGGCTACACGAGGGACTTCCCGGTGGAACGCATGATGCGCGACGCCAAAATCACCCAGATCTACGAGGGCACCAACCAGATCCAGCGTATGGTCATGGCCCGACAGCTGTTGAAGTAGACGTTGACGTGCGGAAACCCGGCTCTCCTGGGGGGTAGGCCGGGTCCGCTGAAACGCTGGCTGGCCCCCGGTGTCCGCCTGTTCCGTCCCTGTTCCGTGATCTTGAACTTCTTCGTTCATCAGGACTACTGCACACTCTCGCTGACGCAGCGTTCTTGGAGGGCTCTGGGGCAGCCTCCCTGGTGTTCGTCCGTGCCGAGTCCAGCGGAGTTGGCCGACCTGGGTACGTGTGCGGTCAGGACGGAGCAGAGTGTCGGGCTCTGGCTATTCGAACCACAGGACGGATCACCTACAACGCCAGAGGCCGAGGGACGTCGCATGCCGATCGACGGTCGGCTTCATGGTCAAGCGACCCGTACCGAGTGAGGTCCGACGCTGATCGTCACATCGACGTGGCCACCGAGAGCAACTGCGTAAGCGCGGATGGTCTCGAGTTCCATCGAGTCCAGATCACCGTTTTCGATCTGAGAGACGCGTGCTTGTGAGATCCCAAGCGCAGCCGCCACCTCGGATTGCGTCTTGCCGACAGACTTGCGCAGCTCCTTCAGATGGTGGCCGGCGACGTAGGCATCCAGTTGCGCATCGGCGATAGCCTGCCGCTGCGGGTCGGCCAGTTCGGGGTACAACCGGTGCGCTTCCGCCTTGACCTCACGCCAGTTGCGTCCTGGGCTCATCGCTTGTCCTCCCTCTTCGTCTCAGCCGACTTCGCGGCGCGGTACTCGGCGTAGCGTGCTTTGGCCAATGGGATCGCCTCCTCGTACCAGCGCGACCATCTGCCGGCCTTGTCGCCGGCTACAAGGAAGGTGGCTTCCCTGTCCGGATCGAAGACGAAAACGATTCTAATCTCGGTTCGCTTCCGCGAGCCTGGCCGAAGCTCCTTGAGGTTGCTCATGTCGCCGTCTATGAGGGTGTCCACCAACGGACGTCCGAGAGCTGGGCCGATCTCTGCAAGCCGGTCGATGGCCTCTCGATCAGAGTGGCGGATTCTGGGTCGCTCTCGCAGAGAGATGCCTGACGTTTCTGTCCCAGGACATCCACGACAGGTGATCTAGGAAACCTGGTCGACCTTGCGGGGTCGATGGGCTTTGACGCTGCGGACCGGTAGGTCGGTGGTGCGGTGCACGGTGCGCGGGCCGTCGTCCAGGTCGATGGTCAGCGTGGTGTCGCTGACGTGCACGGTGACGACCTGGTCGGCGTGCAGGCGGCCGAGGGAGATGGTCTGCAGGGCGACCATGATGACGCCGAAGGAGTTGGCGCGGCGCTGCACCGTGATCGGTGACCGCTGCGGGACCGGAGGCGGTTCGGCGGGGCGGGCGCCGCGCAGTGCAGGCACTTGGCCCAGATCAGCGGGTTCGGCCGGGCGCGCAGCAGCTGGCGGGTGTCGGGGTCGAGGAACATCGGCGTCTTCTCCTCGATCCGGATGGTGACCCGGCGCCCGCCCAGGATCTCGGCCGCCAGCAGATAGCGGCCGGCCAGGCTGACCGAGCCGTACTTGTTCACCGTCCGCTCCACCTCCACCACTGCATGGCGGCTGCGGCGGCGACATCCGGGGACGCGCAGGTCGCGAGCGGTCGGTCGGCGGCGTTGGTTAGGAAGAACACGCCCTGGTTCTTGATCGCCTCGACCTGTCCGAGCAGGTTCTCCTTGAAGAACGGCATGCGCAGCGCCCGGTAGCCCACGCCCGTTGCCTCGAACAAGTCGTCCATCGCGAATGCCGCGGACAGGTGCCCGGCGCGCTTGGCGAGCTCGCCGGACTCACGACCGAGGCTCGACACGGCCACCACGCGCTTGACGCCCTGGGCCCCGATCGCCTCGGCCGCCGGCGTGCTGAAGTCCACGTAGTAGTCCACGACGTTCTGGACCTGCATGTTCGGGGGCACCACCCAGAACACGGTGTCGGCGCCTTCGAACGCCTCGGTGACCACGTCGGGGTCGTCGTGTGACCCCTGGACCACCTCGACGCGCCCTCGGGTCTCGGCTGTGAGACGGGACGGGTCGCGCGAGATCACGCGGACGGACTCGTCGCCTGCCAGGATTCTGTCCAGGACCTGGGCACCGATCTGGCCGGTGGGAGTGGTGATGACGATCACGACGTCTCCTCGTGGATGCTTGAGCAGGGGTCGAAGCTCGTGATGGCGCTCGTGCTATCCATCGGCGGCGAGGCGGTCCAGCCATTCGCCGAGGAGGTGCTGCTCGCCACTGCTCAGCGTGGTCTGCTCGGGCAGCGCGGCACGTAGGGCTCGGGCGGCACCGGCGGGGCCCGCGTCCTGCACGGCGGGCTTCTCGTTGGTGACGGCGGCGATCATCGATTCGCGCAGGGTGGTCAGCAGGGCCGGGTCGCGTTGGTCGTCGGGTAGCGACAGCCAGGTGAGCACCGCGCCGCGCGCGGTCGCGTGGATGAGGGCGGCCGCGAGCTTCTCGTCGACGCGGAGCCAGCCGCCCGCGGCGAGGCGGCGGATGCGCCCCACGAGGATCTCCATGCCGGCCCGGAACGCGGCCGACGTCGTGCCGCGCTTTGGTTCGCCGTACATCAGTGCGTACAGCGCGGGGTTGGCCAGCCCGAACTCGACGGCGAGGTCCCAGCCCGCGCGAAGGTCCTCGACCGGGTCGTCCGGATGGGCGTCGACTTGCTTGGCCGCGAGGAACGTGGCGTAGCCGTGCTCGGCCACCGCCTCGAGCAGCCCGTCCATGTCGGCGAAATGGCGGTAGATCGCCGGTGGCTGCACCCCGGCCGCCGCCGCGACCGCACGGGTGGTGACCGCTTCGCGCCCCTCACGCGCGAGGAGGTCTGCGGCGGCCTCGATCACGTGCCGGCGGATGAGTTCCCGCCCGCCGGCCGCGGCTTCCGACGCGGGGGCAGGGGTGGCGTCGCCGGTGGTTCGTGCGTGCATGTATCAATGATATAAGTCATCCGGTATCAATGCAAGTATCATTGGTACGATTTCGATGATGCCACCGGAATTGCCAGGCGAGAACGACGATCAGGAGTTCGGAATGCCAGCGAAGGGAGACCGGCGCCTGGTCGGCGCGACTGGCGTGGCTCAAGGATCACCTCTCCGGCCTGTCCGCTGAGGAGATCGTGGCAGCGGCGCCGGTTCACGGTGTGTGCCAACCGCGCCTGCTCCTGGGACATCTACGCGGCTTGCTGGACCATCACCGGCTTCGGGTCGTCTGGCGACCCGGTGAGCTCGCCATCGACGATCAACGCGGCAGCCGACCGGCATGATGAAACGGTGATTATCCCTTCCGGTGAAACATTCGCAAGAGAATATAACGGGTCAATTCAGTTGACTCTGCATCCAATGTATCCGCATTTCAGAGGTAATCTGGCGGCGCGTGGATTGGCGCTGTCGCAAGCGGCTGGTCACGTCCGAGAATGGGATATGCATCACATCGCCTAGTTCGGGTCGGCCCGTCTGGACGTGCTCCGACGTGGGTGCCAATGATGGATTGGCAACCGCAATCGCCGCGTGCGAGTGCGAATCAGAAAGGAGTCGTCTATGTACGGACCTATGATCGCACTTCAACCTCCACCTCGCCGCCGCTACCGCGACCGGTACCGCTACCGCTACCGCGACAGGTACGGCCGTCGCCGTCGCCGTCGCCGCTACCGCGACCGCTACTACGACTGAGCAGAGCGTAGGCTTCCAGCGTTTCGCGACGTGCTGACGATGGCTCAGGAGAAGTCCGGATCCATCGGTCGGAATCAGCCCTTCCGGGGCGGCCACCACGGCCGCCCCGAGGAGGCTGGTCGCACGGCTCGACCAGCGTCTGCAGCAGGTCGCGCAGCGCCGCCCGCAGTGCGACGACCTGCGTCCGCTGAGCCTCATCAGGACCGGCTGAAGAGCCCTCGCTCGAAGGCCACCGCGACGGCCGCGGCGCGGTCGTTGACGCCGAGCTTGGCGTAGATGTGCAGCAGGTGGCTTTTCACGGTGGCCTCGCTGATGAACAGGCGGTAGGCGGCGTCGCGGTTGGTGGAGCCGCGGGCGATCAGCGTGAGCACCTCCAGTTCTCGGGCGCTCAGCGGATCGGACGGCGCGCGCACTTGGCCGCTGCATCACGCCGCCGAGGAAGGCCAGCGGGAAGTAAAGCAGCACGCCGATCCCGTTGGCGGCGCGTCCGCTCGCCGCGATCGCGGCGATGAGCAGACCGACCGCGAAGATCGCCGAGGTGCCCAGCAAGAAGGCGGACACCATCGCCACGGCGCGGGCGGGCACGGCCGCTTGGAAGACCACCACCGAGACCGCGACGAGCACCGCCGAGGCGAGCACCGCGAAGACGAGCTGGAGGATCAGCTGCACGCTCAGCAGGGCGCCTGGGCTGACCGGCGTGGTGGACAGCCTGCGCAGAATGCCCCGCTCCCGATAAGTGGCCAGGGTGGTGGGCACCATGTAGAGCCCCACCAGCCCGACCGCGATCGTCATCGACATCGAGGGCAGCGCGGTGTCCCCCGGACTGGTCCCGCTACCGAAGATCACCAGGATGAAGAGCGGGACGGCCATGCTGAAGATCGCGCCTGGGTCGCGCAGCAGCAGCTTGGATTCCACCTTGGCGAGTTTGGCGAAGCCGATCATCAGATCTCCTCGGTGCCGAAGGCGCGGCCGGTCAGGGCGACGAAGGCGTCGTCGAGCGTGTGCTGCTCGACCGGCAGCTCGGCCACCGGGACACGGTCACGGGCAAGCGCGGAGGTCACCGCGCCGGCGAAGTCGCCGCGGCCCGCGACGATCACCCGATCGCCGGAGCGGGTCACCGACACCACTCCCGGCACCCCCGTCAGGACCGCGTCGTCGAAGGGCGCCAGCGGCCGGAATCGTAGCTGCTGGTCGGCGTCCACGGCCGAGATCAGGCCCGCGGGGGTGTCCAGCGCGACGATCCGCCCCCGGTCGAAGACAGCGACTCGGTCACACAGTTCCTCGACCTCGTCCATGTAGTGGCTCACCAGGACGACCGTCACGCCTGTCGCTCGAATCCGCTTGATCAGCTCCCAGGTGCCCCGGCGGGCGGCCGGATCCAGCCCTGTGGTCAGCTCGTCGAGAAAGACCACCTTCGGGTCGCCCACCAGCGCCAGGGCGATGAACAAACGCTGTTTCTGCCCGCCGGACAAGGTGCCGAACCTGGAATCGCGCTTGTCGGCCAGCCCCCACTCCTTCAGCAACGCTCGCCAGTCCTTGGGCGCGCGGTAGAAGGAGGCGTACAGGTCGAGCCCCTCCCACACCTTGATGTTCTCCGGCAGGAGCGACTCCTGCAGCTGCACGCCGACCTGGTGGCTCAGCTCCCGCCGGTCCCTGACCGGGTCCAGCCCGAGCACCCTGATCAGTCCCGAGTCGGGCCGCCGTAATCCCTCGGCGCACTCCACGGTTGTCGTCTTACCCGCCCCGTTCGGCCCGAGGATGCCGAAGATCTCGCCCTGCTCCACAGAGAAGGACACCTCGTTCACCACCGGTGGTTCGCCGTACCTCTTGATGAGGCCGTTCACCTCGATGACTGCCATGCACCAAGACTCGGCCGGGCAGGCCCTCATCCGAATCGCCCGCCCGGCTATCATCCGCCGCTGGTACGGCTGAATCCGGAATCCACCGATCGGTTGATGCGGTCCCCCAGGCGACTGCCCCTCGAAGATTGGGAGAGCCGGGTCGCGAGCTCTGGCGATGGGCCGACAAGCCCTCCCGGGTGGAGTGCCTTGCGTCCCACGAGCACCGTTAGCTCCTTGTTGCACAAACTTGACCAACCTCACTAGGGTTTCTGACTTCCTGGCGTCATGTAGTGCATTTTGTGGAGTGATCAAGTGAAGAACTTCGGGGCGGGAACCGGCATCGCCCTCACCGCGACCATCACCGCGAGCACCCTGTGCTTGACCGGTCCGACACCGGCCCACGCCTCACCCGGCACCCCCGCCCCGACCGCGAGCCCCAGGTCGACCCCGGTCGCCACCGCGACGCCCAAGGGCCTGCTCACCCCCGTGAAGTACCAGCTCAGCCTCAAGGGCCAGCGGCAGTCGACGAACTACTACTGCGTGCCGGCCTCGTCCTCGATGAGCCTGTCGAGCTTCGGCATCAAGGTCAGCCAGTCGACCCTGGCCAAGAAGATGAAGACCACCTCCTCCGGCGGCACCAAGGGTGCGAACGCCGTGCCGGTGCTCAACGCGTACGTCAAGTCGAAGGGCTACAAGTACACGATCCCCACCGACGCGGACGGCAACGCGCTCGTACTCATGAAGCGGGTGTCGGAGGACATCGGCGACCTGCACCGGGCGCCGGTGATCGCGGTGTACATGGAGCAGTTGCCCTGGAACAAGGGCAAGGTCAAGGGCACCGAGGTCGGTCACGCGATCATCGCGTATGGCTACAACAAGCTGACCGGCACCATCACCGTCTATGACCCGTGGAAGCCCACCGGCGGCTCCCACACCATCGCGGCCGCCACCCTGGCGAACACCCTCCAGCCGGGCGGCAACATGTACGACATCTCCAAGCTCTGACCCCGCGACACCTGCCCGGCCCCGATCCCGGGCGCGAAATACAGAACTGTACTTCTGAGAAGTATGGTTCTGTATCCGGCGGAGATGCTGGTGGGGCTTGAGCGGTTGTGCGGCGGTGTGGGGGCGGGTGGGTAGTTTGGTGGGATTTCACGGTCGGTTCACTGCTTTGTCAGACAGGGGCATTCGGCCGGTATAGCGTCTGGTTTCGGTCTGATCATTAACCGAAGACAGGTGCTGCACCATGCGCAAAGTCCTGACACTCACCCTCGCCGCCACCGCCAGCCTCGCCCTGTTCTCCTCATCCGTCTCCGCCACCCCCGCCGACCGTCCCCGGGAGCTCCCTACGGAGATCTACGGCGGCGCCTGGGCCGAAGGGCATGTCCAGGGGATCGCCATTGATCAGCGCAAGGGGTTCATGTACTTCTCCTTCACCAACGTCCTGGTGAAGACGGACCTCCAGGGCAACCCGGTGGGGTCGGTGACGGGCTTCACCGGGCACCTCGGCGACTTGGACTTCAACGCCAAGGACGGCCGGGTGTACGGCTCCCTGGAGTACAAGGAGCAGGAGTCGTTCTACATCGCGATCTTCGACGTCGACCGCATCACCAGCATGAACATGGACGCCCAGACCACGGACGTGGTCAAGACGGTCTACCTCAAGGAGGTCGTGGCCGACTACGTGGCGGACATGAACGGGGACGGGAAGTTCGACGGCAACATCGCGGAAACCCCCGACCACCGGTACGGGTGCAGCGGCATCGACGGCGTGGCGTTCGGGCCGGAGTTCGGCAAGAAGCACGGTGAGCAGAAGCTGACCGTGGCGTACGGCATCTACTCCAACGTCGGCCGCCAGGACAACGACTACCAGGTCGTCCTCCAGTACGACGTCCAGCGGTGGAAGAAGTACGAGCAGCCGCTCACCGAGAGCGCCCCGCACACCAGCGGCCCCGAGAAGGTCGACGGGAAATACTTCGCCTACACCGGCAACACCACGTACGGCGTCCAGAACCTCGAATACGACGACTACACCGGCAACTGGATGATGGCGGTCTACAAGGGGGAGAAGCCGCAGTTCCCCAACTACTCCTTCTTCATGGTGAACGCCGCCGAGCGGCCCAAGAAGGGTGAGCTCGTGGGGCAGCCGGAGCCCGAGCAGGGCGACCTGCTCACGCTGGCGCCCGGCGGGCTCGAGCACGCGGAGTCGGGCGTCCGCGGGTGGGAGTTCGCCGGTGAGTACGGCCTGATCTCGCTCGGAGGTGGCCGCTACTACGCCTCCAAGGCCGGCACGGTCACGGAGGACGGCGTCACCAAGCACACCGGTCACGCCCAGCTCCACCGCTGGACCGGCCGGACCCCCACCCCGTTCGAGAAGATCGGCTGACCCTCGCCGAGGTCCCGCGTCGGTCAGTCAGAGGACGGTCACTAAATGCTGTTAAGGTCGTTCCTTGCCAAAAATTGAGTAAAAAAATCCTGCATGGGAGGGTCATGCGGACCACGAAGAAGATCGCGATCATCACATCCGTGCTGGCCGGCGCCGCCGCGCCGGCACTCGCGGTGGCCCCGGCGGCCGGCGCTCAGGCGGCCCCGGCCTGGTACGCCTACCACGGCGCCACCGCCGCCCAGAGCGTGCAGCGGGTCCATCAGCTCAAGAGCCAGGGCTATCGCCCGATCACGGTGAACGTCTCGGACGGCGAGCGGTACGCGGCCGTGTGGGTCAAGGACGGGTCGTCGACCGAATGGGGCATCTGGCAGGGCATGTCTCCCGCCGAGTTCCAGCAGCGGTTCGACGCGGCTCTGAAGACCGGCGCGCAGCCGGTCTCCGTCTCGGCCACCGGATCGGGTGACTCGGTCGTGTTCGCCGCCATCTTCGAGAAGAAGAGCGGCAGGTTCTACACCAAGTCGAACCTCACCCCCGACGCCTTCGGCGCGGCCAACAAGGACTTCGCCAAGAAGGGGCTCGCGCTGAGCTCCGTCGACGCGTACGGCACCCCCGGCGACATCCGCTACGTGGGCGTGTGGACCGCCAACCCCGGCGGCGCCTGGTACTACTCGTACGGCAAGTCCAGCGCCGCGCACCAGGCGTACTTCAACGCCAAGAAGAAGCAGGGCTTCCGGCCGGTCAAGGTCGCGGTGGCGCCCGACGGCACGTACTCGGCGGTGTGGCGCAAGGACGGTCGCACGTCCTGGGCCGAATACACCGGCATGAGCGCCTCCGGCTACCAGAAGCGCTTCAACGACCTCAAGCGCAAGGGTCTCTACCCCGTCCAGGTGAACGCCGAGAACGGCACGTACGCCGCGGTCTGGCAGTAGAACGAGGGGACGGTCACCGGCGTCGTGCCCGTCCCCACCACCCGTCTCAGAGGGCTGAAAGCAGCGCTGTGACGTGGGACAGCGGGTCCGAGCCGATCGGCCGCACCGTCACCGTCTCGGCCCCCGCCGCCCACAGGCTCTTGACCTGCGCCGCGGCCTCCTCCGGGGTGCCCGCCGCCATCACCACGTCCTCGGGCGCGATCCCGAGGAACTCGGCCTGCCAGGCCACCATGTGACCGGTGGCCTCCGCGGTGCCCGGCCCCGTGTGGAGATAGGTGAAGACCACCAGCTCGTGGTCGGGGGAGCCGCCGATCTGCTTCATGATCCCCGGCATCTGTGCGGGCCCGACACCCTCGGGAACGATCGTGCCCTGCGCGACGCGGCCCGACAACGCCAGCGAACGCGGCCCCTTCACCCCGGCCAGCACGGGCGGCGGCACGGCCGGCGGATGCACGAGGGACACCCCGTCGAGATGGACCGCCCTGCCGTGCAGGGTGACCGTCTCGCCGCGCAGCAGCGCGCGTACGGACGTGATGGTCTCCTCCAGGAGGGCCAGCGGCGAGGGCGGGGCGGCGCCGACCTGGCGCATCCAGTCCGTGACGCCGTGGCCGATGCCCGCCGCCAGCCGTCCGGGATGCACGCGGGCGAGATTGCCCAGCTCCATCGCCAGCAGCATCGGGTTGCGCAGGGGAGCGGGCGTGATGCCGATGCCGACCCGCAGGCGGGAGGTGACGGCGAGCGCCGTGGCGGCGGCGGAGACGCCGCCCGTCCAGCCCAGGTCCTCCACCACCCAGAGGTCGTCGACGGTCGTCTCGTCGAGCGCTTTGGCGAACGGGATGAGCTGCTCGGGCGGCAGCCCCCGGTCGAACATGACTCCCAGCCTCACGAAGCCCTCCAGTAATAGCGGAACAACCGGCCGACTTCTGAGTATCCAGCACGGAGGAAGGCCTGGGCGGTCGGTACGTTCGCGACGTCGGTGGCCGCGACGATGCGCTGCAGGCCGGCCTCGGCCAGCGTCGCGGTGCCCCTGGCCAGGAGGTCGTTGACGTAGCCGCGGCCGCGGTGCTCGGGGACGACGCCGATGTAGGCGATGGAGTGGTCGTCGGGCGCCACCAGGCCGACGGGGGAGTCGCCCAGGTATCCGATCACGAACCAGTCCGGTTTGGCCTTGCGGCTGACCAGGTCGTCGTACATCCATCGGGCCTCGTGCTCGGCGCCCATCGTGGCCACCTCGACCTGCGTGTCGTAGTCGAGGGAGCCGTCGGAGACGCGTACGAGGAGGTCGATCACCTCGGCGAAGTCCATCCGGCGCGCCGGGCGGTAGGTGAGGCGGCCCGGGTCCGCGGGGACGCCGGTGCCCGCCGCCCATTCGAGCATGAGCCGCTCGACCTCCATCGCGAACCCGGCCAGGGTCAGCGCCTCGTGTTCGACGGCGCGATCGACGGCGGGGGTCAGGCCGGGTTTGAGCGAGATGTCGTGGATCACCTTCGTCAGCCCCATCGCGCGCAGGCTGTCGCGCAGCAGCCCGGCGGCGACGACGGGATCAGGGCCGGGGTCGAACTGCCAGGTGATCAGCGGCTCGGATCCGGCGAAGGGCGCCCAGTACGCGAGGCGCGCCCCACCCCCCGCGAAGCACCACTCTGGCCGGGTCCTGCCCTCGTCGAAGGCGGCCACGAGCTGGGAACGCGCGGGCTCGGGGAACTGGTCGAACAACGTGAAAGCCTCCACACCTGAGGGGGCTCTCCCGCCGGCCTACGCGGCCCGCGGGGGGGTGTGCCCGAGATGACATGACCATGTTCTCGCACACCCCCCGTTCGTCAGGCCGCTCTTCCCATCGCGGTATAGGCCTCGTTCAGGGACTCGCTCGTCTCGAAATGCCGGTCGAGGTTGGTGATCGTCAGCAGGTGGCGGATCATGCCCGGCGCGAGCACGAGCATCATGCGCCCGTTCAGATCATGTACGCGGTTGAGCGTCGCCACCAGCACCCCGAGGCCCACGGAGTCGCAGAACGGCACCTCCGTGAGGTCGATGACCAGGTTGAGCGGGTCGGCCGCGGCTATCGCCTGCTCGATCTCGGCCCGCAACCGGGGAGCTCCCGCGACGTCGAGATCACCGGCGACATGCAGCACGACGCAGGGGTCCTCCCGCCAATACCTGACCACCATGGGCCTCACCTGCCCGAAACGCAGAAAGTTATGACTATTTCTTACATATGTTCTGCATTGCCGTTTTAGTGGTGGGTGTAACACTCGGCTTGGCGGATGGGGCCACTGTGCGCTTTTGTTGCTTGATTTTCGGCTGGTCCCTGCCGAGGATCAACTCGATGCCGTCGATGTCGACCTTGCGCAGCTCCGCACCGGGAATCGCGGCGGCCACGGTCCGCGCCGCGTTCTCCTGCCCTTCTCCATAACGCACGACGGTCTTCTCGTAGTCGTGCCTGTTGGTGTTTCCTGGGTGGCCGGGCACCTTGAAGCCGTATGCGACGAGTGCCGTCCTGGTGCGGGCGCCGAGGCCGTTGATGAGCGTGCCGTTCTTGATGCTGAGGGTGATGCTGCCGGGCGGGACCGGGGACGGCTTGTTCGACGGAGTGACGGTGGGGGTGGCGCTGGCGGCCGGGGTGGGACTGGCCGGATCCTGGTCGGCGTTGATCTTGGTGAACAGGTCGCGGGCCGCCTTCTTGTCCCACAGCACCGCCGACTCGCCCGTGGGCGCCTTGAAGTCGACCTCGGACAGCGGCACCTCGGCGAACTTCACGTCCTGCAGCGAGACGTCCCTGAGCTGGGTGACCAGCCCCACCAGCCCGTCGTCGGGGTCGACCTTGACCGTGCTCAGCGTCGAGTTGACGAACGAGGCCAGCTTGGCCGGGTTGGCCAGCGTGTCGGCGCTCAGCGCCCGGTTGAGCAGCGCCGAGATGACCTGCTGCTGCCGGTCGATGCGGTCGAGGTCGGAGCGGGCGGTGGCGCGGGTGCGGGCGTAGCCGAGCGCCTGCGCGCCCTGCAACTGGTGGGTGCCCGCGGGCAGGTTGAGCCCGGTCTTGGGGTCGTTGATCGGGACCGGCGTGCAGACGGTCACGCCGCCGAGTGAGTCGACGACGCCGATGAAGCCGAGGATGTTGACCTCGATGTAGCGGTTGATCTGGAGCCCGGTCGCGGCCTCGACGGTCTGCTTGGTGAGCTTGGGGCCGCCGAACTGGTAGGCCGCGTTGATCTTGTGGTCGCCCTTGCCGGGGATCGTGGTCCAGGTGTCGCGCGGCAGGCTCACCACGGTGACCCGGCTGTGGTCCTCCGACAGATGGATCACCATCATCGTGTCGGTGCGCTGGCCCGCCTCGCGGCCGAGCTTGAGGAGGTTCTGCTGCTGGCGGCTGAGGTCGTCGCGCTTGTCGACGCCGACCAGCAGGATGTTCTCGGCGCCGCGGGACGAGGCGGTCACGCCCGCGTCGACGGTGCCGATCTGCCGCGGGGTCGCCCACACCACGCCCGTGGTGACCAGCACGCAGGTGGACAGGAAGCCGGCGGCGATCACGTTGCGGCGGCGGGCCCTGGCGCTCCTGCGCGGTCTGCGGGCCCGTCCGGGTGGGAGCTTGACGCCGCCGTAGGCGTCGCCGCCCACGAGCACACCGGCGTCCTCCTCGCCCGGGTCGCGCATTGCCGATCCTCCCCCTTCGCCACCCGGAGGATCGGGCGTTCGATTGCCCTCCTCCCCTGGTCGTACAGTAGCGTGAGCCCCGCCATGAAGCAGGTTCCCGACTCGCCGCACGCGCCCACGGAGACGCGCGGCCGGCCTCCCATCTCCGTCGTCATGCCGGTCCTCAACGAGGAGCGGCACCTCCGCGAGGCCGTCGACCAGGTCCTCGCCCAGAGCTACCCAGGCGAGATCGAAGTCGTGCTCGCCGTGGGTCCGTCCAAAGACCGCACCCAGGAGGTCGCCGACGCCATCGCGGCGGCCGACCGCCGGGTGACCGTGGTGCCCAACCCGACGGGCCGCACCCCCAACGCGCTCAACGCCGCCATCGCCGCGGCGCGCGGCGGCATCATCGCCCGGGTCGACGGGCACGCCATGCTTCCCCCCGACTACCTGCGGGTCGCCGTCGAGACGCTGGCGGAGACCGGCGCGGACAACGTGGGCGGCATCATGGCGGCCGAGGGCGTCACGCCGTTCGAGCAGGCCGTCGCCTGCGCCATGACGTCCAAGATCGGTGTGGGTGCCGCCGCGTTCCACGTGGGCGGCCAGGCGGGCCCGGCCGACACCGTCTACCTCGGGGTCTTCCGCCGCTCGGCGCTCGACCGGGTGGGCGGCTACGACGAGCACTTCCAGCGCGCCCAGGACTGGGAGATGAACCACCGCATCCGCCAGAGCGGCGGCGTGGTCTGGTTCCAGCCGCGCATGCGGGTCACCTACCGGCCGCGGCCTGACGTGAAGGCGCTGGCCAAGCAGTACTTCCACTACGGACGCTGGCGGCGGGTGGTCTCGCGCACCCATGAGGGCACGATCAACCTGCGATACCTGGCGCCGCCCGCAGCGGTGCTGGCCATGCTGCTCGGCCTGGTCGTCTCGCCGTTCCTCCCGCTCGGGCTGATCGTCCCAGGCGGCTACGCGCTGGCCATCGTGGCCGGCTCGGCGCTGACCGGCGGCGGGTTGCCGTTCGCGGCGCGGCTGCGGCTGCCGATCGTGTACGCCACCATGCACTGTGCCTGGGGCTGGGGCTTCCTCACGAGCCCGAAGAAGCTGGTCAGGCAAACCGGCGTCACGAGCGCGTGAACACCCGCTCCACCGCCGCGTCGAAGCGGGTCAGCGCGTCCGGATACTCCGGCCCGAACAAGTAGCTCCTGAGCTTGACCCTGGCCCGGGCCAGCGTGTCCTCCCCGTCGAGGAAGTTCGCGAGCCCGGCCAGGTCGGGCCCGAGCGCCACGCCCGCCTCGGCGCTCGGGTATCGCTCGTGGAAGGCCCGTTCCGGCATGCCGGCGACGTTCGTCACCGCGTACGGCTTCTCGCTGGCCAGGAAGTCGGCAACGACGCTGGAGATGTCGCTGATCAGCAGGTCGCACTGGTTGAAGCACTCGTACAGGGTGGGGCGGGGACCGGTGACGATCAGGTGCTCGATCCGCGGCGTCTCACCTGCCGCGCGCGACGGGTGCCTGGCCTTCGACTTGGCCAGCTCCAGCGCCTCGATCATGGCCACGATCCGCCGGTGCGCGCGCAGGGCGCTCTTGTCGCGGTGGCCGGTGAGCGGGTGCGGCTTGTAGATCACGCGCAGCGGGGGGTCGTGGTCGAGCAGCGCCCGTACGATGCGCGGGCCCATGGTGATCAGCGACGTGTGCATCAGGTCGTCGTTCCAGCCCTCCCACGTGGGGGCGTACAGCACGGTGGGGTACGGCAGCCCGGGCCCCTCCGTCGAGATGCCTTCGAGCTGCGGCCGGCCGACCTCGTGGATGTTCTCGTCCCTGACGCCCACCCGCGCGCGGCGGTAGCGGTCACGGCCTGCGGGACCGGCCACCCACACCTCGTCGTACACCCGGGAGAACGGATTGAACGACGCCTCCTTGTCGCTGTCGCCGTGGTTGAGGAACGCGCTGCGCAGGGTCGGGATGCGCAGCATGTGGACGTTCCTGCCGACGTTGGAGACGTACAGGCAGAGCTTGGCGCTGGACAGGGCGCGGAAGCTCATCAGGTCGGCCGACGAGGGGAAGCACACCATCGGCAGCGTCGTGGGCTCCAGGTGCGCGGCCATGCCGCGCTCGCGCAGCACCACGATGGCGCGCCGGCTGATGCGTTCGAGCGTGGGCAGCCACATCCTGGCCTGGTACGCGGCCGCGGTGGCCCCGGAGAAGTACAGGATGACCTCGGGACGGTAGGCCTTGACCTGCTCGCCCACGACCTCGATGACCCTGGCCTTGTCGGTGAGCGGGACGACCCGGCGGACGTACGGGAGGAGGGCGAGCGCGCCCGTGGCGCCGATCAGGAGGGCCAGGCCCGCGCCCACGGCGGCCACCACGGCGCCGGCGGCCGCGCCGAGCACCGGCAGCACGTCCAGGCAGAGGAAACGCACGCTGTGGGAGTCGCGCAGGAAGGGCGGCGGCAGCTTCGGGATGCGCAGCGCGGAGACGTCGAGGTTGCGGGTGGTGACCGGCATCATGCTGAGCGTCTGCCTGAGCCGCAGGGCCAGCCCGGTGTGCACGGCGCGCACCGCGTGGATGCCGAACAACCCTGCGGCCAGCGCCGCGAACCACGGCGAGTCCACCCCCGCCGTCCGCGCCACCAGCAGCAGCGCCGCCATCTCCCTTGCCGCGAACCGCAGTGTCAGCCCGAGGTGAACCTTGGAGAGCACCTCGGGCAGTTGTCTGACGACGCCCGCGGCCGCGTACTCGGCGGCGTAGGAGGTCGCGGCGATCAACCCGAACAGCGCCGGCGCCGGCCAGAGCGCCGACACCAGGAGTGCGGGGTAACAGCCGAGTAGCACCGCGATCACGATGAGTTTCCTCATGTGATCGCACGGTAACAACCGCCAGGTCAAGTACGGTCCACGCCAACGTCTATGACTTGCCCTGATAGGTCGGAGATGAGAATGTCCAGCGAGGTCTGAGCGACAGCGAGCGGAGACGCTCCGGTATCGATGCAGTTGACCCTGATGCCGTCGGCCGCCCATTCGCGGGCCAGCGCCCGGGTCAGCGCCACGACCGCGGCCCTGGCCGAGGCGTGCAGCGCGCCGGCGCCGTGCGGGAGCTGCAGCAGCAGGCTGCCGCGCAGGTGGGGGCGGGCGGCGCGGGCCACGTTGAGCGCGCCCAGGTGGCCGGTCCCGACCACCTCCGTGACGGTCTCGCCGGTGGCTTCGGCGAGCCGGCCGATGTGGCTCGCGCCCGCCGCGTTCACCACGTGGTCGACGCGGCCCACGCCCTCCAGCGCCTTCGCCACCGAGTCGTGGTCGTCGACCCGGACGCCGTCGGCCCTGGTGAAGGTGCGCACCCTGGCGCCGTACGCGGCGGCCTGGGCGGCTGTCTCGGCGCCGTGGTCGCCGAGTACGACGACGCTCCGCCCGTCGAGCGCCTTCCTGTCGCACTGGGGCACCTCGGCGGCGAGCTCGAAGAGCCGCTCGGCGATGTGCAGGTCGGCGGGGTGGGTGACCTTGATGTTGTGCTCGCTGCCCGGCACCAGGTGGATGGGCACCTCAGGCAGGTAACGCAGCACCACGCCGCAGTCGTCGGTCGCGGGGAGGCCGGCGAAGCCGGGGTCGGCCAGCGCCCGTTCGTAGGCCTCCCTGATCACCGACAGCCGGAAGCACTGCGGCGTCTGGCTGCGCCGCAGCCGCGACCGGTCCAGCACCTCGCCGATGATCTCGCCGTCCGGCGCGGGGGCCGCCACCAGGACCGTGTCCGAGCTCGGAATCGCCACGTTGACCGCCGAGTGCCGCTCGAGCGCCCTGACACACTCCGTGATGATCCGGGGCTCCAGGAGCGGGCGTACGGCGTCGTGCAGCAGCACGTCGCACTCCTCCGTGCCCAGCGCCCGCAGCGCCCGCCAGGTGCTCTCGGTACGGCTCGCGCCCCCGTCCACGATCTGGCTGACCTTGTCGTAACCGCCCCTGGTCACGATGTCGCGCACCTCGCCGGAGTATCCGGGGGTGATCAGCACCACGATCTCGTCGATCTCCGGCGCGCCCTGGAACACCGCCAGGGAGTGCTCGATGATCGTCCGCCCGGCGACCTCGATGAGCTGTTTCGGCGTGTCCAGCCCGACTCGCCGCCCCACGCCGCCCGCCAGAAGCACCCCAACCGCACGCAGCCGTGAATCCATACCGCGAGCGTAACGTCCTCTTCCGTGATATCGCGTTGACCTGTCGCTACGCTGTGGCTACGCACCCCCAAGTCCACGCACTCCCGTCCGACCGGGAGGAGACCTGCGCTTTGCCCGACTCACTGACCCGCGACACCACGACCACCTCGGTCGTGCTGCTCGCCACGACCCCGGCCTGCAGGCTCTCCTGCGCCGACGGCACGCTGCTCGACCGGATCGGCGGGCAGCTCGCCGCGCTGCCCGTGCGCGACGTCCAGGTGGTGACGCCGGGCGGCGGCCTCGGAGCCGACCTCCGGGGGGTGGCCAAGATCACGAGGACCGCCGCGGGCGCGGTGGTCGTGCTGCCCGCCGACCTCGTGGCCCACACCGAGGCGCTCGCCCTGCTGGTCGAGCACCCGGCGCACGACACCGGCGCGCTGGTCTCCCACGACTCGTCCGCCGGGCCCATGCGGCCGCCCGTACGCGTCGAAGGCGGCAAGATCGTCGCCGCGGGCAGCTCGTTCCACCTCGTTCCCGAGGCGAACGCCACGTTCAGGGGCGTGCTCCAGGCCGGGGAGGCGGACCTGAGCTCGCTGGCCGACCTCGCGGAGGAGCTGGCCGAGCTGGCCGACACGGGCAAGCTCGGCCCCGTCACCCCGGTCGAGGCGGTCGACCTGCTGCTCGTCGGGCTGGTCAGGGCGGGTGCGGCGGTGCGGGCGACCTCGATCGGGCCGCTGCACGCCGACCGGGTGACCGGCCAGCACGCCGCCGACACCGCACTCACCAGGCTGGCCGACGTCGACGAGGCCCAGGTCAGGCTCGACACCTCCGTCAAGGACAACGACGGCTTCTTCGCCACCTACTTCGTCTCCTCGTGGTCCCGCCACCTGATCAGACCGGCGGCCAGGCTCAAGCTCACCCCCAACACCGTCACCGGCGTCTCCATCGGGCTGGCGCTGCTGGCGGCCGTCTGGTTCTCCGCGGGCACCCAGGGCGGGCGGCTGGCCGGGGCGCTGCTGCTCTACCTGTCGTTCACGCTCGACTGCCTCGACGGGCAGCTCGCCCGCTACACCCGTACGTTCTCGCCGCTCGGCGCGTGGGCCGACGGCATGTCCGACCGGCTGAAGGAGTACGCGGTCTACGTCGGCCTCGCCTTCGGCTTCGGCGGTCCTGACATCTGGCCTCTCGCCGTGGCGGCGATGATCCTCCAGGCCGTCCGGCACGCCCTCGACTTCTCGTACGCCGGCGCCGTCACCGACGCCGCCCGCGTCGGCGCCACGTGGGGCCGCCCGGCCCGCTCCCTGCTGGAGTCCGCCGACGCCAGGCACGCGCCTGCCGTGCTCAGGCTCGCGCGGCGCTTGGAGCGTGACACGGTCACCCGCTGGCTCAAGAAGATGATCGTGCTGCCCATCGGCGAGCGGACGGCGCTGATCGCCGTCACCGCCGCCGGCTGGAACGCCAGGGTGACGTTCCTGAGCCTGCTCTGCTGGGGCGGTGTGGCGGCCCTCTACCAGTTGGCCGGACGGATCGTGAGGTCAGCACGGTGATTTCGGTTCATATGACACCCGTCCCAGGCAGCACCGTCGTGGCCTACCGCGACGACGGGCCGCTCTCGCGCGCCATGGGCCTCCTCGTGGCCGGGCAGCTCCCGCCGCTGCCGCCGGTGATCGCGGGCACGTTCGTCACCGGCGTGCTGCTGGTGCTCGGCGTGGCGGGGACGGACGGGCTCGCGGTGTTCGCGCCCGCCGTGACGCTGCTGCTGGCCGGGCCGGGCAGCAGCCACTCGCACGACGGCAGGGTCGACTGGCTCGTGCCGCCGATCCTGCGCCTCATCGAGTACACCTTCGTCGCGGCGTGCGGGTTCGCCCACGAGGTGCATCCCGTGCTGATCTTCCTGCTGCTCGGCGCGCTGGCCTTCCACCACTACGATCTCGTCTACCGGCTGCGCCAGCACGTCTACCCGCCGCCGTGGCTGGGCTCGCTCGGCCTCGGGTGGGACGGGCGGATGATGGCGGTCTCGCTGGTCGCGCTCTCGGGCTGGATGACCGGGGGCTACGTCGTGCTCGCGCTCTACCTGTGGGGGCTGTTCGGGTGGGAGAGCCTGACCTGCTGGCTGGCCGCGCCCCGATCCGGGGCCCAGGCGGCCGAGGCGGGAACGCAAGACTAACGGCGGATTACCCGCAGAGGTGCGAAAGGGAACTACCCTTTGGGCCTACAGACCTGCTCGACTGAGGAGTGCACGTTGCTGGGAATGGTTCTGGCCGCTGGGGCCGGACGACGCCTGCGGCCGTACACCGACACGCTGCCCAAGGCGCTCGTGCCGGTTGACGGCGAAACCACGATCATGGACATCTCGCTGCGCAATCTGGCCGAGGTGGATCTGCGGGAGGTCGTGGTCATCGTCGGTTACGCGGCCGAGGCCGTACACGAGCGCAAGGACGACCTGGAGCAGCGGCACGGCGTCAAGCTCACCCTCGTGCACAACGACAAGGCCGAGGAGTGGAACAACGCCTACTCCCTGTGGTGCGCCCGCGACTACTTCGCCCAGGGCGCGCTGCTGGTCAACGGCGACACCGTGCACCCGGTCTCGGTCGAGAAGACGCTGCTGTCCGCCCCCGAGACGAGCGACATCCTGCTCGCCGTCGACGACGTGAAGAAGCTCGCCGACGAGGAGATGAAGGTCACGCTCTCGCCCGAGGGCGCGCTGCGGCGCATCACCAAGCTCATGGAGCCGGCCGACGCCTACGGCGAGTACATCGGCGCCACGCTGATCAGGCCGGGCGCCGCCGACCGGCTGGCCGACGCGCTGAAGGCCACGTTCGAGCGCGACCCGCAGCTCTACTACGAGGACGGCTACCAGGAGATGGTCGAGCGTGGCGAGCTGATCCACGCCGCGCCCATCGGCGAGGTCGACTGGGTCGAGGTGGACAACCACGATGACCTGGCCAAGGCTCGTACCATAGCCGTTCGCTACTGAGGGGGCGCGCATGCCGCTTCTCGCCAGAATGCTGCCGGCGCCCCTGACGATGGATGTCAGGCGCGGCGCGGTGGCGGAGCTGGGCGCCCTGCTGGCCGACAGCCGCGTGGCGACCTCCGGCAGGGTCGCCGTGGCCGTCGGGCCCGGCCAGGGCGACCACATCGAGAGCCTGATCGCGCCCACGCTGGGCGAGGCCGAGGTGTTCAGGGTGGCCGACGGGACGGTCGACGCGGCCGTCTCACTCGGCGCCGACCTGCGCAAGGGCGCCTATGAAGTGGTGGTGGGCGTCGGCGGCGGCAAGACCATCGACGCCACCAAGTACGCCGCCTCCCTCGCGGGCATCCCCATGGTCGCGGTGGCCACCAACCTCTCCCACGACGGCATCTGCTCACCCACCGCCTCCCTCGTGTACGAAGGCGGCAAGGGCACGTTCGGTGTGCCGATGCCACTGGCGATCCTGGTCGACCTGGACTTCGTGCACAACGCCCCCCAGACCCTCGTCAGGGCGGGCGTGGGCGACGTGGTCAGCAACCTGTCGGCCATCGAGGACTGGCAGCTCGGCAACGTCGAGCGCGGCGAGCCCATCGACGGGCTGGCCTGCTCGATGGCCCGCACCGCCGCCGAGGCGCTGATCGGGCGCAAGGACTCCATCGAGTCCGACGCGTTCCTGACCGTGCTCGCCGAATCCCTCATCCTGTCCGGCATGTCGATGGTGGTCGCGGGGTCATCACGGCCCGCGAGTGGCGGGGACCATGAGATCCTTCATGCCGTGGATCAGCTTTTCCCCGGCACCTCCAACCACGGCGAGCTCGCCGGGATCGGTGCCGCCTTCTGCTTCTTCCTGAGGGAGGACGCGGCCCGGGTCGAGCAGGTCGTGGACTGCCTGCGCAGGCACGAGTTGCCCGTCGTGCCCGCCGACATCGGGCTGAGCGGCGAGCAGTTCGCCGAGGTGGTCGCGCTCGCGCCCGCCACCAGGCCAGGCCGCTACACGATCCTGGAGCACCTGCGCATGCAGGACTCCGAGATCCGCGATCGAGTGGGGGACTATGTCCGCGCCTTCGGTCGCTGAGCTGCGCCGGGTGGCCCAGCCCGCGGGCCACCTCGAGCGCAGGAACGGCGAGCACTGGGCGGGTGTGCTCTACATGCGCCGGATGTCCATCTACGTCACGTGGGCGATGACCAAGACGTCCGTCACGCCCAACCAGCTCACGTGGGTGATGACGGTGGCCGGGATCGTGGCCGGCGTCGTGCTGGCCGTGCCCGGGCTCTGGGCGGCGGTGCTGGCGGCGGTGCTCGTACAGGTCTATCTGCTGCTGGACTGCTCCGACGGCGAGCTGGCCCGCTGGACCGGGAAGACCTCGCTGACCGGCGTCTACCTCGATCGCGTCGGTGCCTACTTCGCCGAGGCCGCGCTGCTGATCGGCCTGGGTTTCCGCGTCTCGGTGGTCATGCCGGACTGGTATACCGTGCTGGGTTTCGCCGCCGCGCTCGGCGCGATCCTCATCAAGGCGGAGACCGACCTCGTGGACGTGGCGCGGGCCAAGGGCGGCCTGCCCACCGCCTCCGAGGCGTCCGGGGGGCAGTTCAGCTCCGGGCTGCTGGGGCTGGGCAGACGGGTGCTGGCGGCGACGAGGTTCCACCGGATCGTGCAGCCGATCGAGTTGTCCCTGCTCGCGCTGGCGACCGCGGTGATCGACGCGGTGATGGGCGTTCTCACGGCCTCACAGGTGCTGCTGATCGCCGCTTTCGCCGCGGCCTGCCTCCAGGTTGTCCTGCATTTGGTAAGCATTCTGGCATCGAGACGACTTACGTGATCTCATGTCGGAACCGGAGGCGGCCCCCGTCCGTCGTATAGATCGGACGTCCGCCGTTCGGTGGGGGTTCACTGTCGGTTCCGATACGCTTAGCTCCCGTGCTCTAGTTATCCCACCCTTCCCAATATGCAGACCAGCAGACTCGGTGATCATGAAAGAATGCTCCGCCCGTGCTCTCAACGCGTCAGGACGATGATTCGTTGAAGATCTCGTGCGTCATCCTCACCATGGGCAACCGGGTCGCGGAGCTGAACCGGGCGGTCGAGTCCGCGCTCAACCAGGTCGACGGCGACGTCGAGGTGGTGATCGTGGGCAACGGCGCCGACGTGCCCGGGGTGTCGGCGACGCCACCCGAGGGCTCGGCCGCGGTCGTGAAATCGATCCGGCTCGACCAGAACACCGGCATCCCCGCAGGCCGTAATCGCGGCGTGGAGGAGTGCTCGGGCGACGTCGTGCTGTTCCTCGACGACGACGGCTGGTACGCCAGCCAGAAGGTCGTCGCCCACGTGCGCGACCGTTTCGCCACCGAGCCCGACCTCGCGGTGATCTCCTTCCGGGTGATGGACCCAGACGGCGGCACGGGCCAGCGGCGCCACGTGCCCCGCCTACGCGCGGGCGACCCGCAGCGCTCCTCCCCGGTCACGACGTTCCTCGGCGGCGCCTCGGCCATCAGACGGTCGGCGTTCCTCCAGGTGGGCGGCCTGCCTGAGCGGTTCTTCTACGCACACGAGGAGACCGACCTGGCCTGGCGGCTGCTGGGGGAGGGCTACCGGATCGAATACGACGCCGAGACGGTGATGTACCACCCGCAGGTCCCGCCGACCAGGCACACCGAGTTCTACCGGCTCAACGCCCGCAACCGGGTCTGGCTGGCCCGGCGCAACCTGCCGTGGCCGCTGGCGTTCCTCTACCTGACCAACTGGGTCGTGCTCACCATCGTCCGCGAACGGGCCTCAGGAGGCGCGCTCAAGGCGTGGTTCTCCGGCTTCTTCGAGGGGTTGCGCACGCCCGCGGGCGAGCGGCGTCCCATGGCCTGGCGCACCGCCTGGCGCATGGTCAAGCTCGGCCGCCCCCCGATCGTCTGAGCCGTCGCCCCGACCGTCTGAGCCGCCCCGACTGTCTGAGCCGCCGCCCCGACTGTCTGAGCCCTCGCCCGCGATCGTCTGAGCCGCCGCCTCTGATCAGGTGAGCTCAGGCCTCCCGTGCCGCGCCGATGAGGAGCTCGGCGTGCGAGGCGGTCGTGCTGAACATCGCCCGCCTGGGCAGGCCCAGCTCGCTCAGCTCCTTGGCGATGGGGTGGTTGCCCAGGCGGATCAGCGCGCCGCCGGCGCGCATCCTGGCGCCGCGGACGCGTACGGACCAGGGGACCCGCCGCGTGACCCCGTCCCGGTGGGTGTAGGCGTCCGGCGGGGCCATGAGCGTGGCGCCAGGCACGGGCACGCCGGGTTTGATCAGCATGTCGAGCACGAGCCGGCCGTCCTTGCGCAGGACGCACCGCTTGTACGGTGATCCCAGCCGCAGCTCGATGTCCGCCAGCTCCTTCGGGAACCCCCACAAGAACCGCCCGGCCTCCAGCGTGAACGCCTGGTCCACCGGCAGCCAGTGCACGAAGAACCCCGCCTGCCGCAGATCAGCCGGTCTCGCGCAGCCGGACGCCCCAGGAGGGCGTACCAGGAAGCCCATGCCGAACTCGTGGTAGGCGTCGAGGTCGCCGTCGCGGTAGTCGACGAACAGCAGCGCGCAGACGGCCTTGCCGGGCAGGATCTCCGCCACGTCGAGGCCGGAGTACGCGATCACCGCCCTGGCGGCGTCGGCACGCACCGGGTAGCAGGCGCCGCCCACCTCGGCGTCCCTCACCCGCACGGGCATGCCCACCGTCCGGCCCTGGATCAGATGCGATGCCATGCTCCCAGTACATCAACCCCGGAGACGTGTGACCATTCCCGCCCGGGTGTGGTCGCCGACCCCTCCTCAGACGGCCAGGGCGTGGGCGGTCAGGCCCGCCCACGACTCGGCGCGGCGGACGAAGTCCTCGGCGTGGTCGGGCCAGTGGTGGCGCAGACGGGCCTGTGCGTGGCCCAGCGCGCCCAGCTCGGCCCGCCGTACCGGATTCTCCTTCAGGTCCAGTACGGCGTTCAGCACGGCGTCCACGTCCAGCGGCACCACCACCCCGCAGCCGGCCTCCTCCACCAGCGAGGCGCCCTGTGGCGTGGTGATCACCGGCAGCCCGCGGCCCATGTAGTCCATGATCTTGGTCGGCGGGGTCCGTACGGTGTCATCCGCCAGCGAGAGGCCCGCCAGGGCGCCCTCGGCCATGCGCAGCGCGTGGCGGTTGGGCACGTACCCGAACCAGTCGAGGAGCCCCACCCGCTGCGCGTCCCGCAGGAGCGGGCGCGCCTCGCGGGTCGCGGCCCCGATCAGGTCCAGCCTGATGCCGTACGACGCCAGCCGCCCGGCTAGGCCGATCAGCTCCGACACGCCGCGCTCGGCGGAGAGGCGGCCGATGTGCACGACCCTGGTGTCGCCGGGCGGCGGCGGGCGGTCGGACACCTGGGTCGCCTCTGGCACCACCGCGGGCGTGATCACCTGGTGGCGTCGTCCCGCGCGGGCCAGTTGCCTGGGCGTGGCCTCGTCACGCGAGTCCCAGACGACCGGAGGCCGCCGGTGCGGCAGCGCGTGCAGCAGCCGGTGGTCGTGGACGATGAGCAGGTCCGCGTCCCGCACGCCGCGCCTGAGCGCGCCGCGCGCCCGGCCGTACGTGGCGTGGCGGGCCACGTCGATCGGCGTGAGGCCCATGGCAGGGGTCACGTTGAAGTAGGTGAACGGCGCGACGTAGGTCACCTCGTGGCCCGCGTCGAGCAGCGCCCTGATCTGCCTGTGCATGATCCGGGCGTCCTCGGGATGATGGACGGTCGTGGCGACACATGCGCGCATGTGTCGATGCTCCGCGCCTACCAGGTCAAAGGCGTTAATCCTGGCCGAACGGCCGCTTAACTTCGCGAGGGGCGACGATAGAGCCAGACCAGTCGGGGCTCCAGGACCCACTTGAAGACCGTACGGGTCTCCGGCAGGCACAGGACGATCGCCAGCGCGAAGCAGGAGAAGCTGATCGCCAGCACGCCGAGCGGCCCGTGCAGCCACGGGAACTCCAGCCAGCCCTGGTCCTTGGCGATCAGCACGGGGATGCCGTGCAGCAGGTAGCAGTAGAGGGTGCGGGTGCCGAGGTCGGTGAACCACGTCTCACGCCTGGGCACCAGCGCCAGCACGGCGAGGCACATGGCCAGCCCGCACACCAGCAACCCGATGCGCACGCCCAGGCCCATGTACCAGGACAGGTCGAGTTTCTCGTAGCTGCCCTTGTAGTAGAAGGGGGCGAGCTTGGTCCTGGGGGCGACATAGATCGCCACGGCGGCGGCGCAGAGGATCGTGACCACCGAGGCGATCTTGATCCACCGTCGGTTGAGCTGCTCGAAATGCTCGGGCTGCATGACCAGGCCGATCACGAAGAACGGCAGGAGCCCGAAGAAGCGGTCCATGCTGAAGTCGCCGGAGATCTCCGAGAAGCCGGCGAACAGGTAGATGGCGATGGCCACCGGGACCGGATATTTCATCCGCTTCCACACCGGTGTGGACAGCCGCCAGAACAGCAGCGCCAGCAGATACCAGTTGAGCCACGCCGGGTCGATGATCGTCAGGCTCCACTTCTGGCCCAGCGCGAACCGGAGTGCGGCGTAGCCGACCTCGACGATCACGTAGGGGACGAGGAACGTGTCGACCAGTTTGTTGGTCTTGGCGTTGGAGTTCCAGAAATTTCTGGACAGGTAGCCGCTGATCAGCACGAACAGCGGCATGTGGAAGGTGTAGATGAAGACGTAGAGGGACCTGGAGGAGTCGGCCGACAGCGTCGGCACCAGGGAGTGGCCGATCGGCACGAGCGCGATCAGGATGAACTTGACGTTGTCGAGGAACGGGTCGCGCTTGCGCTTGGGCGGCCCGGCCTCCGGCTGGGGCTCGGGCCGAACCTGGGACCCCTCGCCGGCCCGGTCGGAACCGGCCTGCTGACTGCTCTGGCCGGTCGGCTGACCGGCGGTGGCCGTACGCGGCTCCTGCTGCCCGCCCGGTGCGACCTTTTGCGGCCCCTCCGGCCCGCCTGGCGCGAGCTTTCGCGGTCCCTCCGGCGCTCCCGGCGCGAGCCCGGGTGGCCCGTCCGGCGGGTCAGGTGCGAACCCGCGCGGCCCCTCCGGCCCGCCTGGCGCGAGCTTTCGCGGTCCCTCCGGCGCTCCCGGCGCGAGCCCTTGTGGCCCCTCCGGCGTGTCTGGGGCGGGCCCTTGAGGTCGGGCCGGCCCGGTCTGTGTGCGCCCCTGCGGATCGGTCTGCTCGCCGGGGAGTACGCCATGAGGGTCGGTCTGCTCGCTCCAGAAGCTCTCCTCCGGCAACGGCCACCGCGCTCCCGTGTTGGCGGGACCGCCTTCCTCGCTGGAGCCCCCTGGGCTTCGCGGGGTGGCCGGTCGGGAAGATCTGGTGTCAGACACGGGGGAGTCGCTCAGCTTCGATAGGGGCCGGGGAAACACGACGGCAACATGACTTGACTACCGGATTACGGCCAGGTGTCGCGCTGCGTCGCCGACCCGCAACACACTATCCCGCTCTCGCGGGTCCTGTCTCACGCGGACGCGGCGCAGTCCCGGTTACACAGGGAACTCGCAGCCTCAGGTGCAGACGTTCTTCTGCTCGGAGGCGGTGATGGTGCTCTCCTTCACACTGTCGGGCAGCTCGGTGATCTTCACCGACTTGAAGTCCTCGCCGACGACGAGCTGCATCACCGGAGTGCCCTTGAGCGCGGCTCCCGTGGGGGCGGTCGCGGACGTGTACGGCTGCGCGTTGGTCGCCGCGACCTTGCCCGCCGCGGGCGCCGGCTTGGGCAGGACCGCCCCGGCCAGCGCGTCGGCGTGATCGGGCGCCGAGGTGATCGTCTTGGCGTAGTGGACCTCGGTCTTCGCCAGGCTCCCGCCGTCCGTGGACGTGTAGTTGCCCACGCCGGTCACGTTGAAGCCCTGCTTGGCGAGCTGGTCGGCGACCTCGCGGGCCTTGCCGAAGGTCGTGGTGCCGTTGAGCACCTGGACCCTGACCTGCTCGGGCTTGACGGTGACCTTGGGCTTGGCACTCGTGCCGGCGCTGGGGGTGGCCGAAGGGGTCGCCACCTCGGTGTCTGTCTTGATCGCGGTGAACAGCTCGGTGGCGTCGGGCTCCCGCCAGACCACGCGGTTCTTGTCCGCGGGGTCCTCGCCCCACGGCACCGTGGTGAACTGGACGCCGCCCGCCGTCAGCTCCCTGGCGCTCATGGCGATCTGGATGAGCTGCTCGGTGTTGTTGGCCAGATCGGGGTCCATGGTCACCGAGCCGGCCGCGGCCGCGATGAAGTCTCTCAGCTTGCCGGGGTCGGTGAGCAACTCGCCGCTGGTGGCCTTGGAGACGACCTTGCTGAGGAAGATCTGCTGGCGCTTGATGCGCTGGATGTCGCTGCCGTCGCCGTATTTGCGCAGGCGTACGTAGCCGAGGGCCTTCTCGCCGTTGAGCAGGCTTTTGCCCGGGGGCAGGACCAGCTTGGAATCCTTGTCGTTGACCCCGGACTTCAGGCAGATCTCGATGCCGCCGAGCGCGTCGACGATGTTCTTGAACCCGCTGAAGTCGATCTCGACGAAGTGGTTGATGCGGATGTCGGTGAGCGTCTCGATCGTGGAGATCGTGCAGGCGATCCCGCCGGAGTTGTACGCCGAGTTGATCATGTCCCGGCGCGGGGGCATCTCCTGCTTGGTGGCCTCGTTCTTGCACTTGGGGATCTGCACCATCGAGTCGCGCGGGAAGCTGATCAGGCGCGCCTTGTCCCGGTTGGGGGAGATGTGCATGAGGATGATCGTGTCGGTACGTTTGCCGCCCGCGTCCGCCTGCCTGGCCAGCTCCTGCCCGTACCTCGCGTTGCCGTCGCCCGCCCGGGTGTCGGAGCCGACCAGCAGCACGTTGAGCGCGCCGGTGTCCAGCGGGCGCGGGTTGATGATGTCTTCCTTGACGCTCTTCTGCTTGATGTTGCCGAAGGTGTCGCGGAAGACCACATATCCGGTCAGCGTGCCCGCGACCATGAGTGACGTGACGCCGATGCTGACCCAGGCCAGCGCCCGCATCTTGCGGTCGCCGCCGCCACCGCCGCGGTGGCTGCGCGGTGGACGGTCGCCGGGCGGGGGCGGCGCGGCGGCCGCGGTCCTGCGGGCCATCCGGCTGCCTGGCTCGGTCTGGGCGACCCCGCGGTCCTGCGTGGACACGCTCCTGTAGTCACTCATACGTCCCCTAGCCTCGTACCTCGCGCCATGGCGCAGGCTTGGTCGCTCCGCGCCACGAGACTAGGTCACGTCCGGCGTGCCAGGTGGCCCGACCGCCGGAAACGGCCGTGACCCGGGCGTGATGTTTCCGCGGCACAGCATACTCAGAGCCGGACATTAGGTGGAATATCATCGCCAAACTCTTTCAGCCTCCGGTTGCTCCCTGACCGGCTTCGCTGGGCGTTCCCGATGCTCAGGGCCGCCGCCAAGCAGGCCAGGGGTACGGCCGGCAACACGTACCGGTAGTCGAACTCCGCCGCGGCGGCCGGTGTGACCAGTAGCACAACGGCCACTGACCAGGGCACCAGCCAGGCCTGAGGGCCCGCGCCGCGTCGTCCTCGTCGCCTGCGCGCGATCGCCGCCACCGGCGGCACCAGCAGGACTCCCAGGAGCACCGGGCCGGGCAGCCGCGCCATGCTCTGGTAGGCCCGCAGCCATCCGGCGTAAGGCTCGACGATCTTCGTGTCGATCGCACCCTGCTCATAGAGCTTGGCATACTCGGCGCCGACCTGCGCGGGATAGCGGCCAGGTGGTCCGGGAGGCGTCACCGGGAACTGGTAGTAGCCGTAGACCTCGGGGTCGGGATAGACGGGGCGGTCCCAGGTGAACGTACGGCCCAGCTCGGTCAGCACCGAGGCGGCGTAGTCGAGCGGCTGCGTGGTGATCGCCAGCGTCGCGAACCTGGCCGCCAGGTCGTCGTTCTCCTTCGTGAAGGTGATCCCCGGCTGGAGCACCAGGGGCGCGTCCTTCGCCCAGATGTAATCCTGCGACGGCGGGCGCTGGTCCGGCGGGCGCGGGTCGCACAGGACGCGCAGGTCTGGTGGCGGGTTCATCTTGGCGCAGTCGGCGAACGACATCGTGCGGGCGTACAGGAAGGCGCCGTTCGCGCCCACGATGCCGACGCGCTGGTAGGTGGCGTAGAACCAGGCGCCGTACGCGACGACCGGCACCAGGGCGGCCGCCACCAGCACCCCGGCCAGTCCGACCCTCCTGCGCAGCACGAACCAGGCCGCGAACACGACGATGAGCGGCTGACCGACGGTCCTGGTGAGCGTGGCGGCGGCCAGCGACAGCCCGATGGCGGCGACCGTGGCCGGCCGCCGCGTCATGCACAGCGCCACGGCCGCCACCACCACGAACATGAACAGAGTGTCGGAGATCAGCAGGTGCTCCAGCTCGACCTGGTACGCGTCGAGCAGCACGGGCACCGTCGCCAGCGTCGCGGCCCACTTCGGTGCGGACGCCCGGCGCGCCACCCAGTAGATGATCGCGCCGGTGGCCAGGCCCAGGAGGTGCTGCACGGCCGTGACCACACCGAAGCTGTGGAACGGCTCCAGCAGCTTGAGGAACATCGAGTAGCCGGCCGGTCGTACGAGGTCGGGGCGCGGCTTGAACACGGTGACCACGTAGGTATAGGTGTCCGGAAACCACAGCGCAGGCCGATACCCCAACATCGCCAGCCCCCGCAGGACCGC
>NZ_JADOGI010000309.1 GCF_015645445.1 Nonomuraea cypriaca | reverse complement strand
GGGTGTGGAGTGTGTGTATGAGGGCGAGGTCGGCGTAGGCGGTGGCGAGGTGGCGTCGGTCGCCTGACTCCTCCATGGTGGAGATGGCGGCTCGGTACGCGGTCGCCGCCTCGTTCAGCTCGCCCAGCCGGAGGTGGAGGGCCGCCCGGTGGGCGAGGAGCGGGGCACGCAGCAGACGCCACAGCGGTGCCGTGGTCAGGTCCAGGGCCTCGTCGAACGCCTGGGCGGCCGCACCCCAGGCTCCGACGTCGGTCAGGCTCCTGCCGAGGGCGTCGAGCGTCAGTACGAGCTGCGCCGGCAGCGCGGCGTCCGAGTCGCGGCCCAGCTCGGCCGCCCGGCTCAGGTGCCGGACCGCCGCGTCGGTCCGGCCGAGGTCCGCGGCCGACATGCCCAGGTTGCGGAGGTGCTCGACGGCGCGATCGTCGCGCAGTTCGTACCCGAGGGTGGCGTAGTCGTGGGCGGCGGCGGGATCGCCCAGGTCCCGGCAGTGGCGGGACAGCTTGGCCAGCAGAAGCGAGCGGTCGGCGGATGCCGGGTCATCGGCGAGGGCCCGTTCGGCGAGGGAGCGGGCGGTGCGCAGGTCTCCGGCCGCCTCCGCCTCCTCGATGCGAAGCCATGTTTCCCCCAGCCCTCGCCCGGCCTCCGTCTCCCCGAGGTCAGGCCCGGCGGTCTCGATGCGAAGCCACACGTCCCCCGGCCCCCGCCCGGCTCCGGCCTCCCCGAGGCCAGGCCCGGCGGTCTCGATGTGGAGCCGGGCATGCGGCGTGCCCGCATCGAGTGCCTGGGCGAGGGTGGCGCGGCCCGGGGTCAGGTGGCCGAGGGTGAGCTGGATGGCGGCCAGCCGGGCCAGTACGGCCGGGTCCGGCCCGCCTACGATCGCCACCATCACCTCGAACGGCGCCGCCCCCACCTCCGGGTACGACTCCAGGCCCGCGAGCCCCTCCTCCAGCGCCGCCCTGGCCCGCGCGTACTCCCCGCGTTCCTCCAGCGCGAAGCCCAGCCTGACCGAGGCGAGCGCGGCCAGCCGGCCCTGCCCCCCGGCCGCGAAGCCCGCCGCCGCCAGCGTCAGGGCCTCCGCCCGCGCCTCCACATCACCGGTGCGGGCGGCCAGCTCCGCCAGCCGATCGCGTACGACGGCCACCTTGAACGGGTCGGCGGCGGCAGGACCGAGCGCCGAGTACAGCCGCTCCTCCGCCGCGTGATACTCCCCGACGGCCACGTCCAGCACCGCTCGGTGCAGCATGGTGGCGAACAGCGCGTCGAGGTCACCACTCGCGGCGGCCAGCTCCAGAGCCCTGTCCAGGTCGGCCTGCGCCTCGTCGCCCCGGTCGAGCCGCGTCAGGCAGGAGGCCCGCATGGTCAGGGCGGCGGCCTCCTTGGCGGTCGCCCCCAGGCGGTCGAACGTCTCCACCGCCGCCCCGAACGCCGCCACCGCCGGGTCGAGCGTGCCTTCGGTGTACGCCAGCACGCCCAGGTTGTATCGGACGGAACCGGCGCCGTCGTGGTGGCCGCTGGACTCGTACTCAAGTCCGGCCAGCTCGAACGCGGACCTGGCGCCACCGGCGTCACCGTCGCCGCGGCGGCGTTGTGCGATGCGGTACCACTCGTCGGCGGGCTCGCGCCGTTGCCCACGGCGCCGCACGATGTCCACCAGCCGGGCCTCGCACGCGGCGGCCCGCTCGCGGTGGCCGCGCCCGGCCAGCAGCACGGCATGCGCGTCGAGCGCCCGGCAGGCGTCCTCCCACGCCCCCGCGGCCTCCAGCTCCAGGGCGCACGCGGTGATGCGGTCGCCGGCGGCGGTGAGGTCGCCCTGGTCGACGGCGGCCCGCGCGGCGGCGCTCAGCACGGTGGCCGCCGCCTGGGTGTCGCCGAGCGCCAGGTACAGCTCGCGGGCCCGGACCGCGCACGCCAGGGCGGTGGCCGGGTCGCCGGCGGCCAGGCAGGCGTCGGCCGCGCTCGCCTGGTAGGACGCCTCCTCCCCGGTCGGTTCGGCGCCGGCGCACAGGTCGACGGCGCGCAGGTAGTGCTCGGCCGCGCGGGCGGGGTCGCCGGCACGGAGCCGGACGCGGCCCATGCCGGCGAGTTGCCGCGCCTCGGCCCGGTGCGCGCCCAGCGCGCGGTAGAGGCCCGCCGACCGCGTGTACGCCTCCAGCGCCAGGTCCGGCTCGCCGAGTTCCTCGCGGGCGCGTGCCTGCCTGGACAGTGCGTAGGCCGCCTCGGAACGCCGGCCCGCCTCCTCGAACGCTTCGAACGCCCGCCCCAGCACGGAGCCCGCGAGGCGGTGGCGCCCCTGCTCGGCCAGGTTCAGTCCCTTCTCCATGAGGAACTCGCCCGGCTCGGTGGCCTGCCGTCCCGCGTACCGGAGGAGCTTGAGCGCCGTGTCCTCGTCCGGTGACAGCAGCGCGAGCTCGGTCGCCGCGGCCGCGAGCCGCTCGTCGAGCGGCAGCGGCGCCGGGTCGTCGAACACGGTCCCGAGCCGGGCCAGCAGCTCCGGGTCCCCGTCCTTGGCCAGCGCCAGCGCCTCACCCAGGTCCCGCGCGTCACCCAGCACACGGAACCGCGCCACCAGCGCCTCCCCCAGCGCCCGCCGAGCGGGCACCCCCACGCCCGGCTCAACCCCCGGCTGAGCAGGCGTCCCCATCCCCGGCTCAACCCCGTGCTGGGTGGGGGTCCCGGTCGCCGGGTCGTCGGTGCCCTGGCGGGCGGTTCGCACGGCGTCGTTCAGGTCCTGCTCGCGCTGTCCGCCGACGTGCGTGGCGCGCCACCGCAGCACCTCGGAGACCAGCCCGTACGCCTGCCGCTCCCCCGCTCCGAGCGCCTCCAGGAGCGCGGCGACGGCCTCGTCGGCGTGTTCGGCGGTGAGATCCAGTTGGAGCGCCTGACCGAGCAGCAGCAGGGCCTTGGACCTGGCCGGATCCTGCTCGCCGTGCGCGGCCAGCGCGGCGCGGGCGGCGGCGATCGCCTCGGCCGGGCCCCCACCGGTCACGACGGCCCGTCTGAACAGCGCGTTCGCCAGGTCGTCGAGCAGCCGGGCGCGTTCCGGGTGTCCGGGCGCGGCCAGTCCGGCGGCTTCGCGCATGACGTCGACGGCGATCTCCAGGTCGGCCGGGTCGCCGCTCACGCCGTAGCGCCGCCACCGGCGCTCGCCCAGCAGGCCGAGCCTGACGACCGGATCGGCGCCGAGCCGCCGCACCGTCCCGTCAGGCTTCGCGCCCAGGGCCTCCAGCATCTCCCGCCCGGCTTCGAGCGAGCGCTCGTCGCCCGTGACGACGTACCACTCGACCAGCCCGGCCGCGTACGGCGCGAGCACACCGGCATGCGCCCGCCCCTCGGGCCAGAAGTCCAGCGCGCACTGCCCCACCCTGATGAAGGTCAGCAGGTCGCCGTCCTCGTAAGAAGCGGCCGACCGCGCCCGCGCGACGTCGACGAGGGCGAGGAGGGCCCGCGACCTGTCCTGGCCGCCCGGCGCGCTCCCGGCCGCGGCGAGGTGGGCCTTGGCCAGCGACGCGTCCTCAGGGGCGGCGAGCCCGAGTGCCGCGGCCAGGTCGCCCGCGCCGTGCCCCGCCAAAGCGGCCCTGAGCAGCACGTGCACCGCGTCCTCGATGACCTCCCGCTCCCCCGTCAACGCGTACAGCCGCACCAGCCCGCCGCCCAGCAGCGCCAGTGCACCCGGCGCCCAGGCGGACTCCGGCGGCTGCTCCAGGAGCAGCCGTCCGAGCCGGTCGGCCGCCTCCGCCGTGGGATGCGCCATGGCCCGCCGGACCAGCGCGTGGACGAGCAACCCGACGTGCGGGTACGCCGCCGGGTCCACGTGCGTGAACACCTCTTCGACCAGCCCCGCCCACGTGCCTGCCGAGTCGCCTGGGGGCGCCTTCGAGCCCCGCAGCCGCTCGGGCAGCCGCTCGGGATCGAGCACGGCCACCGCGGCGAAGAACGCGCCCGCCACCGCGGCGTCCTGCGTCGTGCGCTGGTCGAGCCGGTAGCGGGCCAGGTGCAGGATGCCGATCAGCCGCCAGGTCGCGGCGTCGGACCGGTCGCCCGCGCACGCCCGCATCGCCTGCTCGGCCTCGGTCAGCGCCGCCGGATCCCAGATCAGCCCGGGATCCGCGGCCTGCTCGAACCGCTCGATGCGGGCGGCCAGCGCCCCGGCCGGATCGGTCATGGGCTACAGGCTCTCACCGGCGTGCGGTCGCGTACAGGACCCCGCCCACGGTGTGATCTCGCGAGGCGGGGCGGGTGTCCGGCATGTTAACTTCTCGTTCCGGCCCCGGGGCGTAACGGTGAGGTCACGCCTTCAAGGGGTAGCTTTGTGTGCATGCTCTACGGCAAGGAACATGTCCAGCGTTATCGTGAGACCGACGGCGCAGAGGGGCACGACTGGAACAACACCACCGTCCTGCTGCTGACCACCCAGGGGCGTAGCTCCGGCAGGCCGTACACGACGCCGCTCATCTACCAGCGGCACGGCGACGACTACCTCGTGGTGGCCTCCAAGGGCGGGGATCCGGATCATCCGCAGTGGTACAAGAACCTCGTGGCCAACCCTGATGTCGAGGTGCAGGTCATGGGCGACAGGTTCAAGGCCCGCGCGCGTACGGCGAATGACGCGGAGAAGCCGGAGCTGTGGGGGATCATGACCAGGACGTGGCCCGACTACGACAACTACCAGCGCGACACCGACCGCCAGATCCCCGTCGTGGTGCTGGAACGCCTCACCTAGCGCCGCCGAGGCCCGCGTACAGGTCCAGGGTGCGATGAGCGATCCGCTCCCAGGAGAAGTGCTCGACCGCCCGAGCCCGTCCCGCCCCTCCCATGGCCCTGGCCCGTGCCGGGTCGCCCAGCACCGCGTTGACCCGCTCGGCCAGGTCGGCGGCGAATCGCTCCGGGTCGTGCGGGGTGCCGTCGGCGCCCTGGGAGATGGGGACGAGCAGGCCGGTCTCCCCGTCGGCGACCACCTCGGGGATGCCGCCCGTAGCGGTCGCGACCACGGCCGTCTCGCACGCCATCGCCTCCAGGTTGACGATGCCCATCGGCTCGTACACCGACGGGCACACGAACACCGTCGCGTGCGTCAGCAGCTGGATCACCTCGGGCTTGGGCAGCATGTCCGAGATCCACACCACGCCCTCGCGGTCGAGGCCCCGCACCAGCTCGGTGACCTCGGCCGCGATCTCCGGCGTGTCGGGCGCGCCCGCGCACAACACGAGCTGGGCGTCCCTGTCGAAGGACCGCGCCGCGTGCAGGAGGTGGACCAGGCCCTTCTGGCGGGTGATGCGGCCGACGAAGACGGCGTACGGCCTGTGCGGGTCGACCCCGTGCTTCTTCAGCACGTCGAGGCCGGGATCCGGGGTGTACTCGACGGTGTCGATGCCGTTGTGGATCACGCTCACCCGGTCCGGCGGGATCTCGGGGTAGGCGGCCAGTACGTCACGCCGCATCCCCTCCGACACCGCGATGACCGCGTCCGCGCCGGCCAGGGCGGTCCGCTCGGCCCACGACGAGATCGTGTAGCCGCCGCCGAGTTGCTCGGCCTTCCACGGCCGCAGCGGCTCAAGGCTGTGCGTGGTGATCACGTGCGGGACGCCGTGGAGCAGCTTGGCGACATGGCCGGCGAAGTTGGCGTACCACGTGTGCGAGTGGACGACGTCGGTGCCCTCGCAGGCGGCGGCCATCTCCAGGTCCACGCCGAGCACCTGCAGCGCGGCGTTGGCGTCCTCCAGCCCGCCCGGCACCCGGTAGGCGGACACGCCGGGCTCGGCGCGATCGGCGCCGAAACAACGCACGCGTACGTCGGCCAGCCGCCGCAACTCCCGGGCGAGGTATTCCATGTGCACCCCGGCCCCGCCGTAGACCTCGGGCGGATACTCCCGGCTGAGTAGATCAACACGCATGACACGACTTTATGGTGGGGCGCGTCCGGCGGACCACCACCGGCGGCGAGTTTCGTGCCGAACCTGGAGAGCGTGGCGCTGTGAATCTGGACACGAAGAAAGTCGACCGTGCGGGGTTTCGTCGATAGATCGGCCATTTGAGGGTAGCGTCCAGGACATGAGGTCCCGGAGGGTGCTTGCGGTCGTGCTGGCAGGTGGAGAGGGAAAGAGGCTCATGCCGCTCACGGCGGATCGGGCGAAACCTGCCGTGCCGTTCGGGGGGATGTATCGGCTCATCGACTTCGTTCTGTCCAACCTGGCGAACGGCGGCTTCCTCAAGATCGTCGTACTGACCCAGTACAAGAACCACAGCCTCGACCGGCACGTCTCACGGACCTGGCGGCTGTCGGCGATGCTGGGCAACTACGTGACCCCGGTGCCCGCGCAGCAGCGGCTCGGGCCGCGGTGGTTCTCCGGTTCGGCGGACGCCCTGTTCCAGAACCTCAACCTGATCTACGATGAGATGCCCGAGCACGTGATCGTGTTCGGGGCCGACCACATCTACCGGATGGACCCTCGGCAGATGGTCGAGCAGCATGAGGACTCGGGCTCCGACGTGACGGTGGCGGCGATCCGGCAGCCGTTGTCGCTGGCCGACCAGTTCGGAGTGATCGAGACCGACCCCGAGGGGCGCCGGATCGTGGCGTTCAGGGAGAAGCCCAAGGACGCGGTCGGGCTCGCGGACTCGCCTGACGAGGTGTTCGCGTCGATGGGCAACTACGTGTTCAAGACGCAGTCGATGATCGACGCCCTGCGCGAGGACGCCCTCGATCCCACCAGCAAGCACGACCTCGGCGGGAACATCATCCCGATGCTGGTCAAGTCGGGTGGGGCCGACGTGTACGACTTCGCCAACAACATCGTGCCCGGGTCGAGCGAGCGCGACCGCGGCTACTGGCGTGACGTGGGGACGCTGGACGCGTACTACGAGGCCCACATGGATCTCATCTCGGCGCATCCGGTGTTCAACCTCTACAACGACAAGTGGCCGATCTTCACCGGGCACGACCCGCTGCCGCCGGCCAAGTTCGTGCACAATGACGGCGACCGGGTGGGGCGGGCGATCGACTCGCTGGTGTCGCCCGGCGTGATCGTCTCCGGCGGCACGGCGATCAGGTCGATCCTGTCGCCCAAGGTGGTGCTCCACTCGCACTCGCGCGTGGAGGACTCGGTCCTGATGGAGAACGTCAAGGTGGGGCGAGGTGCCATCGTGCGCAAGGCGATCATCGACAAGAACGTGGTGATCCCTGACGGGGCCCGGATCGGCTTCGACCTCGACTACGACCGCACCCGGTTCGCGCTGACCCGGGCCGGGGTCGTCGTCATCGGCAAGAACGAGATCGTCGACCGGTAGCCCCGTACGAACTCGCCCCGGAAGTCCGCGCGGGGCCCCCCTGGAGTCACGCGGGCTCAGACCGGGAGTAGGCGGGCTCAGGCCGGGAGTCACGCGAGCCCGCGGGCCCAGGCCGGAGGCAGACAGCGGTCTCACCCGGGAAGCAGGCGCTCAGGCCGGGAGTAGAAGCGTGGGCCGGGAGTTGCGGTGCGGGCCCCGGCCTGCGGTTCGCGTTGGCGGGCGGACTCGCCGCCGTCCGCGGACGAGACCATGCGCTCGCCGCCCACGGCGGCGTAGGGCTGCGGGATCGGGCTCTCCAGGCGCGGCGAGCCGTCTCCCACGATCGGGGGGTTTCAGAAGGCTTCCAGCCCCCAGTTCTTCGACGTGCCGCGCGCGGCGGCGACGTCGTGGAACTCGCTCAGCGCCGGCGACGAGACACCGATCTTCATCGCGCTCATGTCACCGCGCCAGAACCCCGGCCATGGGTGAGGTCATCCGCGAACTGGGGCAGGGTTCGGGCCATGCTTGAACGGGCGCCAAGAGGGGGAGCCCGGAGCGGCCCGAACTGCTGGTCCCGGGTCGGATGACCCGGGACCTGACTGGACTACCTTGTTGAACCGGTCGAGTCAGTACCGGCCGAGCCAGGTGCCGGGCCAGACGTAGCCTGGGTAGCCGCCCCAGCCGGGGTTGCCCCAGCCCCAACCGTGGCCGTGACCGCCCCAGCCGTGACCGCCCCAGCCGTGGCGGTCATAGCCGCTGCGGTCGTACTTGTTGTGGTCGAACTTGTTGTGGTCGAACTTGTTGTCGTCGTACCCGCTGTGGTCGTAGCCGCTGCGCTCGTCGCCGTAGTCGTCGCCGTAGTCGTCCCCGTAGTCGTCCCCGTAGTCGTCGCCGTAGTCGTCGCCGTAGTCGTCGCCTGCGTCGATGTTCTCGAGGCCCTGGAGGTCCTCGAGGTCGGCGTCGTCGTGCTTGTCCTTGTCCTTGTCCTTGCGGCCCTTGCAGGCCGAGGCGTCGCGGCTATCCGCGTAGACGCCGAAAAGGTCGATGCGGAGCGAGTGCCTGGCGTCGCTGACGCTCAGGTCGCAGTCGGCCTTTTCGCGCTTCTGCGGTTCGGCGCCGGCCGGCGTGGCCATGACGAGCAGTGCGGCGGCGGCCAAGGCCCCACCGGCGGCTATGAGGTTACCTTTCACGATCTCCCCCTGTGATCACGATCTAACAACGCATTGATTACTCTACGTAATCGGTCCCGTAACGCGCCGTAACGCCACGCCCGGAGTGTCTCGCCGCTTTGCGGACGTCGACTGATGCCATCACCGGCATGTCATGGTTTCGCCAATTGGGTCTTGTAGCCGCCCTCGTTCGGGATCACCCTGAACGGCAGGAGGCAGTGAGATGTCGCACCCACTCGGAGTCAGCCGTCCGGATCTCGAAGTCACCGATCTCCCCACGCCTGAGGAGGTCTTCAAGGTCTCCAAGATCGGCCCCAAGGAACTGTTCAAGTACGCCGTCGGCCCGAGCCTGATCGCGCTCGGTATCTCGATCGGCAGCGGAGAGTGGCTGCTCGGGCCCCTGAGCGTGGGCCAGTACGGTTTCATCGGCGTCGGCTGGGTGATCCTGGTGTCGGCGCTGCTGCAGACGTTCTACAACGTCGAGTGCTCCAGGTACGTCCTCGCGACCGGCGAGACACCGGTCGTGGGCTGGGGGCGGGTGCCGCCGGGGTGGCCGCTCTGGGTGCCGCTGTCGGTGCTCATCGTGATCTTCTCGTTCATCGCCGGCGGGTGGGCCGCGTCCGCGGGGCAGGGCGTCTACGCGCTGGTCCACGGCGTCCCGCCGGCCGCCGATGACATGGAGTCGCGCTGGTGGGCCGTCGCCCTGCTGGTGCTGGTGTTCCTCATCACGGCCGCGGCCCGCAGCATCAGCCGGGTGCTCGAGCTGGTCAACTGGGTGCTGGTGGGCACGATCCTGCTCGCCCTGCTGGCCGTGGACCTGCTCGTGGTGCCGTTCAGCCAGTGGTGGGAGGGCATCCGCGGCTTCGTCACCCCGGCCGCCCCACCTGCCGGGATCACCGCGACCCAGTTGGGCGGGCTGGCGGGCTTCACCGCGCTGGCCTCGGGCCTCAACTGGTACGTCATGGGCCACTACCGCGACAAGGGCTACGGCATGGGCCACCGTGTCGGATACATCTCGGGCCTGCGCGGCGGGCGCCGGGAGGTCCTGGCCAGCGGCGTGACGTTCCCCGACGACGACCGCAACCGTGGGCTCTGGCGCAGGTGGTACCGGCTGCTGATGGTGGACATGTGGGGTGTGTTCTTCGTCGGCGCGATCCTGGGCATGCTGCTGCCCACCATCCTCATGGCGCAGGCGGTCACGATGTCGGGGCAGCAGCCCACGCGGGCGAACGTCCCCACGTTCGTGGCCGCCGCGCTCGGTGACGAGTACGGCCAGGTGGTCTTCTACATCGCGCTGGTGCTCGGGGTGCTGGTGCTGTTCTCGACGCAGCTCGGCATCTTCGAGGCGATGGTACGCGTCACGACGGACGCGGCGAACTCCACCAGTCCGCGCCTGCGCGCCCTGATCCAGGGCGACCCGCGCCGCTTCTACTACCCGTTCATGATCGTGCTGCTGATCATCATCTCGATCATCATCTTCCAGTCGCTGCCGGTGGCGCTCGTGGAGTGGTCGGCCAACATGTCGAACCTGGGCGCGTTGCTGTATCCGTTCCTGCTGATGTATCTGAACAGCAAGCTGCCGCGCCCGGCCCGCCCGCGTCCCTGGCACTACGTCATCCTCGTGCTCAACTTCCTGTTCTTCGGCTTCTTCTTCGTCAATTTCATCGCCGACTTCATCGGTGACCCGCTGGTGACGTTCTAGGGACTTCGCCGGTGGCTCTACGCTCTTGCCGTGTTCGACATCGATGACATCGCCGACCGGCTGTGCGGGGTCCCCGGTGTGGTGGCCGTCG
>NZ_JADOGI010000308.1 GCF_015645445.1 Nonomuraea cypriaca | reverse complement strand
CGCCGCCAAACACGGCGCCGACGTCATGACGGCAATCCGCGACGCCCTCCTCGGACGCGCCTGGATGCCACCAGACCCACTACAAGCCTGAATCCGGCCACCGGCCGCGACAACGCACGCCCGAGGGTGACTACCGACAGCGATCATGCCGACCCGGAACGCTTCAGAGCTGAATGCGTACCCCGCAAGAGGAAGATCTGCGTCACCGTCGGCCCCTCGACAGGATGTGGGACCAGCCGGGTCTTGGTCTTGCCCTCGGCGCGCTTGGCCGCCACCGGGTGCGGGATCTTCTTGGCACGGTAGCCATAGCACGGCTTGCCCACGTTCCAGCCCTGCTCGGTGTGCTCGCAGAAGGCATCCCAGGACAGCTCCAGCATCTGCAGCACGTACCACTCGGCCACAGCCTGCTTGACCCGGCGGGTGAGCATCGGTGTGGAACGCTTACGTGATCGCCCGCCCGGTGGCCGGTCCAGCTGCGGCATCGGCTCATCGGAGGCCAGCAGCATCACGCCCGCCTGTTCCAGCTCGTATTCGATCTTCGTGCCGAAATAGATCCGGCGAGCGACCCGTTCCACTGACTCGCAGATGACGGCCGCGAAACGGCGGTCTGGCCGCTTGGCCTCGGCCAGCAGGTCCTGGATGCCGCCGTCACGGGCGATGGGGATGTCGAACGCCTCGTGTGCTTGACCGCGGCCGCGAGAATCGAGATCCATCCGTCCTGATTCGATGTCGTAGAAGTGCGCGACGATCAGAAACCCTTCGGGCAAGGCGTCCCGCGAGGCCCGTAGCTGGCGAGGCAGCGACAGCGTCGGGTCCTGCTGGTCGTCGGTGGACGTACGGCCCAGCCACGCTACCGACAGCGGGATCGCTGCGGCCTCAACGGCCCCCGCGGCTCCAGCTGTGTCCCATGGATAGCTCATGGTTTGTTCTGCCGGTGCAGACATCGAAGGATCTCCCAGATTGCGGCCAACTGACGCGCCTCAAGTTCGTCACCCTCTTGTCCACTCACCGTGACGATCTCAACCCGGGCGCGCAGTGTCCGTCGACGTGTGCGCTCGTCTCCGACAGAAGACGCCGACTTATCACGCTCTGGTGGTTCTGAGCTGGAGTTTTGTGGCCAATCACGCATCATCGGCCCCCATGACGGAACTGGCCTCGATGGAGCAAGGGGGCAGTCGTAGCGAGATACTCCCCGGTCCGTTGCCAGAGGGTCGGTCGCCCGATTTCCGGTGAACATTGCCGCGCCACGCGGTACCCACCGACGTAGTCAGGAGCGGCATCCGACGGCAACGGCGCCCGTCGCCGCCTACCCTTCGAGATTGCCGCTCCGCGAGCGGCACCAAACGATCGAGCGGCAGCCCATCATTGACTGACATCGATACCGCCGGCCTCGGCACGAATGGTCCATTTCCCGGTAGCAGACATTGCCCCCGGCTGCCCATTTTTGCATGCACCCTGTTTCCCTAAGCAGGTGTGAGTTGACCAGCATGTTGCGACAAGCCAATCACAGGGCTCTGGCAGGTCTCTGGCAAGCACTCTGAAGCTGTTTTGCCATAGCACGGCAGGCATGGCTGTTCTATGGCAAGAATCTGGCGAAGCCAGGGGTGGACCCGCAGCGGAATCCGCCAGACGCTCACCTGATGTTGCGCGTGAGTATCCGCCATAGATCTGCCGGAGAGCGCGTATATACCGGAGTGCGAGAGATGGATTAATCGCAGCCTGGAGTTTTCGAGATGGGCATCGAAACGCGTCACATGGCAACGGTCACGCGTTCGCCATTGGATGTTGCCGAGCGGGCCTTTCAATTGCTGTCCAGCCCGCCCGGCCAACTGGTCGTGCATGGTCGTGCGCTGGCTGCTGATCTTCCACGGCGTCCGATCACGTTGCACCTGTACCATCCACGACTGACCTGTGCCCGTAATTGGACACAAGTACGGCTATTGGGGAATGCTGGACAGTATGACGCGTAGAAAACCGCTGCCTCGCCCGTGGTTGTAGTGATCGCCATACTCGCACTCTGCGTTGGTGGCGTGACCATCTGGAGTATCGCCACCGTCGCTAGCTATGCGCTTGGTTGGCAAGTGCTCACCACTCTTGTGCTTATCCTCCTGGCTTTTGGACTTGGGGCCTTCATTTTTATCCGCGCCCGAAAACGCCGATGAGCTCCGTCCTTGCCCAGCTTATTGCGCGGCAAGGACAGAGCCCTTCATGCAAGCGTTCTTGCTCTCGACCCCCTTCCGAGAGACGAAGATGGCCGAGTTCATGCTCGTCACATGCTCTTCGGCACGCGTCCGGCACATCGGCGGGTCAGCGGCGAGGGTGAAATGCGCCGTTTGCGCTGCCGGGTACCGGCCACCTTTGGTCGAACCGTAAAGCCAGACCCGAACGATCTCCAAGAGAAGGGCTGGATGGAAGCGTTGGCAGGCGGGACACGCCCGACTTGATCGCAGGCCCGTCCAAGCAGTGGTCAAGCCGCCTTCGGCCGAGTTCACGCGCGGTCGACGCGGCGGCCGTCCATCTTACATAGCTCGAATAATTGATCCATGTTGACCTGCAGCCCTCGGCCCCTCGGCGGGTTTATAGACCTTGAGCGGTTGACGTTTGAGCAGTTGATCAAATGACTTGAGTAACTCTAAAACAGTTTCGAAACTCAAGAGCAAGCCCAAGATCAATAAGACTGTGTCTGTTTCCGAAGTCGTCTGCACGGATGCTCGAAGTGGTCTGCACGGCTGCGGCACACCCCCTGGACGCGGTGGCAGAACGGGCTGCGCTGGACGCCGCCCGACAGATCCGGGCGCGGTAGATCCCAGACGCAGACGATCTTCCGCAGCCGTGTCCGGCGCGTTCATCTAACGAACGTTTGACGAACGCAACGAAGGACACCCGGCCGAACGGGGACCTCCGTGCGCCGTGTCCGGTTCGGATGTTCATTTTGCCGTTTGTCGGTTTCCGAAGTCGCGTGCACGGATATCAGGAGTCGTCTGCACACGCGCGCTGAGGGGCGGAGCGCCGACGGCGAATGGGCGGTAGATGGCGGCGGCGAGGTAGAGGCCAGGACTGATGGGCTTCTTGTCGGCGAAGATCCGCAGGCAGCCCGCCTCGGTCAGAGCGGCCAGTTGCCGGTCCAGAAGCTACCCGGCGGCCGAGCGGGTCTTCGGCACCCTGATGCCGACCGGAACGGCCACCCCGACCTGGCGCGATCCCGCACCAGGCGGTCACTTCGGGGCGTCACCGTAGGGCGGATCGAGCGCCTGATGGCCGGCCGGACGGTGGTGATGGTGGCCCACCGGATGCGGACGGTCCAGCGCGCCGACCGCATCGCCTTCCTGGACGGTGGCCGGGTCGTCGAGGAGGGTGATCACGAGGAGCTGGTACGCCGCGGCGGCCGCTACGCCGATTTCCTCCACGTTGGTGCGGTAAGCTCCCGGTAGCAGCTAGCCAAATTTGGCTAGCGAAGTTCGGGAGGGTTCGATGAAGCCGGTACGGCTGCTGGTCCTGGGCGCGCTGCGCAGGCGCGGGAGCGCCCACGGCTACCAGGTCCGCGCGGATCTGGAGTCGTGGGGCGCGCACGAGTGGTCGACCGCCACCTCGGGCTCGGTCTATCACGCGCTCAAGAGCATGGCCGGTCAGGGCCTGCTGGTGACGCACGAGACGGTCGCCTCCGAGGCCGGGGGGCCGCCGCGGATCGAGTACGAGCTGACCCAGGAGGGCGAGCGGGAGTACCTCGACCTGCTGGGTCAGGCGCTGGCCGACCGCGAGCCGAGCCTGGACGTGCTGGGCGCCGCTGTCGGCCTCATCGAGGACCTTCCCCGGGAGCGGGCCCTGGAGTTGCTGCGCGAGCGGGCCCGCGCCATGCGCGAGTGGCGCGCGAGCATCACCGCGTACCTGCCCGAGGGCACGGATCTGGCGACCTGGGGCCCGGTGGGCGAGGTGCTGTCCCTGTGGCTGAGCACCGCCGACGCCGGCGCCCAGTGGACCGACCGGATGATCCGCCGCCTGGAAGAGGGCGCGTTCACCATGACCGGCGAATAGGAGTTCCCCCGATGGCCAACGAGATCGCCATACCGCTGCTTCCCTGCCGCTCCATCGACGGGATGGTCGACTTCTACACGATGCTCGGTTTCCGCCGGATCTACTACCAGGTCCGGCCGAACCCGTACGTGTTGCTCAAGCGCGAGGATCTCCAGCTGGGCTTCTTCGGCATGCCGGAGGCGTTCAAGCCCGAAGACTCCTACGGGACCTGCGTGATCGTCGTGCCGGACACCGGAGAGCTGTTCGAGGCGTTCGCCGCGGGCATGCGCGCGGCGCACGGCAAGCTCCTGGTCTCCGGCATCCCCCGGATGACCCGGCCGCGCAGGCGGAAGAACGACGGCAACCACTCCGGCTTCGCCGTCATCGACCCCGGCGGCAACTGGATCCGCTTCATGGCCGCCCGCCCCCTGCCGGAGGAGGAGGCCACGAGCAGGCTCACCACCTCGCTGAACCGGGCGGTCGTGATGGGCGACTCCAACGGCAATCACGAGCGGGCGGCCGAGATCCTGGACGGCGCCCTGGAGCGGGACAAGGACACCGCGTCGGCGGCCGAGCTGCTGGAGGCGCTGGTCTACCGGGCCGAGCTCGCCGTCCGCGCCAAGGACCACGCCGCCGCCGGGCACGCCCTGGCCCGGGCGCGCGCCCTCACCCTGACCGAGGCAGAACGCGAGCAGCTCGCCCAGTCCCTGGCGGCCATCGACGACCTCGAGGCCGTGCTAGGTCTCTGACCGGGTACGGCGCTTGCGCGGGGCCGCCGAGCGGGGCGGCTGCGCGCGCATGTGGTCGCGCACGCGGGTCATGATGTCGCCGAGGTAGCGCACGTCCTCCTTAAGGACTGCGCCGTAGGTCGGGGTCTGTGCTCAGCTCGGCTGGCCCGTGTTTGGGCAGGCCGTGTTTCACAGGTGAGGGTTATCTTGAGCCGCTGATTGTTGCGGGCCTCTGACCTGGGCGGCCTTGTTGGAGACGGTGTCCGCAACGAGGCCGCGGGCGGTCTGAGACGCGTTGGTCAGCAGGGGCCGATCGTTACCGAAGAGCGGCTCGCGGGAGCCGGTGCGGGAGCGGACTTGTCCGGCTCGCGTCCATCGGCCAGTCGAAGGCGGCCGAGCGCTTGGGCGAGCTGTCGGCGGAGCCTGGAGTTCTCCTCGGCGAGCTGACGGTTGCGGCTGTTGGCGGCTTCGAGGCGGCGTTGTAGGGACGCCTCACTGCTGCGTTGACGAGCCGGCACGGATGGCTCTGTGGTGGGCCGGGCCGTGGTGCGGAGCCTGTCGATCTCGGCGCGGATGTCGGGCTGGGTGTAGAGCCAGGAGCGAGACACCGAAGCCTGCTGAGCGACGGTCTGGAAGGTGACCGGGGCGCCGGTGCGATCGAGCTCACGCAGCGCCTGGATGACCTTGGAACGAGTTAGCTCGTGCCGCTGTCTGGCTGCGGTGACCAGGTAGTGGGTGTTGTCAGCCGGCATCGGACACCTCGTTCGCGACGGGCTCGCCGTCCTCCTGCAGGGCATCGATGATGCGGTCGAGGTTGTCCAGGACCTGCTGATTCATCTCCGCCATGCGCTGATGGCCACGGGCCTCAGCGGCGGAGATGATCTGCAGGACCTGGCTGCGCTGCTGCTGGTGCTGGGGCAGGAATTCCGGGGCGGTGATGAACATCGGGCAGCTCAGGCAGGCGTTGGCGTGCGGGCAGGATTGCTGCACCGGCAGGCCGCAGTAGCCGTTGGGCAGGGCCTGGGTCGCCCGGCCGATCCGCTGTTTGGCCCAGGCGGCCGGCGAGGATGCCCGCCGGGTCGAGGGTGACGCTCTCCCCGCGGATGTTGACCTTGCGTGCCTGTTCCCAGTGCCGGCGGATGGTGGTATCGCTGAGCCGGGCGTAGTGAGCGGTCATCTGGTGGGAGTCGTGATCGAGGATGCGGCGGACGACTTCTTGGGGGACGTCGCGGTTGATGAGTCTGGTCCCGAGGGTGTGTCGCCACTGGTGCGGCGTGAGGTGGACCGGTCGTCCCCGTTCGTCGCGGACGTCGCAGCGTTTGAGCCACCTGCGCAGGGCCTGCCGGTAGCCGGCGCCGCGCAGCGGTTGGCGGCCCTGCAGGTTCCGTCGCGGGCTGGGGAACAGCAGCGGTGCGCCGTCCGGCCACTGGGCTCGGGCGCGCTGCTGCTGCTCGATGATGAGGTGCTGGAGTTCCTCATCGATCGGCACGAGCGCTTCGCGCTTCATCTTGTGGTTGAAGTAGCGCAGGTAGGGAGCTTGGTCACGGTCGAAGACGATGCAGTCGCGCGGCAGTTCGATGGCGTCGGTGATGCGCAGCCCGCAGCGGATCAAGATGACGGTGATCAGCCGGAACTCGGGGTGGTTCCACTCGTCGAGGTTGTCGGTGCGTTCGAGTTGCGCCATCACCAGCTCGTTCAGCGCCCGGGGCAGGCGTTGCGCGGTGGCGGGATAGTCCTCGGGAAACAGGACCGCGGTCGTGGGCAGGCTGGCGTCCCAGCGGTGTCGGCGGATCGCGGAGAAGAAGGTGTTCAGCTGACCGATCCGGTCGCGATGCCGGCCTGTGCTGAGGCCCTCGGCGTGAAGATCGGCGAGATAGCGTTCCACCACCCGCCGGTCGACCTGGGCCAGCCCTTCGATGCTGCTGTCCGCGAGGAACCGGCCGAAGCGGGCCAGGGCCTTCGCACCGCCTGATGCCGTGGCCGGGCTCAGGCCGCTCGCCAGCCGCCAGCAGGTCCAGCGCTTGGCGAGCTTCTTGAGCCAGGGCTGTGGGATGTCGTCGAAGGAGATCGTCGCTCGGTAGTCGCATTCGATGCCGAGTTCCTTCAGCCGCCACACGTCGCGCTCGTATTCATGGTCCCAGGCCAGGTGGGGGCGCTGCCGGGCGGCCGGGCGTCGTGAGGGAGCGTGATCCAGATCGGGGCTCAGGGACGAGGTCATCACAGCTGCACCTGCCGGTCGGCGAACCAGCCGGCGGCCTCCATCGCCTTGCGGGCGTCCTCGACCGTCAGGTGCCCGTATATGTCCATCGTGGTGGAGATGTCGGCGTGGCCGAGGATCTGGGAGACGACCTCGATCGAGACGCCGTCACGCAGCAGGCGCGTCGCCGCGGTGTGCCGATACCAGTGCGGGTCGAAGGCGATTCCGGTCTTGCGGCGCAGCCGCCGTACCAGGTCGTAGACCGCCGAGTAGGTCAGCGCGTGACCGCGGGGTTCGGCCCAGAGATTGACGAAGAGGCAGTCGGAGCCCAGGTCTCCGTACTCGCCATGCAGGTAGTCGGCATAAAGCCTGATCAGCTCCGCCGAGACCGGGATCGTGCGCGGCGTCTTGGATTTGGATCGGGCGCCGTTGTCGTTGACCCGCGGCTGGACCGTCACCGTCCGTTCGGCGGCCGCCAGGTCCTCGTGGCGCATGCCCAGCGCCTCGCCGATCCGGATTCCGCTGTCATAGAGCAGCGCGAGCAGGAAGCGGTCACGCAGCCGGTCGCACGCGTCCAGGATGGTCTGCACCTCGACGACGGTGAGCACCCGCGGCAGCTTGCGCGGCGCTCGGAGGCTGATCGTTCTGCGCGGCTGGAGCCCGCCCTTGCTGATGTGATGCAAGAACGGCTTCCAGGCCGTGTTCCGTCGCCCTGCCGACTGCCACGTGATCAGCAGCTCGCCCAGGTCGACCCCGTGGCGGGCCGCGTGCTGGTAGAACGCCGACAGCGCGGACAGTTTCCGGTTCACCGTCGTCTCGGTGCAGTGGTGCTCCACCGAGGGCAGCAGCGCGATGTTTCCCTCGCGCATGCCCGGCGGGCGGCGTAGCCAGGCCACGAACTCGCCCAGGTCCTCCAGGCGTACCTCGCGCCAGTCCAGCCCTTGCAGGCCGAGGAAGGTGAAGTAGTCCTTCAGATCGTGGGCGTACGCCTTGATCGTGTTGGGGGACCGTTCGATGTCGGTCAGGTACGCCAGATAGGCCTCGATCGGCTGGATCGGACCGTCGTCATCGCCCAGTACGGTCCATGACTCCAGCCCTGTGACGGGCGACAAGACCCGCTGCACCTGCATGCTTCCTCCGGTGTTCTGCGTGGTGGACGGCGGCAGATAACCACATCCAGCAGGCAGATCACCGGGGATAAGTCGTTCGTCATGGACGTCGTGGACAGCAGCTCTGGCGCTACAGGTAATGAATACCTATGAAACACCGCTCACGGCGGGGCGCGTCCAGGGCGAACACTGTTTCATGAGTCGGTGCAAACGGGTGGCCGTCTGAAACACTCCTATGAAACGATTTCGGAGTGCGTGACGACGACTTCCTCCGCGTGGAGGCCCACGACTGCCCGATGACCGCCTGCGCCGCCCCCGCCGGCTCGCCCTGCCGCACCGGCCGGGGCAAGGTGGCCGTCCAGTACCACACCGCCCGCTTCCGGCTCGTGCCCGCGCTCGCCAAGGCGCTCAACGTCCCCACCCCGGCCCTCCGCAAGCCGGGCACGGCCTGGGCCCAGTTGCCCCACCCGGCCGCGGCCGACGCCGAGCCGACCGGGCACGCACGGATCGGCTACGCCCGCGCTTCCACCGTCCGCCAGTCCCTCGACACCCAGCTCGACGCGCTCCAGGCCGCCGGCGTCACCCGCGTCTTCGCCGAGAAGATCTCCACCCGCGCCACCACCCGCCCCGAGCTCGACAAGGCCGTGACCCTGGCCCGGGAACTGCGCGCGGCCGGGGTGGCGGTCACCCTCGTGGTGCACGAGCACAAGCGGCTCGGCCGCGGCCTCGACCTGGCCGCCCTGGCCGAGCAGCTGCGCGCCGCCGGCATCGGGCTGGAATTCCTCACCGGCGAACTGCAGGGCTCCCACGACCCCTCGGGCGTGGTCTTCACCGTGCTCGCGGCGCTATCCGGGATGGAACGCGAGTACATCCGCGACCGCACCCTGGAAGGCCACGAATCCGCCCGCGCCCGCGGCAAGGCCATCGGCGGCGCCGCCGTCACCGACGACGCCATGCTGTCCATGGCCCTGCACCTGCGCGCCCAGGACCTCAGCCTGCGCGACATCGCCGCCCGGCTCGTCATCACCAGCGGCGCGAAGAAGGGCCGTCACCCCTCGGCCGCGACCGTCCTGCGCATGCTTCGCGACCACGACCAGCAGACCGCTATCTGACCGGCCGGACCCGTCAAGGCCCGGGAAACGGCTGAACGCGGAGCTATCGCAGGCGGATCGCCTCGGCCGCGCGGCGGCAGACCGGGTAGACCGGATTACCGCCGGCGTCCAGCCCTTCCACCAGACGGTCATCGATCACCACGATGTCCCACTGGCCCGGGGCGGCCATGCCCACCACCAGCCCTGTCAGCCATGGCCACGACGTCTCATCGGTGTCGCCGGCCGTCAGCGGGTGGCGGACTTGCACCGGCGACGCGTCCGGGAACGGGTTCGCCTGCCGGGCCAGCGCTCCCGCCAAGGTCTCCACGCCCAGCTCCAGGTCCGACTTGGCCAGCGTCTTGTTGATCGTGCCCGCGGCCAGCTCATCGGCCAGCTCCAGGATGACCGTGTTGCTCGCCGCGAACGCCTCCACCGCCGCCACGTACTGGTCGACCTTCGCGGCCTCGGCCGCGCTCAGGTCCTGGGCCTGCCAGCGCTCGCCGGTCTCGACCCACAGCCACAGGTCATCGCGCTGCTCCCCGAACACCTGCTTGATCCGCTCCACGGTGTGGTCGTCCAGCAGATGCGGAACGCGCCGCGCCGGCTCCAGGGTCCGCAACTGATCGCGGTTGGCGCCCAGCTGCTCCAGCACGACCGCAGTCATCATGTCCACGTCGGTCACCGGTCGCCACTCGGGCTCGGCCCGGCCGTCCCTGCCGCCACCATCGCCACGCGCCATGCCTCAGATCGTCCCAGACCGGCACCAGCCGCCCGCCGTACCTTCACCACATCGAGACCCGCGGCCAGCCTTCCGCACCATGATCATGATCTTCCCCACCCCCTCTGTGCGATGGAACGGGATCCGGCGTTAACCACGTCCGGAGGACCACAATGGCAGGGGGTCGCTGACCTGGGGGAACCCCGTTAGCGCCGGATTCCGTTCCAAATCTCTCTGACCCCCGAGAAGTCCCAGAGTTCATGCGAACTGAAGGGTCCTCAGGATGAACTCATGGAGCTTCACGCTCTATGGACGGTTCTGACCCTTGAGTTCGCGGGAACCGGCGGGATCTTGCTGCTCGGCTGCGGTCACCAGAAGCGCTCGGGCGTTTTCGGTGTAACGGATCGCGGTCTTGGGGTCGAGGCCGAACACCGATGCCAGGTGCAGTG
>NZ_JADOGI010000307.1 GCF_015645445.1 Nonomuraea cypriaca | reverse complement strand
CCCCCCCAGAAAGCATGGCGCTTCGCCCCCTCATCCGATCCTCGACTTCGTCTCGGACGCCCCCCGCGACCCCCTCGGAAGGCATGGCGCTTCGCCCCTTCATCCTTGCCTCGACTTCGTCTCGGACAGAGCCTCCAGCACGTCCGCGAGTGCCACCACTCCCGCCTCGCAGTCTGCCTGCTCGGCGTGCTCGTCGGGGGAATGGGAGACGCCTGTGGGGTTCCTGACGAACAGCATGGCGCTCGGTACGCCCGCCGTGGCCAGGATTCCCGCGTCGTGACCCGCCCCCGTCGGGAGGATCGGCGCGGGCGTGTCGCCGCCCGCCACCCGGGCCAGCCGGTCCCTGAGCGCCGGATCGAAGTCCACGACCGGCGTCCACGACTCCTCGCGCACCTCCGCCGCCCCTGCCAGGTCCGCCACCAGGGCGCGTACGTCCGCCGCGCCGGGCCCGCGCACGTCCAGCCAGGCCGAGACATGGCCGGGGATCGCGTTGGCGTTGCCGGGCGAGACCCGCACCTTGCCGACCGTGGCGACCACGCCGCGCCGCTCGGCGTTCTCCCGGGCGGCCAGCACCATCCGGGCGAACGGCAGCATCGGGTCGTCCCGGTCGGCCAGCCTCGTGGTGCCCGCGTGGTCGGCCCGGCCGCGGAAGTCGAACCGCCAGCGCCCGTGCGGCCGGATCGCGCTCGCCACGCCGACCGGCCTGCCCTGGTCGACGAGCCCTCGGCCCTGCTCGACGTGCAGCTCCACAAACGTGCCGATCATGGCCAGGGTCCCGGCGTCCCGCCCGATCTCCCGCGCCTTCCGCCCTGCCCTGGTCATGACATCGGCCAGCGTGTCGCCGTCGTCGTCGGTGAGCGCGAGCGCCCTGTCCGCCTCCAGCGCGCCCGTGAGCAGCCGCGACCCCATGCACGGCACGCCGAACCTGGCGCCCTCCTCGTCGGTGAAGCAGGCGACGCCCAGCGGCTTCGACGGCGAGACCCCGCGTTTTCGCAGGAGGTCGAGGGCGGCGAAGGCCGACACGACGCCGAGGGGGCCGTCGTACGCGCCGCCCTGGCGTACGGAGTCGAGGTGACTTCCCGTCACCACGCCTGGACGGCCGGGCGACGGGTCGCCCCACCAGGCCCAGAGGTTGCCGTTGCGGTCCTCGCGCAGGTCGAGCCCCCGCCGCGCGGCCTCGCCCGCGAACCACTCGCGCAGCTCCATGTCCGCCTCCGACCAGGCGTCCCTGACGTAGCCGCCGGTCCCGGGATCCAGTCCTACGTGCGCGATGGGTTCAAGCATGGACCCACTGTAGTGAATGGATCCATTCAGTTCAGGTGACGGGGCCGCCCCTCGGGCGCAGGGTCAGCTCGGTGAGGTGGGCGTCGGGCCCGGCGGCGACGGCGGCCAGCACGGCCCGGGCCACGGATTCCGGCTGGAGGTACCGGTCAGGCTCGAACTCCCCGCCCTCGTACGCGCGCACGCCGCGCTGCATGTCGGTGGCCGTCCGCCCCGGATAGACGGTCGTGACCCTGAGCGCCGGCTCCTCCAGCCGCAGCGCGTCCGCGAACGCCTTCAGCGCGAACTTGCTGGCCGCGTAGGAGGCCCAGTCCGGGTTCGCGCGTTGCCCTGAGCCGGAGTTGACGCACACCACATGGCCCTTCGCCGCCCGCAGCGCGGGCAGCAGCAGCCTGGTCAGCTCGGCGACCGCGACGACGTTGACCTCGAACGTCCGGCGCCAGACGTCGGCGCCCTGGTCGGCGATCCTGCCGAGCACGCTGATGCCGGCGGAGTGCACGAGCACGTCGAGCCGCTCGACGCCCGCCACGTCCGCCTGCGTGACCCGCGTCAGCTCCACCGGCCACGGGCGCGCGTCCGGCAGCTCCGCCGCCACCCCGGCCAGCGCCTTCTCGTCCCGGCCGCCGAGTATCACGTGATGCGTCGGGCCCAGAGCCCTCGCGACGGCCGCGCCGACACCTCGCGAAGCGCCCGTGACCAGCGCCGTTGGTCTGTCAGTCATGAGATCAGCCTATGGGGGTTGACGTACATTCAAATTTGAATACAAACTTGAGCACATGTCGACGACGCGCGTCCTGATCCTCGGCGCCCTGCTGGACGGCCCCATGAACGGTTACGGCGTCCGCAGGCGGCTCGAAGTGATAGGCGCCGACTCCTGGGCCAACGTGGCGTTCGGCTCGATCTACCACGGGCTGGGCAAGATGGCGGGTGAGGGCCTGCTGGAGGTCATCGAGGCCGGCAAGGGCGGCAAGGTGGTCTACGGACTCACCGAGACCGGACGCGCGGAGTTCCACCGGTTGCTGCTGCTCTCCTGGCACGATGTCAAACCCATCGTGGACCCGTTCCAGGTGGCGCTGACGTTCATGGACCGGTTGGAAAAACAGGAGATTCTGGACGCGCTCTATGACAGGATTCGGCAGCTCAGGATGAGTGTCGACGAAGTCGGACGCGCCGTCGGCGCCAAGCAACGCTACGGCGCCCCCCGGCACGTCGACGAGAACCTCCGCCTGAACAGAGCCATGCTGCAGGCCCAGCTCGACTGGGTCGAGAAGGCGATCGGCCTGGTCGAGGCGGACGAACTGCCTTGAAGGAGCTGAACTCCCCCAATGATCATTAAGGCACAGGGCCTGCGCAAGACGTTCACCACCAGGAGCCGTAAAGGCACGCAGACCGTCGAGGCCGTGCGCGGCGTGGACCTGCAGGTGGGCAAGGGCGAGATCTTCGGCGTGCTCGGGCCCAACGGCGCGGGCAAGACCACCACGATCAGGATGCTCGCCACGCTGATCGCCCCCGACGCCGGTCAGGCCGTCATCGCGGACCACGACCTGCTCAAGGAACCCGCGGCCGTCCGGCGCAAGCTCGGTTACGTGAGCCAGGCCGGCGGGGTCGAGGACATCATGAGCGCCCGGGCCCAGATCATGATGGCCGCCAGGATCCACGGCGTGGCCGACCCGAAGCGGGCGGCGGACGACGTGCTGAAGCGCTTCGACCTGACCGAGATGGCCGACCGGCCGGGCCGCACACTGTCCGGCGGCCAGAAGCGGCGGGTGTCCATCGCGCTCGGGCTGGTGCACGACCCGCCGCTGCTCTTCCTCGACGAGCCGACCACAGGCCTCGACCCGCAGAACAGGGCGAACCTGTGGGACCGCATCAAGCAGTTGCGCGAGTCAGGCACGAGCGTGCTGCTCAGCACCCACTATCTCGACGAGGCCGACGTGTTGTGCGACCGGCTGGTGATCGTCGACCACGGCCAGATCGTGGCCGAGGGCACGCCCGCCGAGCTCAAGCGAGGGGTGTCCGGCGACGTGATCACGCTCAGGGTCGACGGACTGGAGACGGCCGCCGAGACGCTCAAGCCGTTCGCCCGCGAGATCCGCGTCGACGAGGACGTGCTGCGCGTCTACGTCGACGACGGCGAGCACACGCTGCCCGCACTGCTGCGGACGCTGGAGGAGCGGGGCATCAGGCTGAGCTCGATCGCGCTCGACCGCTGCACGCTCGACGACGTCTTCCTGGCCCACACCGGCCGTTCCCTTCGCGACACCGGAGCCGACGCATGATCCGCCACACCGCCCTGTTCACCGGCTACGAGCTGAAGAAGTCGTTCAGCAACCCGGTCTGGCTGATCTTCGGCATCATGCAGCCGGTGCTCTACCTGCTCATGTTCGCGCCGCTGCTGAGGACGATGACCCCGGGCGGCACGACGGTGGACGCGCTGCGGATGTTCACCCCCGCGGCGATGATGATGATCGCCATCTTCGGCTCGCTGTTCTCCGGCTTCGGGCTGATCGCCGAACTGCGCAACGGCTCACTCGAACGGTACGCCGTCAGCCCCGCCTGGCGGCCTGCCCTCGTCCTCGGGCGGGTCGCCAAGGACATGGTCGTACTTGTCCTGCAGGCGGTCCTGGTGCTGATCGTGGCGACCGTGATGGGCGTCCGCATCGGGGTCGTGGAGCTGCTGCTGGTGCTGCTGCTCATGGCCGCGACCGGGTTGTTCGCCTCCGGGCTCTCCCAAGGGCTGGCGCTGACCATCCGCGACGAGAACGGCATGTCGCAGACGATCAACCTGTTCATGCTGCCCGCCATGCTGCTGGCCGGGCTGCTCGTGCCGATCACGTTCGCGCCCGACTGGATGAAGTTCCTCGCGCCCATCAACCCGCTCTACCACGCGGTGGAGGCCGGGCGGGCGTTGTTCGACGGGCGGCTGACCGACTCGTCGATCCCGGTCGCGTTCACGGTGTTCATCGTGCTGGCGGTGCTCACGACCATGTGGTCGATGCGGTCGCTACGCAGGATCGCCGGATAGGAACGTCCCCGTCTCGTCGGTCATCCGTTCGTACTCCTCCAGCCGCGCCCTGGTGCGCAGCGGCGCCGCGTCGGCCATGGCCTCGACCAGGGCCATGGCCAGCGCGAGCGGCGCGGCGTGGGAGTCGAACACGAGCCGGTCGCCGACGGGCGCGTCCAGCACCACCTCGGCGGGGAAGTCGGACCTGTCCGTGATGGCCGCCACCCGCAGCCCGAGCTTCCCGGCGTACTCCAGGCCGTGCACGACCTCCGCGGGATATCTCGGCAGCACCACCGCCACCACCCACTCGGCGCCCGCCCGGCGGGCGGCGTGCAGCCCGTCGGCCAGCTCGGAGCCGCCGTGCGTGAGCAGCCGCACGTCGGGATGGATCCGGCGGGCGTAGTAGGCGAAGGTCGTGGCCAGGCCGCAGGAGACCCGCAGGCCGAGCACCGGCAGCGGCTCGGTGACGGCCAGCTGCTCGCCGAGCTCCTTCAGCGGGAAGGCCGACAACCTGTCCCTGACGAGCGCCAGGTTACGGATCTCGCCGTCGATGGCCCCGCGGAGCAGGCTCTCGTGCGGGGCCTCGGCCCCGCCTCCCAGCACGAGAGGCCGCAGCGCCTGCCGCAGCTCGGGATAACCCCCGAACCCCAGGACCATGGCGAACCTGGTCACGGAGGGCTGGCTGACCCCCGATCGCTCGGCCAGCTCCACGCTGGACAGGAAGATCGCCTCGTCGAGATGCTCGTGGAGATAGTGCGCGATCCTCCGCTGCACGGGCGAGAGCCTCCGGCCATCCAGCAGCACCTCCAGCCCACCGTGATATCCGTCCGCCACGCCACCTCCAACGCCTCCGGCCCGGCATTCTCATCCCGCACCCGGGTAACAGCCCCGGTAACAGGGGCGCTCAGGACTCGCGCATCGGGATGCGGACCCCCCGGGCGGCGGCCACCTCGGCGGCCTCCTCGTAGCCGGCGTCCACGTGCCGCATGACCCCCGTGCCCGGGTCGTTGGTGAGGACCCGGTTGAGCTTCTCACCGGCCAGCGCCGTGCCGTCGGCCACCGTCACCTGGCCGGCGTGGATGGAGCGCCCGATCCCGACGCCGCCGCCGTGGTGGATGGACACCCAGGCGGCCCCCGATGCCGTGTTGAGCATGGCGTTGAGCAGCGGCCAGTCGGCGATCGCGTCGGAGCCGTCGGCCATGGCCTCCGTCTCCCTGTACGGAGAGGCGACGGAACCGCTGTCCAGGTGGTCGCGCCCGATCACGATGGGCGCCTGGAGCTCCCCGGAGGCCACCATGTCGTTGAACCGCTCACCGGCGACGTTGCGCTCCCCGTAACCCAGCCAGCAGATCCGCGCGGGCAACCCCTGGAAGCGCACCTTCTCGCCGGCCTTCCTGATCCACCGCGCGAGCGGCTCATTGTCGGGGAAGAGCTCCAGGATCGCCCGGTCGGTCGCGGCGATGTCGGCGGGGTCGCCGCTCAGGGCGGCCCAGCGGAACGGCCCCTTGCCCGCGCAGAACAGCGGCCTGATGTAGGCGGGCACGAACCCGGGGAAGTCGAACGCCCGCCCATAACCGGCCAGCCGTGCCTCGCCCCTGATCGAGTTGCCGTAGTCGAAGACCTCGGCCCCCGCGTCCTTGAACCCGACCATGGCCGTCACGTGCCGCGCCATCGAGGCCCGCGCGCGCTCGGTGAACCCCGCCGGGTCCTTGTCGCGCTCGGCCGCCATGTCCGCGAAGGCCACGCCGACCGGGAGGTACATCAGCGGGTCGTGCGCGGACGTCTGGTCGGTCACGATGTCTATCTCGGCGCCGCGCGCGAGCAGCTCGGGGACGGCCTCGGCGGCGTTCGCGACCACGCCGATCGACAGCGGCCGCCGCGCGTCGCGCGCCTCATAGGCCAGCCGCAGCGCCTCGTCCAGCGAGGACGCCGCCACGTCGAGGTAGCGGTGCTCGATGCGGCGGGCGACCGAGCGCGGGTCGCAGTCGACGCAGATGACCACCCCGCCGTTCATGGTGACGGCCAGGGGCTGGGCGCCGCCCATCCCGCCGAGGCCGGCCGTCAGCGTGATGGTCCCGGCCAGCGACCCGCCGAAGCGCTTGGCGGCCACAGCGGCGAACGTCTCGTACGTGCCCTGCAGGATGCCCTGCGTGCCGATGTAGATCCAGGAGCCGGCGGTCATCTGCCCGTACATGGTGAGCCCGGCCGCCTCCAGCCGCCGGAACTCCTCCCAGTTCGCCCAGTCGGGCACCAGGTTGGAGTTGGCGATGAGCACCCGGGGCGCCCACTCGTGGGTGCGGAACACGCCCACGGGGCGCCCCGACTGGACCAGCAGGGTCTCGTCGCCCTCCAGGGTGGTGAGGGTCCTGACGAGCGCGTCGTAGGAGGGCCAGTCGCGCGCCGCCCTGCCGGAGCCGCCGTAGACGACGAGCTGCTCGGGGTGCTCGGCGACCTCCGGGTCCAGGTTGTTCTGGAGCATCCGGAGCGCCGCCTCCTGCGGCCACCCCTTGGCAGTGATCGTCGTGCCTCGCGGCGCGCGCACGCTGCGGCTCATCGTGCCCTCCTGAATGACCACATTCATCCACGTCACCAGCAGACTACAACGGTCAGCTCACGAGGAACTGGGTGGCGGCCAGCTCGCGGTAGAGGTCGTCGTCGCCGACGAGCGAGCCGTGCGTGCCGACGGCCCGTACGCCCCCCGCCTCCATCACCACGATCCGGTCGGCGTTCGTGACGGTGGACAGCCGGTGCGCGATGACCAGCACGGTCGTCTCCTCGGCCACCTCGGCGATGACCTCGCGCAGTCGCAGCTCGTTGACCGCGTCGAGCTGCGAGGTGGCCTCGTCGAGCAGCAGCAGCCTGGGCCTGCGCAGCAACGCCCGCGCGATGGCGACGCGTTGCCGCTCGCCGCCGGACAGCAGCACGCCACGGTGCCCGACCGCCGTCTCCAGCCCTTCGGGCAGCCTCTCCACCAGGTCGTCGAGCCTGGTACGGACGATCGCGCGGCGCAACTCGTCCTCGGTGGCGTCCTGGGCGGCGAAGAGCAGGTTCTCCCGCAGCGTGCCGGCCAGCACGGGGGCGTCCTGCTCGACGTACCCGAGCGCGGCGCGCAGCTCGCCCAGCGGCCAGTCGCGGATGTCGCGGCCGCCGATCGTGATCGTCCCGCCCTGGTGGTCGTAGAAGCGCTCCAGCAGGCCGAACACCGTGGACTTGCCCGCCCCCGACGGCCCGACCAGCGCGGTCAGCCCGCCAGGCGGCACCTCGAAGCTCACCCCCGCGTGCACGATCGGCCGGTCGTCGCCGTACCTGAACACCACGTCCTCGAACGTCACCCCGACCGGCTCGACGCCCGCCACCGCCCCGACCGGCGTGGCCGGCTCCGCGGGCAGGCTCTCGATCTCGTTGATCCGCTTCATCGCGGCCAGGCCCTGCTGCAACTGGACTCCGCCCTGGACGAGCTGCCCGATCGGCGGCACGAGGTAGAACAGGTACAGCAGGAACGCGATCAGCGACGACACCTCCAGCGTCCCCGAGGCGACCCTGGCCCCGCCGACGGCCAGCACGCACAGGAACGCGATCTGCACCGCCATGAACGTCGCCGTCCCCGCCAGTGACGTCCACGCGGCGACCTGCACGCCCCGGTCGCGGGCGCGCCCCGCCGCCTCGGCCACCTCGGCGATCTCCCGCTCCTCCGCGCCACTCGCCTTGACGGTCCGGTACGCCTGCAGCGCCCGGTCCAGCACGGCCCCCATCTCGCCCACGGCCTCCTGGGCGTGCGTCTGCGCCCGCTGGATCTTGGGCATGATCAGCGAGACCAGCCCGCCGATCAGCACCAGCACCAGCAGTGTGACCAGGAGCAGCACACCATCCATGATCGCCATCATGACGATCGCCCCGACCAGCATGAACGCGGCGCTGACCGACTCGACGACCCCGTTGGTCAGCACGGCGCGCAACAACGTCGTGTCGCCGGTGACCCGCGACAGCAGGTCGCCGGGCTTGAGCCGGTCCACGTCGGCGACCCTGAGCCGCAGCAACCGATCCACGAGCTTGCGCCGGGCGCCGAGCACGATGCCCTCGCCGGTGCGCTCCATCAGATAGCTGCCCGTGGCCGACACGACCGCGCCGACCAGCACCGCCACCGTCAGCCATAACAGCGGCGTGGCCATCGACCCGTTCTGGCCGAACGCGTCCACGACGTACTTAGCCAGCAACGGCATCGCGAGCCCCGCCGCCGAGCCGATCAAGCCCAGCAGTCCGCCCAGGACGAGCATCTTCCTGTGCGGGCGGATGTAGGCGAGTAGCTCCTTGACCACCGCATCTCCTTTCACGACATTTCTCGATTTACCCCAACGAACGGCACCGCACGATCGGCACCGGCCACAAGAGTCAACCTAAATTGACGACTCAAGTATGTCAACTTTGGTTGACATCTCCTTCTTGAGTAGGAGACGACATCCGGAAGCGAGCTTGGAACGAATAGGGCGTCGAGGAACCCGTCCTGCGGGGGCGAGCCCCCGCATACCCCCAAAAAAAGCAAGGCGCTTCGCGCGTCTTTCCATGTCAGCCTGGCGGCTGATCGAAAGGACCGAAAATGGAGCTCCGGATCAACCGGCGCGCTCTGGTCGGAATCGGCCTCGCGGCGGCCGTCGCCGCGTCGTCGCTCATCGTTCTCCGAACCGACTCCGGCACCGCTTCCTCGCACCGCGAGGCCCCGATGATCGCGGGCGATCCGCGTAACGACAACACCGACGTCTACGCGTTCGTCAGCCCGGACAAGGCCGGCACGGTGACTCTGCTGGCCAACTGGATCCCGTTCCAGGAGCCCCAGGGCGGCCCGAACTTCTACACGTTCGACACCAGGTCGCGTTACAACATAAAGATCGACAACAACGGCGACGCCAAGCCCGACGTCACGTACCAGTGGATGTTCCGCGACGAGGACAAGCGCGGCACCGACACGTTCCTGTACAACAACGGGCCCGTCACCTCGCTGAACGACCCCAACCTGCTCTACCGCCAGCGCTACACGCTCAAGCGGATCACTCCCCACGGCTCCAGGACGCTGATCTCGAACGGCATCGTGGCGCCCAGCAACGTCGGCCCGGCGTCCATGCCCGACTACGGCACGCTGCGCGCCCAGTCCATCGGGAACCTGCCGGGCGGCGGCAAGGCGTTCGCGGGGCAGTCGGACGAGGCGTTCTTCCTGGACCTGCGCGTGTTCGACCTGCTCTACGGCGGCAACCTGTCCGAGGTCGGCCAGGACACCACCAGGGGCTACAACGTCAACACCCTGTCGGTGCAGGTGCCCGCGTCGGACCTGGCCGTCAAGGGCGACGCCAGGCGCAACCCCGTGATCGGCGTCTGGTCGACCACCGACAAGCACAACGGCGACAAGTACGTCCAGGTCTCGCGCCTGGGCAACCCACTGGTCAACGAGGTCGTGGCGCCGGCCGGGCTCAAGGACGCGTTCAACGCGCTGCCCCCGGAGAAGGACGCCGACGTGGCCGCGCTGGTCAAGCGCGTCACCGACCCCGAGGTGGCCAGGCTGCTCGAGGGCATCTACGGGATCAAGGCGCCCGCCACCCCGCGCAACGACCTGGTCGAGATCTTCCTGACCGGCATCGCCAAGGCCAACGGCCCCATCAAGGCCGACCTGAACTCGCAGAGCCTCAACAAGGACGCGGCCAAGCTGCGCCCCTCCGAGATGCTGCGGCTCAACATGTCCATCCCGCCCGCAAAGGACCCGAACAGGCTCGGCGTGCTGGCCGGCGACCTGCAGGGCTTCCCGAACGGCCGGCGTCTCGGCGACGACGTCGTGGACATCGCACTGCAGGCCGTGGCCGGCGCCGCGCAGAGCGGCAAGCTCGTGGCGGGGCTGACGGACAAGGTGGACAGGAACGACAAGCCCTTCCTGCAGTCGTTCCCGTACATCCCGCTGCCGAGCAACGTGGCGCTGAACCAGCGCTGACCCTCAGGGACCCGCCGGTCCACTCTCCGATCCGGCCGGTCCGTCCCGGCGGCAGACCCCCGTCTCCCATCGTCTGCCGCCATGGAGAGGGCCGGTCGGCCGTGTTCCCC